>JADHXY010000038.1 GCA_016782755.1 Phycisphaerae bacterium | reverse complement strand
CCTTTACGATTCAGTGCTTTCGGGATAAGAAAGACAGGGCAGGATTATCCGCAGCAATACGAAAATACTTTGATAATACCCCAAATCAGTTCGCTGATTTCCGCTGTATTAACAGGTGACCCCACCGTTCCACTCGATTTTGGCAATGCCTGCGGAACCTCTTTAATGGATTATAAAAAGAAACAATGGTCTCCTGCTTTAATCAACGCTGTCTCACAAGAGTTGCCTGGGGCAGAAAAAGGGTTAGCAGAAAAACTTCCCGTATTAAAATCAGGAAAGACCCTGGTTGGTAAGATATCAAATTATTTCATTAAAAAATTCGGGTTCAACCCCAACTGTGCTATTGGCATTGGTTCAGGTGATAATCCGCAAACAAAAATACTAATAAAAGGCTCACTGCTGAGTTTGGGTACCAGTTTTGTAAATATGGTTGAAACAAACGGCCTTACCTTTGATATGGAAGGCTCTACAAATGCGATGTATGATGCCTTTGACCATCCCTTTATGTTTGGCTGCAGGACTAATGGGGCATTAAGGTGGGATGACATAAGGCAAACCTTCGGTATGAAAAAGGAAGATTATGTACATAGCGAAAAAGCCCTCAATGACACGCCGCCCGGAAATAAAGGTAGAATGTTATTATGGCAAGCCGAAAAAGAGTCGTTTCCCGTTTCCGAAAGTTTCGGCCCGATAAGAATCGGTTACGACAATAAAGATTTTGCAGCCGATTTTGTAGGAATCGTCGAATCAACTCTGGCGGATGTTTATTTGCATTCGAAAAGTTTTATGCAAAATGATGATACGCTCTATGTAACTGGTGGTGCAACGGAAAGTCCGGGTATAATGGCAAAAGTAGCTGCTATATGGAACAGAAATATAATTCCATTAGAAAAAGGTGGTGCAGCATTGGGGGCCGCTGTTTCTGGTGCTTATATGGCATTATGTGCCGAAAAAACGAATGTAAATGACAAAGAATTCGCTTCCTCGTTTCTTAAAAAAAGAGATCCTATTAAGCCGAACCCTGAGTATGTCAAAATTTACCATGATGCAGATGGCTTTCTTAAAAAATATAACGATGTGAAAGCAGAGGTCATTGCTTAAGAAAATTAATACGCAAAATAGATATATGATTTTCGAGAGCAGACTAAAATATAAACCGGAAAGACGTTAGCCGTGTGCTTGCCGGATGATTATGCGTTTTTTAACTATAAGTGTGCAGTTGAATGTATTGGAAATCTATATCTTAAAACTATAATGGAGAATTGGCAATGAAAGAATTTTTTCCCGAAGTCGAAAAGATTAAATATGAAGGTAAAGATTCAAAAAATCCTTTGGCGTTCCGGTATTATAATCCGGACGAGGTTGTCATGGGCAAAACGTTAGCCGAACATCTACGTTTTGCGGTTTGTTACTGGCACACTTTCAAGGGATCGGGGGCAGACCCCTTCGGCGGGCCAACCATGATAAGAAATTACAACAACTCATCCGACCCAATGCAGGTTGCAGAAGACACGATTGAAGCTGCCTTTGAATTTTTCACAAAGCTTGGTGTCAATTTCTGGTGCTTTCACGATCGGGATATTGCCCCCGAGGCTGACAGTCTTGCCGAAACGAATGCAAGACTGGACAAGATCGTTGCCAAAGCAAAAAAGCTGCAAAATGACACAGGTATTAAATTACTTTGGGGTACAACAAACGCGTTTTCGCACAGAAGATTTCTTGCAGGTGCCGGAACTAACCCTTCACCAGAAGTTTTCGCATATGCAGCCAGCCAGGTCAAAAAAGCAATGGAAATAACTTACGAATTGGGTGGACAGGGATATGTCTTCTGGGGTGGACGCGAGGGCTATGATACGCTTCTCAATACCGACATGGGCAGGGAACTCGATCACCTTGCCATGCTTTTGAAGATGGCGGTTGAGCACAAGAAAAACATCGGTTTCAAAGGCCAACTCTTAATTGAACCAAAACCAAAAGAACCCACAAAGCATCAGTATGATTTCGATGCTGGCAACTGTATTGCCTTTTTACAGAAATACGGACTTGTGGAACACTTCAAAATGAACATTGAGGCAAACCACGCTACGCTGGCTGGGCATGACTTCCAGCACGAACTGGCATTATGTACAGCTAACGGTGTTCTGGGTTCGGTCGATGCCAACAGGGGCGATATGCTGCTTGGCTGGGACACAGATCAGTTCCCGACGAACATCTATGAGACGACCCTGGCAATGTATACGATTCTCAAGGATGGCGGATTCACCACGGGCGGTTTGAACTTTGACGCAAAACTCCGCAGGCAGTCCATCGACCCTGTCGATTTATTCTATGCCCATGTCGGGTCAATGGATAGTTTCGCCAGAGGATTGAAGATTGCTGCGAAAATGCTCGAAGACGGGGCACTCGAAAACGAAATCAAAGAACGTTATGCCGGCTGGGACGGCGGATTCGGCCAGAAAATCGAAAAGGGTAACGCAACCTTTGAAGATATGGAAAAATACATCCTCGAAAACGGAGAGCCGACTCTTAGAAGCGGACGTCAGGAACTACTTGAAAATATTTTGAATGATTACATTTGCTAAAGCGGCAATATCAATGACCTGTTTAATGCAGTAACACACCGGAAAGAGTGATTTGACTCTATCTGGCGCAAAATGAATATAATATTTCTAAAGAAAGAGGAATATCTATGGCACGAGAAGAGAGCAAAGTTAAGATCGGTTTGTATTTGATATTGATCACTGTTATAGCGACATTTGGCGGGCTTTTGTTTGGATACGATACTGCCGTTATTTCGGGGACGGTTAGTTCGCTAAACAAAAATTTTGTCGAACCGCATAATCTGCCCGAATTACAGGCTAATTCATTAAGCGGTATGATCGTTTCAAGTGCTTTGATTGGCTGCATTATTGGCGGCCTGCTTGGCGGTGTGGTCAGCGATCGGTTAGGACGAAAAAAGGGCCTGCAGTTAGTAGCGGTTCTTTTTACTATTTCGGCAATCGGCTCGGCATGGCCGGAGATATTTTTTGCGGGGTTCGGAACCGGTGGAGCCGAATACACTGTACACTTTATTATCTATCGAATTATAGGAGGTATCGGTGTTGGCCTGGCCTCGATGTTGTCTCCCATGTATATTGCCGAGATTGTGCCGCCAAACATACGTGGTAAATTAGTTTCCTGGAACCAGTTCGCTATCATTTTCGGCATGCTTGTGGTTTATTTTGTGAACTATTTTATTTCCAGAGGCGGAGATGAACTGTGGCTTCATGAGATTGGATGGCGGTGGATGTTTGCCTCTGAGACGATTCCGGCTGTTCTCTTTGCCATTCTACTTTTCTTTATCCCTGAAAGCCCCCGCTGGCTGGTTCTCAAAGGTAAGGAAGATCAGGCAGTGAAAGTAATGAACCGTGTCTCACCGGATATTGTAGCATTGGAAATGGAAGAAATTAAGGCATCACTTCAGCACCACCAATCCGGGAAATTGTTCAGTTTCGGTTTCCTGGTGATTTTTATTGGAATTATGCTTTCTGTTTTTCAACAGTTTGTCGGCATTAATGTTGTTCTTTATTATGCACCTGAGATATTTAAAAACATGAACATCGACACCGATGGCGCTTTGCTTCAGACTATTATTGTCGGGGCAGTGAACCTGATCTTTACGGTTGTCGCTATAATGACGGTTGATAAACTGGGCCGCAAATTTTTACAGATCACTGGCGCGATAACGATGGCCGTCGGCATGTTTGCATTAGGAATGACATTTTATTTAGAATACATGGGTGTCGGCAGTCTCTTGTGTATGCTGCTTTACATAGCCGGTTTTGCTATATCCTGGGGACCGGTAACCTGGGTACTCCTGGCAGAAATCTTCCCGAACAAAATCCGCGGCAAAGCAATGGCCATAGCCGTTGCCGCCCAGTGGATTGCCAACTACATGATCAGTTGGACGTTCCCGATAATGGACAAAAACTCCGTACTAATCGAGAAATTCCATCATGGTTTCGCGTTCTGGATATATGCAGCCATGTCCGTTCTCGCAGCCTTATTTGTCTGGAAATTTGTACCTGAAACCAAGGGCCTGACATTGGAAGAAATGGAATCCGTGTGGGAAAAAAAGTAAAATAATGAAAAGCTTCTTGTCCTGCGCAAAAAATAATATTCGGCTCAAAATCTTGGATTTGTGTTTTCGTTCTTGGGATTTAGCTCATTGATAAGTGAATATTGAAAATCCCGTCCTTCGGAAACCAACAACCAATACGGAGCAGGGCGACATCCCTGTTCATCGGGAATCAATTAAACCGGAAAGGGCGGGATTCGAACCCGCGGTACCCCATAGGGCACACCGGTTTTCGAAACCGGCTCCTTAAGCCGCTCGGACACCTCTCCAGGAATCAAAGAATATTCTATACACGCAACAAGGCAAAATTGCAAGAAATTTAGCCCAAAGTGCGTTTTTTATTCAATTTGCGGCAAAAATCGTCTCGCCCCCCAAGCCGTATCCCGCCTGTTAAAAAAACTTTGACTTTTATATTTTGTTGCCTTAATATCCCTCTATCATTTAGCTTTCTACAGATTGTTGAACTTCAGACCAAAGCTATCTTTGAATTAAGCAGTATCAGATGAGGAGATATAAGGATACGGTTTCCAACACATAAAGACAAATCGAAAGTTTCTATGCGTAATCTTAGCCAGGTAGTGATCTTGGCTGATTATCGGCTGTTTCGTTAAATAGTGAATTATTACTAATATTGAAAGGTTTAATAATGGCAGATACCACCTTGTCAGAAAGTACAAAAACAAAAATAATCCCGGGTAATTATCTTCTATCCTTCATCCTGGTGACTTTTTTATTCGCGCTCTGGGGATTTGCAAACGATATTACAAATCCCATGGTCGCCGCTTTCAAGAACATTTTGCTTATCAGTAATTTTGAAAGCTCACTGGTTCAATTCGCATTTTACGGTGGCTACTGTGTGATGGCAATACCGGCGGCTTTGTTCATAAAGCGTTTTACCTATAAAAGCGGAATTTTGCTCGGACTCACACTTTATGCAACCGGATGCCTTCTGTTCATTCCTTCGGGGATAATAATGCAATTCTGGGCGTTTCTGCTATCATATTTTATTCTCACATGCGGACTTTCGTTTCTCGAAACCAGTGCCAACCCTTATATTCTCGCAATGGGTTCTGAGGAAACTTCTACCCGCCGTCTGAATTTTGCTCAGTCTTTCAATCCGATGGGGTCTATTATGGGGATGTTTGTGGCAGGCCAGTTGATATTAGCAAATCTCGATAAGACCGATGAAGCAGGACGAAGGGTACTGCGGGAAACAGCGGCTGAAAAATTTGCCGAGATTCAGCAACACGACCTGGGTGTGATCATCGGCCCTTATACGGTTCTTGGTCTTGTCGTACTTGTCGCCCTGATAATTTTCGCGATAGCGAAACTTCCCAAGACCAAGGGTGAGGATGATAATAAACTTAATATCGGCGCCACGTTCGGACGACTTTTCCATAATGCAAAGTATCTCGAAGGCGTTGTGGCACAGGCCTTTTATGTCGGTGCCCAGATCATGTGCTGGACGTTCATCATTCAGTACGGTGTTAACGAATTGGGCATGGAAAAAGCCACCGCTCAAAGCTATAACATAATCGCAATGATAATCTTTGTCTCATCGAGATTTATCTGCACATTCCTGCTCAAATTTTTCAGCCCTGGCGGGTTGCTGATGAATCTTGCTATCGGCGGCTTTTTATTGGTTGGCGGTACGATCTTTATCAAGGGAATGGTTGGCCTGTATTGCCTTATGGGTGTCTCGGCATGTATGTCGCTGATGTTCCCCACGATTTACGGTATCGCTCTTAAGGGCCTCGGCGACGATGCGAAGCTTGGTGCTGCCGGGCTGATCATGGCTATTGGCGGCGGATGTCTCATGCCTCCTATGCAAGCGGCTATCATGGATATGAATGCCTTCAACCTTGGCTTTATGACTCTCTCGAGTGTACGTGTTTCGTTTGTACTGCCGCTGATCTGCTTTGTGGTCATTGCTATTTTCGGATTCAGAACCTCAAATGTTCACGGCCATACTAATTAAAAATGAATAGTGTGTGAGATTTTTTAATGGCGCGATGTAAGTGCTTGTTGTACAATGAGTTACCTAAGCGTATTTTTAAATGGTTTTGTTTTTTTATTTACGAGGTAAGTCATGGAAGAAAAACGAGTTACAGCGGAGCAGATTTTGGCGGAAATCGGTATTGATGTTGAATGTATGGCTCAAAAAGTCGCAGATGCAATCAATAATGCCCAGGCAGGATTTATCATAGATCAAAGCGAAGAACAAGTCCGGGACGCCCATGCGGAGTTTCGGCAACAGACCTATCAAAAGGCCATTAGCCTGCTGGCAAAAAACCAGCGGGCTTTTTCCCCCTCGGCAGAGTTATCCACAAATGAAATGGAAAAATAAGGGCAAACAAAAAACTTCTCATTTAACAGTTAACGGTCGCCTGGAATTTGTTCGGACGATTTTTTGGAATGAAGATCATGGCACAGTTGTTCCGATGGATATTCTACTGGGTGTAGAATCAATCAATTACAGTCTTGGTGTCCGTGAGATATGTTGCAGAGAAAGTCTTAATAATGCTTTTGTTCCGGCCAGCAAAAATATAAAACGTTTGGCCCAGTTGAACATAAGTTCGAGTATCGTTCGCCGGATAGTAGAACGTGAGGGCTCGGCAATATCGCAGGCCCAACATAAAAGCCAAACAGGCCCGGACTTTAAAGCCGAAGATTGTACCGATACAACAATTATTACCGGTACAGATGGTGTTATGGTGCCCTTGGTTACAGAGACGCAAAAGTGTAAGCGTAGAAGGACACAAGCAGCTAAACGTAAAAAGGAAAAACGCAAAAGCACGGCCAAAGCATCACGTCCACGTAAAGGAAGCGATGGTCCCTATAAGGAGTTCAAGGTAGTCGCATTTTATGACAAGGAAAAAACTCATCAATATGTTGTCGGTACAAGCGGTAATCATGAGGTTGCCGGCCGTATAATGCGGCAGGTTGGTCGAAAGCTGAATATATCACAGGCCCAACATAAATATTCCGTAACTGATGGAGCTACCTGGATACTCAACCAATACAATATTCAGTTGCCGATGCTTGATGAAAACATACTGGATTATTATCACTTCCGAGAGCACGTAACCAAGGCAAGCCAGGTGCTATTTGGCGAAGGAAGTAAAGAGGCTTTGGCCTGGAAAGAAAAAATGATGACAGTTGCCAAAAATCAAGGTTCATTGGTACTGCTTGATCATTTGGGCCAGTGCCTAAAAGAGTTGGCCGATGATGTGAAACGATCCGAGCTGAAAAACTTACGAGAATATATTGCCAAACGCATTGCAATGACCGATTACCCTTCGTTCCTTGATTTGGGATATGATATAGGTTCAGGGCCTACCGAGTCGTTCTGTGGCTGCCTAACCCAACGGCTGAAAGGCTCTGGAATGAAGTGGGACAAAGACAATGCTGAATCTGTAATGGCATTAGCCAGCATATATTACAGCAACCAATGGGATAAATACTGGAAATCAGGAAACAAAGCTGCATAGCCGCCAGAAAAAAATCTCGTACACAATGAATATATATAACGACTTCTGCAAAGTTTTTTAAGCGGAGTTGTTGTTAAACGATTTTATGCTGCTGGATATTTAATGATGTTCAGCAGCGTAATGATCGTATTGATCATTTTTAGAGGTTTCCTTAAACTATCGTATCCCGAAGAATTACGGCTGATACTATTCAATTTTTTCAACCTCGACAGGCAAACCCACAGGCCGTCGCTTGAAAAGGTCTATCCGCATCCAGCGATTACTCTTAAAGCGGTAAAAATTCGCTATACCAAGAAATACAATATTAATAGTAGCCGCTATCCACGGGCCAAGTGAGCCTAACTGCGGGAAGAAAATCACCATCACAGCACCGGCTATCCCCAATACCACAAATGATCCTATCGCCGATATAACCGCAAGCCACAACGTGTCACCGGCTCCTCGCAATGCACCAACAAAAGTAACCGTAGCCGCATCAAAAATCTGGAACAGTGCCGCACAGATAAGGATATTTACTCCCGCGGCGATAACCACCGGATCATCCGACCAGAACCCCATGATCTGTTCTCTGAAAACAAAAAAGCACAAACCCATAAATCCCATATAAACGAACGCTGCCTTGAGACAAATATTCGTTTGTTTAACTGCGATATCCTTCCTGCCCTTGCCTATCGATTTGCCCACAGCCGCCGAAAGTGCCGTACCGAACCCAACGATCGGCATTACTGAAACATTCGTACACGAAAGAACTACGCTTGTCGCTGCTACGGCTTCTTTGCCGAACCTGCCGACCATCGCCACAACGATCATCGCCCACACAGCCACATCTACCATCAATCCGAATCCGGCAGGGGTGCCAATTTTCAAAAGGTCTTTCATCCTTTGGAAATCTAACTTAAGCGAGCCGGCTGTCTTAAATCTTCGATTAGTATCGCCCGTAAGAAATACCAGCATCCTGATAAAAGCACCGACAAATATTCCAATAAATGTCCCCCATGCCGCACCTTCGAGTCCCATTTGGGGAAAACCGAACTTGCCGAATATCAGCAGATAATTTGCTACAATATTCACCACCTGACCAGCCAAAGCAGCGTACATCGTAATTACAGGCCGGTGAATACCCATAAAAAACTGGCTGCTCGACCATATAAAAACCGCCAGAAACTGAGAATAAAGCATAATACGAAGATACATAACCTCAAGCTTTACAACCTCCGGCTCAAATCCCTGAAGACTGAATATCCACGGAGCCGCCACCCACAATACTGTTGCCACAGCCAACATAAAAACTAAACCCATGTATATCGCCTGCCAGCAATATTTTGCACAGTTGTCGTATTCGCCCCGCCCATAACTCTGGCTGACAAACGTACTCACACTTGTCATAGCGCCAATGGCAAAGCTCGCCGGAATGAAGCTCACTATTCCTGCCGGCAAGACCGCAGCTAACTCATTCGTTCCCAACCTCGAAACCATAAAACGATCGACAAACTGCATTGTCGTAAAAGATATATTCGTAATGATCATCGGCCCGGCCAGCTTGAGCATATATTTAAGCGAAGTCTCATCCGGGCCATCGAGAGTTGAATTATTTAGATATTCTGACATTTAAAAATCATTCCGAATCAAGCCCGAGTTTTCTCAAAAATTCTTTACTGCCGATGCCGATCACCTGAACTTTTTTAACCGGATTAGTCTGACCTGATATTATCTCGATGTCCTTTTTTTTCAAACCCAATTTCTTCGCCAGAAAAGTTATAAGGCACTTATTGGCTTTACCTTTTTCAGGTGCAGCCGAAACCTTCACCTTTAACATCTCATCAAGTACCCCTGAAATCTGTGTCTTGCTGCTGGCTGGAACTATCTTAGCCAGAAAAACAATACCCCCATCAATATTTTCAATCTTTATAGCCGGCATTTTTATTATTCGCTCATGTTGTATCAAAAATCGTAATCGCTCGCTCCATTGCCCTCACCGTTCTTTCCCCGCAGGTTTGCCCCTACCGCCATTTGAACATATTTTTCGATCTGCTCCGCCAGTTCACCGATCCTCGCTATCTGAAAATCTTCATAATGTCCGGCAACAAACTGTCCGCTCAGGGCCTTTTTGAAAACCCTCAGCCGTATCACACTCGCATCGCCTTCTTGTTTGCTGTAATCTGTCTCCTTATGCTCAGTAAGCTCTATCCGCCAATCCTCACTTATAAAAAGCAGGCTCCTGCCGGTGAAAACAGCTGTCGGAAAATAATCCTGTAATAATTTGATCGTATTCATAAGCGAATAATAACAAATTTTTTCAGCAAAGAGAACCCGTAAGTTTTTTTAACGAGTCTATCCCTTTTTTGCTGCAATAATCTTCGATACCCGCGGCTATTTTTTCACAGCTGGCCGGTTCGATAAAACTCGCCGTCCCCACCGCAACCGCACTTGCACCAGCCATCATAAACTCCACCGCATCGCTGCCTGTCCGTATTCCGCCTGACCCGAGAATCGGCACACCCGTCCCTTTTGTAACCTCGTTATAAACCTTGTTCACCATATAAACCGCTATCGGCTTTATAGCCGGCCCCGAAAGTCCGCCCGTCCTGTTAGCCAGTACCGGTTTGCCGCTTTCGATATCAATAACCATCGCCATAAAAGTATTAATCAAGCTCAAAGCATCCGCACCCGCCTCCACAGCCGCCCGGGCAGTCGCCGATATATCAGTAACATTTGGCGAAAGCTTAACCATGAGTTTTTTCCCGCCGCCAGCCTTTTTAACCTTTTTCGTTATCTCTGCCACCTGCACAGGATCAGTCCCGAAAGCAATACCGCCTTTTTTCACATTCGGACAGCTTATATTCAGCTCAAACCCGGCTATCTGCTCAAACCCGCAAAGCCGCCTGGCAACCTCGATATATTCTTCCGCCGACTTGCCCGCAATATTGACAAACACCGCACAAGACATCCCGCCAAGTATCGGCAGCTTTTCTTCGATAAAGTTATCCAGCCCGATATTCGCCAGCCCGATTGCATTCAGCATCCCCGAATCAGTTTCGACAATTCGCGGCGTCGGATTACCCTTTCGCGGCTCGACTGTTATGCTCTTGGTAATAAAACCGCCAAGACACCCTAAATCCATAAAGTCCCCAAGCTCGTCCGCATATCCGCAAGTACCCGAAGCCGTAAAAACCGGCCCAGCCAGCTTCAAACCACCAAAATCAACACTCATATCGACATTATTATTCATAATCAAAAAACCACTTCACTCGCATCAAATACCGGCCCGTCCTTACAGCACATCTTATAAATGCTCTGTCCCGAATCGCCGGCCTTGCACTCCACCGCACAACTCTGGCACAAACCTATCCCGCATGCCATCCGCCTCTCAAGGCTAACCTGGCAATCTATATTCTCGCTCTCGGCGATCTGCGCAACCCTTGCCAGCATCGGCTCCGGCCCGCAGGCATAAACCATAATTTCCCGCCGCTCAACCCCGCTCTGTTTGAGATAACGGTAAAGAATATCCGTAACAAAACCCTTACTACCCACTGAGCCATCATCGGTAGATACAAAGGTCTGCGTATCAGTCCCCGAAAATTCCGCTAAGTAATCGCCGCCCTCCGCCCCGATACAATCGGCTATTTTCTCAAAAGGCAAATCCTCAACGCTCCTTGCCCCCACAAAGGCGATCTTTTGAATTTGCGGGTAGTTTTTTAACTGCTTTGCCAGATGAATAATCGGCCCGGCACCCGTACCGCCAAGTACCAGCAGGGCAGTTGTCTTTCCCTCCGGCATCCCGAACCCATTTCCAAGCGGCCCGATCACACTAACACTATCGCCCGCTTCGAGATTCGACATCCGCAAACTCGCCGGCCCAACCGTACAGTACAGTATCTCAACCGTCGTTTTACCTTTTTCGACAGCTATATCCGAAAAGCTGAACGGCCTTCGCAAAATAATATTTCGCCCGGCACTATCGCAAAGCTCGCCTGGTATTTTATTATCCGCCGGAAGGCTCGCATGGCAAAGGTCAATCTCGACGAACTGCCCCGGCTTTACATCTGCAAAAACCTCTGCACTCGCACCCGAAAACTCAAGTCCGATCTTGTAAAAACTTTTGCCTATTCTTTTGTTATAGCCGATTGTCGCCGTGAAGCTACCTTTTGCCATTTGTCCGCTCGTGTGTAAAAATTAATTTTCTCTGAACATAAAATAGCTAAATCACTGCTCAAGTCAAGGGAATTAAGACAATAAGATTGTACCGCAATTGGCCGATCTCTCAGCCGCTCCCGCCCGGAACCTCAAGACCATATCCCACCATCAATTCGCGATCATAGAGTATTTCTTCAGCCACCCCATCAGCGGCTATACATCCGTCATCTATCAATACCGCACGATCAGCAATCGCCGCCGCAAAATTCATATTACAGGTCGCTATGATCAGGGTCTGCTCGAGACCCTTTAGCAAGGCCGTTATATTATTTCTATTCCTCGGATCAAGACTGCCGTCCGGCTCGTCGAGAGTTATCACAGATGGTGACATCGAAAGTATCGTCGCCAATGCCGCCGCCCTCTTCTGCCCAGCCGATAGATGATGCCCCGCCTTATGACCCATCGAACCAAGACCAACCGTTGCAAGCGCCTGCTCGACCCGTTTTTTCACTTCATCAGCATCGCAACCCATATTCATCGGCCCGAACGCAATATCATCAAACAACGTTGGCATAAAAAGCTGATCATCAGGATTCTCAAGGCAGCTGCCAATCACAGTCCTGATCTTTTTGAGGTTTTTGCGTTTCAGCTCCACCCCATCAATTATAATTTCCCCCTCACCCTTAACAAAGCCGCCCATTGCAAGCAGAAGTGTAGATTTGCCCGCACCATTAGCACCGATCAAAACCACACGCTCACCATGCTCGACCGACAGGTTAATATCCTTAAGCGCAACCGTACTGTCAGAGTACTTATAGCAATAATTCCGGATTTCAATCGCTTTCGACATAACAGCCTAAATCAAAAAAGGTCTTACAATAAAATGCAAAGCCATTATAAAAGCCCCGCACACCAATGCAAACAATAAGTCCCCCCGGCGGAATTTTTGTTCATTAACACTTTTCCACGTCCCGCTGAAGCCGCGCGCCTGCATAGCGATATTTATTTTTTCCGCACTGTCAATACTCCGAATCAGCAGCGAACCTGCCATCGAAGCAGCCACCTTTACTTCCCGTTTCACACCAAGACTCCTCATCCTCCTCGAAGACCTTGCCATAAGGATATGCTGTGCCTTATCGATCAAAACAAATATATACCTGTAAAGAAATCCCAACTGCATAACAAGAAGCTTTGGAAAGCCCAGCCGCCCCAATCCGCTCAAAAGGTTACTGAATTTCGTCGTCGATACAAGAGCGATAAGTGCCAGCACCGTAACCGTAAATTTCCCTGATATCGTAAAGCATTTTACCCACCCCAGGGATATTTCAAAATTCCACGGTCCAAACTCTGTCCTCACCAAACCCCGCTCATAAAAAGGATAGCTCAACGCCAAAAAAAGTATAAACGGGCTAACGATTAAGACCTGCTTGAATGCGAATTTAAGCGGTATCCTCCCGATAACCAAAATCGCAAAAGGCCACACAGCATAACAGAACAATATCCCAAAAGAATCGACAGGCAATGATATCACCAAAAAAGTAAAAACCATTACCACAATAAATTTCACTCTGCTGTCCAGCCGATGGATCGGCGAATCCTGATAAGCAAACTTGTCTATGTGAGCATGATGCATTAGTTTCCAAAACCCTTTTTATCATTCGACCTGATAATACGCGCAATTCCCCAGATAAACCCCATCGTCAAAATCGCCCCGACTACTCCGGCGAAACTCGTCCATGCCGCTGACACTTCTTCCGAACTTCTTATCGAATAATCCGGCATCGGTGAATATTCAGCCTGAAATTTATCAACAGCCTCGATCTTCGCATCGCCATTAGAAACCATAGGCTCGAAATCCATCTGGTCAGGCCGATCTGCATAACTCCATTCAAGACCATCCGGCTTATCAGAGGCAAGCAACGACAATCCGGCACCTATAACGACCGTGAAAATCAAAAATGTTACCATCACTTTTCTTTTGCTCATCCTTATCTTACCGCCCGCACCGAAAGAAAAAATGTCACCACGCACCTGCTGCAAATAACCCAACACCCCAACCGTGATAACACCTTCTATCAGCCCTATAATAAGATGCACAGCCACCATCGTCTTCAAAAAAGTCAAAAACGGTACAGACAATACCCCCGAAAGCAACGCCTCGACAGGAACCAGAATTGCCCCCGTCTCGATAGCAACCAGGCACGCCGCCATTGCCGCAACATATATCCTCACACTCCCCGACTTCCCCGCAGATATCAATTTGTAAACATAATATCCAAGATAGCACGGAACCAGCCCCATATTAATTATATTGCACCCCAGCGCCAGCAGCCCGCCATCCTGAAAAATCAAGCACTGAACCATCACCACCGATGTTATCGCAATCGCCGCGGCATGAGGCCCTAATATTATCGCCAGCAGTACCGCCCCCACCATATGCCCGCTCGTACCCGGCATCCCCGGAAGCGGGATATTCACCATCTGCGCCGCAAAAACAAACGCCCCCATTATCCCCATCAGAGCGACCTTTTCCGATGTAATAACCTTACCGACTTTCCTGCAAATAAAAGCAATCCCGCCGCCAGCCACCGCCAAAGTACCAGCCGCCACAGGAACCGACAAAAGTTCATTTAACATGTGCATTTTAATTTTCTCCAAATTTGCTTAAAAAGTTATTTGTGTTCTAATTCCCAAAACTACCGCATCACTCACACCGTCAACCGCACCCGGATTTGCAATATACTGAATCAAAGGACTTACACTAACACAATCTGTGATTTGAGCATTGTAGTAAAGTTCAGCCGCATATTCATGATCATCGGTATAAGTTGTATCAGCCGAGTCGCTCATACTTCCATGAGCAAAACCAAAACCCAGAACATCATCATCGCGACCCTCGAAAAGTCCCTGATACTGCAAACCCGCACTCACGAAATTAGTAACATCGTTTCGCTTACTGCTCGCATATCCATAACGGAAAAACACACCAAGCCCCTGCCCGTCTTCCGGGTTAGAATTCTCCTTAGAAACCATCTGATCGAAGCTCAGATAAACCCCGGTATCATCCCGATAATTTTTACTCCCGTCAGAATTTGCCTTCGGCTGAGGATCGAACCACAAACCCACCCGATACGCACCCTGCAGCGGCCCATTCTGCGAACTAAACTCCGGCGTAATACCGGCTTCAAATACGTAGAAAAAATAATCCTCATCGTGAAATGTCGTCCTGAAACCCGTTTCCCGCGCATCATTCTGTGCATCCGCAGCCGCTGCCGACACATACCACGTATCCGAAGGATTATAAAACATCGAAACCGCTAAGGCATAATCCGGAAACGGTATCGTCGGATTATTCACAAGCGCACTATTGAGAAACTGTGCGGACTCATCGTTAGCAAACGCACTTCCATCAAAAGACACCGGACAGCCGTGACATTCAAAACCGCCAGTCAAATCCATCTTACCCGCCCGAAAAACCAAACTACCATCCAACGCTCGCCCTTCATACCAAAGCTCAACAACATCCATCGAACGCCTGCCGCCGTAATCGCCGTTCACGCCAAACACACTCCCAACCGATTTGCCATCATAATCCGTCTTCGACCATCTGCCCTCGGTATGAACATAAATAATACCGCCATCGGCCCCGAACAGTTTTTGCAGATCAGCCGTGAGTTCCAGATCATAACTGCCAGCAAACCTGCCCGCCTTATTATGCTTACTAAGTCCGCCGCGAACATTCTGAAGATAAACATTCGTCACCCCAAAACCAAACTCCAGCCCGCTATCCGCCATCTGTGCATTCAAACTTGCAAGTCCGCTGCTCACATTTTCAATACCAGCTATCTCGCCCCCAGCACCCATAGCCGCCGGATTCAAACCTGCCAGAAATACCAGACACAGCCACAATGCAAAAAAAACTTTTCTCATTCCGATTCCTTTCGTGCGCATAAAAATCTCAAATTCGTAACACTAAACTTTTATCAAATCTGCCATCCCCTGTCAAATATATAATTGACAAATACTTATTACGCTTTTCTAATAGCTGGAAAATCACTATTTAGCGGAGTACTTAAAATGAATCAGCCGAAAGTCGTAGACCTAAATGACAAAAAAGAATACCAGCGAGTCCTTTGCGACAAAGCCGATACCCTTGGCTTGAAAGTCGGCAGGGTCTACCTCGAACAAGGCAGCGAATGCGGCCTCCATAGCACCGAAGCACGCGAAGAAGCACTGATTTTCCTCCAGGGCACAGGCCAGGCAATCATAGGAAAAAATCAAAAAGCCTTCGACGTCGCAGCCGGAAAAGTCGCATACATACCACCGCACACCGAGCATAATATAAAAAACACCGG
>JADHXY010000037.1 GCA_016782755.1 Phycisphaerae bacterium | reverse complement strand
TATTGAACTGCTGCAATCGCAGGAAATTTGACTTGCTACCAAAATGACTTTCCAAAGAGAAAAACAAAACGTTACAGCAACCGATACTCTTCAGGCATTAGCCGACGGACTCGAAATCAAACTCAGCCAGTGTACGATAACTGGCTCCATGGACATAAATCGACTCTTTGACGAATCAGAAAAATTCGACATACAAAACTTAAATATCAAAGAAGAACAAAATTGTAAAAAAATCATCTTCGCCCAGCCGATAGTCTTCGACAAATGCACTTTTGAAGAAAACGTCGTCTTCTCTGGACCATGGTCAGACCCCGACAGTATATCAGCTGTATTCCAAAATGATGTGATCTTCAACAGCTCTGCTTTTCATGCCCAATGCCGTTTCAGAAATGCCCACTTTTGCAAGACTGCCGGTTTCGATGGCTGCTCATTCCGAGGTGTCGTCACCTTCAAAAATGCTGTAATAGATGGCGATGCCAAATTCCGCACAACTTCATTCGAAGGCTACACACTGATACCAGATGCACTCTTCAATTCCTCTGCAAGGTTTACTAACACCCATTTCGTAAAAGGCGTAAACTTCAAAAACACCACATTCAATTCAATTACTGATTTTAGCGGTGTTTATTCCTCAAGCCGATCCGTACCAGAATTTGAAAATATAAAATTCGCAAGAAAAAAATTCGGCGACGATGAGTCCTTCTGGAGATTTGCAAAACAATCCGCCCAGGAAGCAGGTTACTATCACTTCGCCGGAGAATGCTTCTACAATGAAAGATGTGCAGGCTTGCGAACAAAATCCAAAGGCCAAAACTACGACAAACTACCGTTAAATGCAAAAATAAAAAAATCAATAACTTCTATAAGATTACTGCCAGAGCTTATCTTTGGAAAAATACTGTTCGGATACGGCGAAAGACCGGTAAGAGTACTCCTTGCAAGCGCCGTCATCATCATTACATGTGCATTCCTTTACGCTCAGCCGAACATGCTCGCATACAGAACCGGACCAACTGAAAACGATTTCCTCCAGGGCCTATACTTTTCAATGATAACCTTTACAACACTCGGCTATGGCGACCTCTACCCCGAACCAAATTCTATTTGCAGGATCATAGCCATGACACAAGCCACAGCCGGAGGCTTCCTCATGGCGCTTTTCGTAGTCTGCCTTGCAAAAAGATTTTCACGGGGATAAAAATAAACCTTCTTCCATTGCTGTCCAATTCAATTACCAAACAATAACAACTAACGACCAGGTCAATACCCAAAACTTTTTTGACATCCCGGTTTTTATGATCTCCTTAGGTTTTGTCATAGGCTATATAATTCTTCGTCATCAAGCACATCAAAACCTATTTTTTTAACAACCTCTTGAGCATTTGTGTTCTTCATGTCATCTATCTCAAGACAACACAAACCTCGCTTCTCAGGTTGTAAAACGAATCCATAAGCATCAACGATGTTTATTTTATTCTGAGCTAAGGCGGTCATTAGTTTATGTAAATTTCCCGGCTGATCGGATATAGATACTGCCAGAATGTCCTTAAGGGCACAGGCAAAATTCTTATTTGCCATTTCAAGATACGCTCTATCAGGTTGGTCAACGATCAACTTCATTAATCCATGATCGCCCCGATTCTGCAAAGCAAAAGCTCTGACATTAATCTCGCATTCAAGCAAGCTCTGAGTTACAGATTCCAATCTGCCGGGCCTGTTTTCGATGAATATATTTAGCTGTTTTGCCATTTTCTTAAATCCCCTAAAAAGCTTTTCTTGAGTCAATTACCCGTACTGCTTTACCCTCTGAAATAGGTAGAAATCCAGGTTCATGCAATACAATAGTCGCGCCAATAACGATCGAAGCTTTAATTTCTTCTTTAATTTTGTGTTTAAGTGCATCAAGCTGCGAAGCAGTACCCATAAATATTTTAGAATAAATTTCCACATTTACAATTAATTTATCAAGGGCACCATCTGTTTAGCACCTCAAATTTTATACATCACAGGGCTACTCTTTGATTTGTTTACGTCGGTATTGGATATAGACTTCACGAATCGTTATATAGGAATCAATCGCATCGGACTTGAGATTTTCGTACTCACCTATGTGAAATGAGTTTTCGTTGATGAAACCCGTAGTGCTGATACCGATAGCGATTTCTGCAGGTTCAACGTAGTAAATTGGATTCAGAAACACCCCGCCCAGCTTACCTGCTGAATCACGCAGAGTTGATGGACCGAGCAACGGCCAAACGATATAGAAACCGTCGCCCAAACCGTATGTCGCCAAGGTTTGACCCAGGTCTTCTTTTGCCGGAGGTTCCAAGCCGTGTTGGTCCTTTGCCGGATCACCGAAGCCCAGAATACCTGCTGTAGTATTGATCAGGAAGCGATTTAATTCCACATCAGCAACTGTGGTCTTTCCCTGAAGGTGGCAGCTAACAAAACGGACAGGCGTGGTGAGATTGCCAAAAAAGTTGCGGATTCCAGTTTTGGCCGGCTTTGGTGTTATATTTGTATATACCTCAGTAACGGGTTTTAGTACCCAGAAGTAAAGTCCGTCATTGACATGGTACATCACCCGATTCAAGGGCTCCAGCGGGTCGGATATCTCAATCAGTTCTGTGGTAAGTTCTTCTTCCAGCAAGTCAAAATCGTCATTGGCAAGTGATTCGGTAGATATAATATCGTTAGAAGATAAGGTTTTCTCAGGAGCTGCACAGCCGGCTGTCAAGACTCCTAAAATGACAATAGCCCAGAACAGTTTCATGCCATTGCTCTTGAAGACCCTCTCTGATCTTCTTAGTGTCATTTGATTATCCTAATTTTGAACTATACTGATCTTGATTGTAAAATCCCATTTTTCAACCAGAAAGAACTCTGAATTCGACAGATAGTGTATGTGAGAGATTGTAGGTTGTCAAAAAAATAATAGCTGAAGAAAGAACTTCTTTGCTCCTTGTGTGATAAACACCAGGCCGATTATGTCAACCCTCCTTGCCGAAAGCTTTAAACAGAATCAGCATTTTCGGCAAAAGACTAAGGTCGGCAATAAGTGCAATGAACATGGCTAATCCAGTTAGCAGGCCAAAATAAATACTCGGAACGAAATTGGACAGGGCCAGAATGGAAAAACCAATGATAATAGTTATCGATGTATAGGACATTGCATGGCCGACGCTTTCATGGCATCGATGCATCGTAGGTATGTATTTGCGGTCCTTCTGAAATTCACTTTTGAATCTGTGTATATAGTGAATCGTGTCATCGACAGCAATTCCCACACAGATGGCCCCGATGGTTATAGTCATCATGTCAAGAGGAATGTTCAGCCAGCCCATCACACCAAGCACGACTGCGACGGAAAGCACATTCGGAAATATAGCGATCAAAGCTATTTTCAACGACCTGAAAAGCACCAGAAACATCCCTGTCAGCACCAGCACAGTTATGCCCAATGTCTGTATCTGGGAACCGAGCAGGCCCTGCAGCATGTTGTTATAAAGAACCAACAGGCCGGTAAGATGAACATGTTCTTCATCAAGTTCCAGTTTTCCGCTCATGTCTGCTTTGATCTTCTTCAGCAATTCATTGCGTCTCAGAGTTTTTTCTGAGTCCCTGACTCTGACCCAAAAGCGGATTTGATTATTTTTCACCGAGACATACGGTTTGATAAGCATGGTCTTGAATTCATCCGGGGTTTCATTATAAAGCAGAGCGAGTTCAAAACTCTCCAGGGGCTTGCCGTCATTCAACTTCTCCACGCTCGCCAACATTGTGGCTAATGACAACACTTTGCCGGTTTCCGGTAGTTTTTCAAGATAAAGGTGTATCGCCTTGATCAGGTTCATCTTTTCAGAGTTAAACCAGTATTTCTCATCTGTTGCGTCCTCGTCGAATTCTTCAAATTCGTCGAATATATCGTCACTTTCTGCTGTGACAGGTTCGGTAGCAGCCGGCAGTGCGTCTGGTTCTTCAAGGTCTACGATGACATCCAGCGGAGTAGTCCCACCTAAGTATTGATCAATTACTTTCATGCCTTGGTGAATTTCGGTAGTTTTTTTGAAATAGTCGATAAAGGAATTTTCCACTTCCAGCCTCAAAATACCAATGACGCTGGCAAAAATAATGAGACCGCTGATACCAACAATCAACACACCGTGTGCTTCGGTAAATCTTGCCAGGATGGATGTCAGAGAAAAACGATATTCCTGGCTGCCTGCATATCTTTCTTTCGGTATCAGTATCAGTACGGCAGGAAAAAGCAGAAAGGTTATGAACAGGGACACAATCAAACCGGCGACCATCATCCAGCCGAACGCGATGATGGGTAAAATTCCAGAAAGCACCAGAGAGCCAAAACCGGCAATAGTAGTTAGTATCGTATAAACACAAGGCTTTATCATCAGACAGATACTATCGAGAATTAGTTGGTGATTAGAAGCTTGCGGACTCTTTGCCAGCAGTTCTCGATATCGCACAACAAGATGAATCGACAAGGCCATGGTCATGATCAGCTGCAACGAAATAAAATTGGAGGATACGACCGTTACCTCCCAGCCCAGCCATCCCAAAAGACCGATCATACACAGCCCGGATACCGCACAGCAGAGCATCGGAAGGCATATCCAACGGATACTCCTGAATATAACGCCAAGCGTAAGAATCAGAAAAAGCATGACCCCGATACCAAAGACCTTCAAATCTTTCTTAATGAAAGCGATCATATCGTCCGCGACCATATCGACCCCCCCAAGAAAAAGGTCGGCGTCCGGACTATATTTGTCCATGATTGTCCGTATCGCCAAAATATCTTCATGGCGATGCTGCCTCACTTTATCCTTCTTTTGGCGGAGCTGCCCATCCACTCGATTTAGCTCGGAACTCTCTACCGAACTCAGTGAACCGGAAGCTTTCTTTTGCTGCAGATCGTTGCGTCGCTTAAGCAAATCGCTATATACATCATCAATCGAAAAATTTATTAGCAGAGCCGTAATGTGTGAATCCGGGCTTAGCAGCAAGTTTCGATAAAGGGGACTCTCACAAAGTTCGATCCTGGCCAGATTAACGTCAACCGTTGAAGAATCGATAGTGGGCAGCTCGGCAGTAAACTCCTTGAGTGAGACAGGGGGGCTTTCCAGCAAAGGAACATTCAGAATAGAACGCACTGATATGACTCGTTCTATCGACCTCAAATCATCGCTCAGCCGGGCCAGGTCAGCCAGTGTCTTCTTCGAGAACATATCCCCCCGCGGAGCATATGCCAGGATCAGAAAGTTTTGTTGTCCGTAACGCGAACTGATCGAACGAGCATAGCGAAGGTTTTCATCGTTCTCCACAACCAGTGTATCACTGGAAGCGTCCAGCCGGAAATCTCGGACGTGGAAAGCGAGAAAGCTAACCATCGCTAATATACAGAGAATGATAATCAGGGGATGCCGCAGTACCACCCGGTCGTAAAAAGAGTATGTCACTGAGTGGTTTTTTGTCATAATATCGGTCTATTCCATTAAACAGATTGTGAATCAGGGAGTTGGTAATTTTTCCAACTTAGAAAGAATATCTTCGACAGTACCTTTGCGAAGGATATCGTTGAATTGCGACCGATAGGTCAAGACGATGCTGACACCCTGTATTTCCACATCATAGACCTTCCAGCATTTGTCCACCTTGCGAAGCTTATATAGTATGTCTATCTTCCTGTCCACCGACAGCAATTGCATAGGGATGAAGACACCCTTTTTATTTTGAATTGCAGGTTTTAACAGAGCTTTTTCGTCGGTGTAGAGCGATATTTTCTCGCGATACGAGTCCTTAAGACGTTTGGCAAAGAGAAGGGTAAATTTCTCGCGTTGCGGCTGTGTCAATTTTGGCCAGTGTGTTCTGCCCAATGCGAGTTTGCCCATTAGCGAGAAATCGAAGATGGGGCTGATGATTTTGTCGATTATCTTTTCTTTGACGTTCTGATCGAGATCCTCGCTCTGGAGTACCTTGGTAACCGCATCCCACTTGGCCTGCAACAGCTCGTTCGGGTCGTTCGGGTCCTCAATAACAGCATCCCATTTAGCCAGCAACAATTCGTTCGGATCCTTGTCATTCGCACCAGCAGTCTGGA
Source organism: Phycisphaerae bacterium (assembly GCA_016782755.1). Taxonomy (GTDB): domain Bacteria; phylum Planctomycetota; class Phycisphaerae; order Sedimentisphaerales; family Anaerobacaceae; genus BS750m-G65. Next base: position 10,333 of record JADHXY010000037.1, on the reverse strand, counting down.
TGGCAGCTAATAAAATCAGAAGAATGAACAAACATCTTTTCATTGTCCGCTCCTTAGGTCATTTGTATTTTCGAATCAATAACAACTTGCATTTTACTTAGGGCCGGGCGATGCTGCAAGCCCAAAATGGCATGCTCTCCGAAAAGTAAGTCTTCACAGTTTTTTAAAAAATATTGAGATATGGATTTGAGCACCCTATTCAACTCAATAAGTGAAACTAAATCGCCAAAATTAGATGTTTCCAGTGTCTAATTTTGTGTTCGTTAAGCAGTTGACGATGATCAAGCCTAAAGTTGTTGTCGCGGCAATTGTGCCCTTGCTCATTCTTATTGTAACTGGTATATTGACCAATAACTGTTTTTTGATAGTACTGGTATACCCAAAATGGAGACTAGTCATGGGTAAAAAGTTGTATGTTGGAAATATAGGTCCCGAGGCGAACCAAACAAACTTGGAAGCTTTGTTTTCCGTATTTGGAACGGTGCAAAGAGCTTATATAATCACTGACCGTCAGACAGGTAAAAGCAAGGGTTTTGGTTTTGTCGAGATGAGCAGTGACGATGAGGCCCAGGCAGCGATAGTCGCCCTGGATGGAAAAAAGTGTGACGGTTACACGGTTAAGGTCAATGAAGCCAAAGGCAAAGGTTAGCCACCCAACAGAATTTCTCAGGACACCTCTCATGACTACTTTACGCTCGTAAAATCGCCGAACTGGTATAGACCTTACCCAGAGTGCCCCCCCAAAAGAAAGATTGGACTTAAAATTCCCTAAAAACCACTTTTATGCAGTTTTTATCAGTGCTTCGATAGCAGCTCAAACATGTTGTATCCCGAGTGATATTTTGATTCTATCAGTAGGTGTTTTTTTTAGGGCTGTTTTTTCTTGATGGTCAGGCCGATTGGATTTATAATCAGTTTATGCAAATAATTTACTTGTTGGGGAAAGGAATAAAATGGGAGAACTTGAAGTCGATGTCGAAATAATTGAGTATGCAATCAACCGTGAAAAGCATGCATATAATTTTTACAAGGCCCTTTCGGAGCATGTTACAAGCGAGAGGCTCAGTGAGGTTTTTGCGGCATTTGCCGAAGAGGAAAAGGGGCACAAAGAGCGGCTTGAATTTGAATTAATGAAGCAGGGTCTGACGGTAAGGGATGATTCGGATAGCGAGGAGGCAAACGGTAGAGAATACGGTCTGGAGGAGGGGGTTAAGGTTGATATGGATTACGAGGATGCGCTGGTTGTGGCCATCAGCAAAGAGGATCTGGCGTTTCGTTTTTATGTAGAACAGGCTGGAAAGGTGAGCGAAAAGGGTTCAAAGGAAGTTCTGCTGGCATTAGCTCAGGAAGAAGCCAGGCACAAACTGCGTTTTGAGCAGGAACTGGAGCTATTGCATGGTGAATAGTTTTTGGGGGGTTGGGATTTTATTGCACAGCGGTCAATCGGGGGCATACAGTCGAACAAAATTTTAGAGCTGTCCTGCATTTTGAATCTATCACTTATGATTGGCAGATTTGGTTTGGTTCTGGCAGGACGACTTTTGGGTGGGTCTTTTGGCATATACTTTTAAGTTTAGTGGAATTTATGCTAAGCTCAGGCAGTTCATTTCTTAGGTCTGTTGAGTCTAAACCTTTATTAAGCAAGAGGGCAAATTCCTGTTGAAATCGAGTAATACTCCTGATTCCAAAAGAATAATCTATTTGTTAGGATTAGACTGTTAATTGGGGGCTTGGTAGCGGGTTTGCTGCAAACGCATGCTCTTTTTGAAATATTATTTCGGCGTTCGGTTGGGGTTTGCTGAGGGAAAGGAGAAAAAAATGGAAGAAAAAAGACTAAAGGAGTTTAGGAGATTGGCAGTTGCGGTGTTGGTGATTTTTCTTTTGGCATTTCTTGTTAAAACAGGCATGAAGCGTTTTGACGACGAAAAGTATGATTACTACACGGCTATAGCCGAGAATATCGAGCCGTGGCAACTGATCGAATACTCACAAGGAGGACCAGACAATTTAGCGGCAGATTTTGATAACAGCAGCAAGGAAAATGTAAGGTTAGGCGTTTCGATTATTGAAGACATAAAGATTTCAGGTGTGCCGGAGAGTACCGAAGAAGTCCGGCTTGCTCAGTTGACAGGTTCGGGCAGTTCCGGATCGAGTTCGAGCGGCAGCAGCGGTTTTTTGCAGGGTGGCGGCGGTTCTGCCTTATCATTTGTTGGTGGGGGTTTATTTGCCGGCGGCGGTGGAGGCAGCGATGATGTTTTTGTAAGCGGCGGATATTATTCCGGGACAAATGACAGTGATGATGGTGACTACGATAATGGGGCAAGTGGCGATGGCGGCATTGTTGTTGAGCCAGACGCAGTAGTTTATCACACGCCGGCACCGGCAGCGGTGATGCTTGGTTCATTAGGTGTATTGCTTGTAGGATTTCTCAGGAGAGGGATAAATAAGTCGCGGCAGGACCTTTAGGGTGCAAAAACAAATTGAATTGTTGCCAAAGTTATCAGCAAAGCAAGAAGACACGATAGTTTTTTTGAAGAGGAAAGTTTCTCACTGCACATTTTTTACCCCCTTTGTAATTAAGTTATTTTGCCTAATTATCGCAATTTTAGCCTAAAGTTACAGCGACCATCATTCTAAAATTACCCGGGCATAATCAAAACAAAAATTTTTGCAGCATGGAAAACATGTTGGTTTGCATCTGTATTACATTTGACAGGGGCTAAAAAGTGCATATAATTTAACACCATCCAGACAAAATAATCTAACAATGCCGGCTGATTTGGATTTTTGGAAAGCGATTTATGGATATTTCGGAAGATTCTCACGTTCTTTTAGAACAGATCACGATTTTATCGCAGGAATTTGGAACCTCCGATTTTGTCCGCGGAGGCGGCGGTAATACCTCTGTCAAAAACGAAACTATCGCCTGGGTCAAGCCTTCTGGCACTACGCTTTCAGATATGACCACGGATACTTTTGTTGCTCTTGATAGGCAAAAAATCTCAGGACTTTACCAAATCGACACCCCCGCTGAGCCTTCCCAGCGAGAAGCATTGGTTAAAGATGTCATGGCAGAAGCGGTCATATCAGAAAACAAGGCAAGGCCATCTGTAGAAGCACCTTTGCACGATTCCTTCGACTTCAGGTTTGTTGTCCATACTCATCCAGCCATTGTCAATGGCATGACCTGCGCCAAAAACGGCAGGAAGATTTGTGCGGATCTGTTCCCGGATTCATTGTGGATCGATTATATTGATCCCGGCTATACGCTTTGCATGGTTGTGCGGGAAAAAATCAAGGATTATCAAAAGCAATACAGCAAACAGCCCGACATGGTTTTTCTCGAAAATCATGGTGTCTTCGTTGCTGCAGATTCGGCTGAAAAAATCAGAAAACTCTACTCAAATATAATGTCAACTCTAAAAGAGCAATATGCAAAAGCCGGAATAAATACCTCCCTGAAAATCCCGCCGGTCGGCGATCCTGAAAAAGCCGAAAAAATCGCCGACCAGATCAAACGAGTATCCGGCAATGACAAAAAATGTTTTGTTGACTATTGCAGCCAAATTAATATCTCGCAAGGCCCGTTGTCACCCGACCATGTAGTCTATTCAAAATCTTATCCATTTATTGGTCAGCCGACTGAGCAGGCGACAAAGGCATTTGAAAAAGAAAAGGGTTATTTCCCCGCGGTTATAAAATGCGACGACATTGTTTTTGGCACAGGAACAAGTGAAAAGGCAGCGTTTCTTGCACTCGAACTTGCCAAAGACGGGGCCTTGGTTGAGCAGTTGGCCGAGGCTTTTGGCGGTGTTCAGTATATGACCGATCAGGCAAGAGAATTTATCGAAAATTGGGAAGTGGAATCTTATAGAAAAACGCAAATATAAATTAATACAGGAATTGAATTATGGCGGAAAATAAGCATATCGAACGGGCTTATGAATTAGCGAAACAAAAATATGCTGACCTTGGCGTTGATACAGAAAAAGCAATTGAAAACCTCTCAAAGGTGCCGGTATCAATGCACTGCTGGCAGGGTGACGATGTTGGTGGATTTGAAAAAACCGGGGCCGAACTTGAAGGCGGCGGCATACAGGTAACCGGAAATTATCCCGGCAAGGCAACAACAATAGATCAGCTTCGCGGTGACATTGATATGGCTGTAAGTCTTATTCCCGGAACACATCGTTTGAATCTTCACGCCAGTTATCTCGATAACGGCGGCAAATTTGTGGAACGTGACCAGATCGGGCCTGAGCATTTTCAAAGCTGGATCGACTGGGCCAAGCAGAATAAAATGGGTATGGATTTTAATCCGACTTATTTTTCGCATCCAAAGGCTGATGACGGCTTTACCCTAAGTCACCAGGATGCCGGTATTCGTAAATTTTGGATAGATCACGGCATCGCCTGTCGAAAGATCGCTGAAAAAATGGGCAAAGAACTTGGCAGCCCAAGCGTTGTAAACTTCTGGATACCTGACGGCTATAAAGATATTCCCGCTGACCGCAAGACGCCTCGTCAAAGGCTTGCTGAGTCACTTGATTCGATTTTCTCCGAAACCATTGACCAAAAATATGTTCTCGACGCCGTCGAATCAAAACTTTTTGGAATAGGAGCCGAAAGTTATACCGTCGGTTCCAGCGAGTTTTATCTTGGCTATGCGGTTAGTCGTAAAAAACTATTATGTCTCGATGCTGGACACTTCCATCCTACCGAAGTTATCTCTGATAAAATAACTTCGGTGTTAACTTTCCTCGATGAGATACTTTTGCATGTCAGCAGGCCGGTACGATGGGACAGTGACCATGTTGTTATTCTTGATGATGAACTCCGTGCGATTGCTGCCGAAATAGTAAGAGGCGATTACCTAAACCGTGTACATATCGGCCTGGACTTTTTCGACGCCAGCATTAACCGGATCGCCGCGTGGACTATCGGCATGCGTAATATGATAAAGGCTCTTTTAATTGCTATGCTCGAGCCGACCGCGAAATTGAAGCAGGCGGAAGCGGAATCTGATTTTACTACAAGGCTTGTGATGCTCGAAGAATTAAAGACAATGCCTTTCGCAGCCGTCTGGGATTATTACTGTTTGAAATCAGATGTTCCAGTATCTGTCGATTGGCTGACCAAAGTAAAGGATTACGAGGCTAAGATACTTAGTAAAAGATAGTGTTTTAGTTTTCTTTAATTTTAGTATAAGGGAATATAATATGGAAGAACAGCAGCAGTCGAAGTCTGAGCATAAAGGTGAGTTTGAGCGGGAGCGAGTTCCGAAAAATGCTCTGTTGGGTTTTAGGGATTTTATTGGTATGTATGCCGGCGAGCACTGTGCAGGCACCGAGTTGATGATTGGCCCACTGTTCGTCGCTGCCGGCGTAAGCGCGTTCGACCTGGTACTGGGCTTGATCGTCGGCAACGCGATGGCGGTACTTAGCTGGATGTTTCTCTGTGCACCTATCGCCACACGTTCACGCCTGACCTTGTATTATCATCTGGAAAAGATTTGCGGTAAAAACTTAGTGACTCTTTACAACCTCGCTAATGGAGTTATGTTCTGTTTCCTTGCAGGCTCGATGATAACCGTTTCAGCGACCGCACTGGGGGTCTGGTTCAAGTTTCCAATGCCCGGACTGAACGATCTCTATCCAAACAGCATCGGATGGGTAGTTGCGGTTCTGGCGGTAGGGACTCTCATTTCCGTTGTTGCCGCTTTTGGTTATAAATCTGTCGCCAAATTTGCCAACATCGCCGCTCCATGGATGGTGCTGGTCTTTCTTGTTTTTGGTTTGGTTGGTTTGAAGCAGTTTATTGATGTTTCAGAGTTTCAAATCAAAAACGCCGGCGACCTTTGGCAACTGGCTAATACCCAGATATGGAAGGGCGGCGAGCCTCTGACCGGACAAATAAAGTTTACGTTCTGGCATGTGATGTTTTTCTCGTGGTTCTGCAATATGGCTATGCATGTCGGAATGTCTGATCTGTCGGTTCTTCGTTTTGCTCGGAAACCATGGTACGCCTCAGCATCAGCGGCGGGAATGTACGTTGGTCACTTTATGGCCTGGATATGTGCGTCCATCCTTTATGCTTATCAATTGCATATTAATCCGGAAAACACAGACGTCCTGCCGGGGCCGATGGCATTTAAGGCCGCAGGAATTGCGGGTCTGCTTTGCGTTGTTGTGGCTGGATGGACGACGGCGAATCCGACTATTTATCGAGCGGGACTTGCCTTTCAGGCGATTATGCCAAAGACAAATCGTTTTAAGGTCACCTTAGCAACCGGTGCTATTGCTACAATTGCCGGAATGTTCCCCGCGATTGCGATGAAACTGCTGGGGTTTGTGGCGATCTATGGAATGCTGCTGATGCCGATGGGGGCGGTGATCTTCGTTGATTTCTGGCTTATCAAAAAGTTTGGCCTGCAAAGTAATTACGCAGAATTCAGCAGAAAAACTTTCAACTGGGCTGCGGCACTTGCATGGTTTATCACCCTAACTGTTTGTACTGTCCTTGTAAAGATGACTTCGATAATTAACTGGCTGATCGAGATTGGCATGCTTTCAGAATCCAAACAGGTTGGGTGGTTTAGGGAAACATTTACCGTGCAGATATTCTTTGTCAGCCTACCCGGATGGTTTATAGCTGCCGTTTTATATATCGCCTTAAGTTTCGTATATCAAAAGAAATTGCGTCCTTCCACGCAAGGCTAAGAAAAGGAGCAGATAATGATAAAACAGTTTATTAGAATTATATCGTGGATATCACTGGCAATATTGATCGCACCTGCTTTGTTATTTTTGTTTGGAAAAATCGAGCTTGACCAGGTAAAAATAATAATGTTGATCGCTACCGTTGCATGGTTCATAACCGCAACCGCATGGTTTACAGCCAAAAAGGCGTGAAAAATTTACAAAAAATACCTTGCAAGTATCTCAATATTGCTTATAATTCTACTTCTGCGACGCGGGTGTAGCTCAGTGGTAGAGCGTCACGTTGCCAACGTGAATGTCGTGAGTTCGAATCTCATCACCCGCTTTACTATGTTTACATAGTATCGGCGAGATATCGACTAAGCGTTAGTCAGGCATTGGTCTCCGGTACGTTTAGTTTCGGATTTTTCCGCGACGGCGAGGATCAAGGCTAAGGTATATCTCCTTAGCTTTTTTTGTTTTATGAATAGGAGCAGCACAATGGTAGAAAAGAAAGAAGAAGCGGAAATTAAAAATGTAGTAAAAATCGAGGAATCTGGCCCCTGCAAGAAAAAAATCTCAGTTGAGGTGCCGGAAGAGAAAATTACCAAAATCACAGACGAACAGTACGAAACCCTGCGAAAAGATGCCCAGGTTCCAGGTTTCAGAAAGGGACGTGCTCCGCGAAGGCTTCTTGAGAAGAGATTTGGCAAAGAAGTAGCAGAGCAGATCAAACTTCAGATTATAGCCGAGGCAAGCGAGCAGGCCGTAAAAGATAACGAATTAGATGTACTCGGTGACCCTAATATCGATCACGAAAAAATAGAGCTTCCCGAGAGTGGCCCATTGAAATTTGAATTCGAGGCAGAGGTCAGGCCCCAATTCGAATTGCCGGAGCTTGAGGGGATCGAGGTTGAAAAGACCAAATTGGAGGTCGAAGATGACCAAATAGACAGGGAAGTTGAGCAATTGGCTAAGTATTCCGGGATGTGGTCGCCAAGGGAAGATGGTGGTGCGGAAGAAAGCGATCAGGTTACAGCCGATGTTCTTTTGAAAATAGAGGGAATTGAGGAAGAGGAAAAACTCGATAACACCGAGATATATGTCAGAAAGAACGGATTTGTCGGTGCGATACCGGTAGAAGACCTTGAAAAGATTCTTGCAGGTGTTAAGGGCGGAGACAAAAAAGAGACAACGGTTAAGGTTGGTGAGACTTACTACAAAGAAGAATACCGCGGTAAGAAGGTAGAGATAAAGATAGCCGTAAAAGAGGTCAAGTGGCTAAAACCCGCCCAGATCAATGAGGATTTCCTCAAAAGGTTCGGAGTCGAGACCGAAGATCAGTTGCGAGATAATATTCGTGAAAATTTAGAGAGCAGACTCGAACAGCAGTCAAGGGCACAAATGACCGAACAGATTTACGAATATCTGCTTGAGAAAATTGATTTTGAGTTGCCGACGAGTGTCGTTGCCGATCAGTCTAATACGATACTTCAAAGGCAGTTCAGCAGTCTTTTGAACAGGGGCATGAAAGAAGATGAGTTGAAAGCAGAGATCGAAAAGCTTCGTGCCACCAGCGAAAAAGATGCTAAGGAGCAGCTCAAGCAGTTCTTTATAATGGACAAGGTTGCCGCCAAGTACGAGATAGAGGTAAGCGACGAGGAAGTCAACGGCAGAATTGCACAGATTGCTATTCAGCAGGGTCAGCGGCCTGAACAGATGCGTGAGCAAATGGCACGCAATGGTTCGCTGTCGCAATTCGCAGGTCAGATTCGCGAGGAAAAGGCCATTGCAAAGATTCTGGAAAAAGCAAAGATAAAGGAAGTCGAACCGAAAAAGGAAGCCAAGAAGGCCAAAAAGGCAGTTAAAAAGACAGCCAAAAAAACGGCGAACAAGACAGCGAAAGCCGAAAAGAAGCCGGCAGCAAAGAAAAAAACTGTAAAAAAGGCGAAAAAGACGACGAAAAAGAAAACTGATGAATAGAAAAATCCGATAGATTTAAGGGGAAGCACGAAAAAATGCTTCTCCTTTGTTTTTTCGGACGTTATTATTCAGTGATATGAGGAAGAAACTATGGAATATAAAAATATAATATCTGCTCAGAACACAAGTCTTCAAATGCAGCAGAGGGGTTATCAGCGTACTCGCGAGATGACGCTCGATGATCTGCTGCTCGACAACAGGATACTTTTTATGATCGGCGAGATCAATTATCAAATGGCCACTTCAATCGTGATGAAGCTTTTGTACCTTGATAATCAAAAACCCGGCAGCGAGATAAGCATGTATATCAATTCGCCGGGCGGCAGTGTCGATGATACGATGGCGATTTACGACACGATGCGTTTTATTAGTTCTCCGGTAGCGACCTATTGCGTTGGCAGGGCACAGTCCGGTGCAGCCGTAATACTTGCAGCCGGCAAAAAGGGCAAGCGTCATGCATTGCCACATTCAAAAATTATGCTCCACCAGCCCTGGGGCGGAGTGACAGGCCAGGCCTCTGATATAAAGATTCAGGCCGAAGAGATAATCAAAGCGAAAAAAATGATAAGCGAGCTTCTGAGCAAGCATAGCGGTCGGGATATAGAGAAGATATTAGCCGAGACCGAAAGAGATAATTACATGACGGCAGATGAGGCCCTTGAATACGGTTTGATCGACGAAGTACTGCACGAGCCGGAAGAAGAGAAAAAAGGCAAATAGTTTGACAGTTATGACATCAGATGAGAAAATGTTTTAGCAATTAAAATTTAGGAATATAAGTTATGGCACTGAATCAAAGACTTGTTCCAATAGTTATAGAGCAGAGCGGCAGGACAGAAAGAGCTTATGATATATATTCGCGGCTGTTGAAGGACAGGATAATTTTTCTCGGCGGCCCGATCGATGATGATGTCGCAAATCTTATTGTTGCCCAGCTGTTATTTTTGAGCAATGAGGACAGCAAAAGCGATGTCCATTTTTACATAAACTCTCCCGGCGGTTCGATAACAGCCGGCCTGGCGATATATGATACGATGAAGTTTTTGCGTTGCGATGTCGCCACGTATTGTATCGGACAGGCTGCGAGTATGGGTGCGGTGCTTTTTGCAGGCGGCACGCAGGGCAAAAGATATATGCTCAATAATGGCAGGGTGCTTTTGCATCAGCCTTTGATTTCCGGTGTCTTGCAGGGACCGGCGACCGATCTCGAAATCGAGGCCAAGGAAATCCTTCGCCTGCGTAAAAGGCTTTATGAGATATTAGGCGAGCATACGGGCCAGAGTCCCGAGAAAATTGAAAAAGACTGCGACAGGAATTTGTGGCTCGAGGCACAGGAATCGGTCGATTATGGTTTAGCTGATAAGATATTGCAGAAGGCACCGGAAATTGTTAAGGAATAATTTTCGGCCTTGCGATCTATATTGAAAGGCAAGCTACGTGAAAAAGTTAATTTTTCTATCCTGCTGGCTTTTGATTTTTCTCACAGCCGGCTGTCAGCAGCAAGCCGCAAAACTCTCATTAGAAGATCGTATCAGTTCGCTAAAAAAGCAGAATACCGCATTGACCACTGAGCTTGAAAAAGAGCGTTCACAAACCGCCGAGCTTGAAAACCAGTTAGCGGTTTTAGTGGGTCTCAAGGATGCCGGCGATAT
>JADHXY010000002.1 GCA_016782755.1 Phycisphaerae bacterium | reverse complement strand
ATGCAGGTATTAACACGGCGTATCCTTTCGTAAAAAAACGTTTTTATTTCTTCTTATTTCTTTCGATCTGATTCGCTACCCGCATCGGCAAGCCGAACAAGCGTATAAAGCCCGTAGCATCTGCCGAATTGTATTCGGCACCCATAGTAAAGCTCGCCAGATCCATCTGATACAGGCTGTTAGGGCTTTTCACCCCTGCAATGCTGCATCGCCCCTTAAACAGCTTCATCCGCACTGTCCCCGTAACATTCCTCTGCGTAACATCCACAAAAGCATCAATCGCCTCTCTCAGCGGGCAGAACCACTGGCCGTAATAAACCATCTCAGCATATTTCAAAGCCACCTGTTGCTTATAATGCATCGTCTCCCGCTCGAGCGTAAGGCTCTCAAGCCCCCGATGTGCAGCCACGAGTATCGTCCCGCCCGGAGTCTCATAAACACCGCGCGATTTCATCCCCACAAGACGATTCTCCACAATATCAGTCTGCCCGACCCCATGCTTGCCGCCAATGCGATTGAGTTCCTCAATCATCTTTACTCCGCTTATTTTCTTTCCGTTGAGCTTGACCGGAATCCCTTCCTTAAAACCTATCTCAACGTAATCAGCTTTGTCCGGTGTCTTCGATATCGGATTTGATATCACAAAGAGCTTGTCCTTCGGCTCGTTCCACGGGTTTTCAAGGTCCGCCCCCTCATGGCTGATATGCCACAGGTTACGGTCGCGCGAATATATCTTCTTCTTCGTCTGATCGACCGGAATCTTGCGCTGCTTAGCATAATCAATAGCCGCCTCACGGCTGGTAAGCGTGAAATTAGTATCCTTCCACGGTGCCACTATCTTCAACGACGGGTCCAGCGCCATAAACGTCAACTCGAAGCGAACCTGATCGTTACCCTTGCCCGTAGCCCCATGAGCCACAGCCGTCGCTCCCTCTGCATGTGCTATCTCAACCTGATGTTTTGCTATTAGCGGCCTGGCGATACTCGTACCAAGCAGATACTCATGCTCATAAATTGCACCCGATTTGAGCATCGGCCAGATATAATCTTCTACAAGCTCTTTTCGCAGGTCTTTTACAATGCATTTCACAGCCCCAGTCGCAAGTGCCTTCTTCTTAATCCCAACAAGCTCATCCCCCTGACCAAGCTCAGCCGCAAAAGCCACAACCTCATAGCCGTAAGTTTCCTTCAGCCACGGCAAAATAACACTCGTATCCAAACCACCGCTATAAGCCAATACTACCTTCTCACCTTTACTTTTCTTCTCAGCCATTACCTTGTCCTTATCATTATCAAAAATCGCATATAACAAAAAGCATTATATCCACAACCCGTTTTGCTAACAAACAAAAGATTACTTTTTTTTCAACATTCCGATGGCTTGAACAACGTGCCAAAAGCTCCAATCCTTCGGGGTTTACCTATTATGTTACGTGCGATTTTGATAGATCATTTGTGCAGGGGGGGGTGATAATTTTGGAATTTAGGGCAAAAAAGGGGGAAGAATAGTGATTTTTTTTGGAATTTTTACGAATTATTTGGAATTTTTTGGAAAAGTTGTGCGTTTTTTACAAATTTTTTTACGCTACCCGCGTAAATGATTGATTCCCGATAAATCGGGATGTCGCTTTGCTCCATTTTGACAGAGCCTGCCCTGAGCAAAGTCGAACGGGATTAACAAGATAAAACAGGATTAAATTTTTACCCCGCCAAGGCGCAGAGTCGCGAAGTTATTATTTCATGTATCGCATGGGCAAAAAAATTGCCAATCCTACTGGGCTTTGAACCTCTACCAAGAACCTTGGAGGCACTCTCCACTTATTTTGTCAAGGATCACCCTAGGGCCGCTGAAGCCAGAGTTATCTTTAAAATCTACAATAACAGCATTTCTGACCCAAGGATCGCTTAATCTTTTTTGAGTTATACCTTCCTGGATTAATGATTCTTTTGCTTTTTGTATATAGAACTTTTCTTTTGAATCAAGCAAAAAGTTTGGTTTTTGAATCAACCAGGAATTTCTGCCAATCATAAATGAAAAACATAAGATAACTATGCTAAAAAGAGCGAGAAAAGTATATTTAGATAATTTCTTATTTGACATATTCAATTGCCTCCAAGTATCAGTAATATTCTAAAATAAACACAAAAAATATTGTACTCTTTATTTATCTGCTAGCAATGAAAATTTTATAAAGATTTGGGTTTTGGTGTCGGATTTTGTTTGATAACAGTTCAGTTGACTTAGAGAGTCTGGATTCGGTACAACCTATGGCGCCGGCTTTCGCGGGGATCCAGAATTTTGAAGATATCGATTCCTGCCTGCACAGGAATGATATGTTTTTCTTTATCCTGTATCCCGACGAATCGGGATGTCGCTTTGCTCCATTTTTAGGATTTTTTGAGAATATTCCGCAAAGTTTCGGTATTGATTTTCTCGCCTGTGAACAGAACAAATTGCTGGGCGGCTTGGTTGATGAACATATCCATTCCGCCAGCGATTCGCAACATACAGCGTATCCACACCCGACACTTCAAGCCACTTCTGCACCGCCTTCGATACAAACTCAGGCCCGTTGTCGGTATGGATATACTTCGGACAACCTCGAACAGCAAAAAGATAACGCAAAACTTCTCTCGCAACCTCTCACCTATAGCCGTAAATCAAAAGCCGCACACTTTCAGCCTCTTGCCCCTTCTCGAAAAAGTAAATCTTTGAACTAACAAATCCTCCCTCTAACATCTCCAAACGATCCACATTGATCCCAATCGTAAATTCAATATATTCGCTCGTTTCGTTTTCTTCCTCAACCGCTATCGCAATACCATTAACGAGCACCCCATCTGCCTTCCATCCGACACTTTCCCATTTAATCCCGTTACCAAAAAAAATCTTAAATCGCTTCTCAATCTTACCGCCATCGAGAATTTTACCCATATTCAAGGAACCGCTTTCCCCGTAAACATCACCGACACTGCGAAAAACAATCGGAACATAACAGCAACTGCCATCCTTAAACTCCACCACAATATCGTCGCTAATCCGCCCTTTCGCCAGCCGACTATTCGCCTTAAGCCGCACAAAAAGCCGCTTCTCTGTCGCAACAAAACTCTCAGGCTTTTCGCCAAACCTGCAGCAAGAGATTTCCCCTTCCTTACTGCAATCAGGCTTCTTGTCATGTAAATCTTCTTTCCCCTTTATCTCTTTGACAATCATCTTATCCAATGAAAAATACATCGACTTGACATCAGAAATCGCCCCTTCCAGGTCAAAATCACCGTTTTTATCAAAAAGCTCTATAAAAAGATACTCCTGATCATAGCCGACTGTCCCAAGCTCAAATTTTCCATTCTGACCACCTGCTTTTTTCAACGCTCCCTCTTCCCAGCCGACCATCGCCACCACTCGCTCAACCGCCACACCATTTATCTTAAAAGATAACCTCTTTTCTTCCGGTTCTTTGATCCCGACCCTCGAAGTAATACTAAACTTCCCCGGCTTGGTCCTTTTCACTAACTGAACAAGCTCTGCTCTGCCGCCTGCCGGTATCCTCATTGAGCTGATAGTCGGCTTCTCGTTACCACAGCAAGCCGACAAACTATCTATCACCATCGCAGAATTATAATCGTTAACAATTTCAAACTTCACATCCTTAGCCTGACCCACATTTATCGTCCCGCAATCAATCTCTCCTTCGACCGCTTCCCCAAAACACGGTACCAAACCGATTAGTAATACAAAAATAAGTCCTGAACAATTTTTCCCGATTCCCATTAAGATGCTCTCCAATTATAAATTAAAAATTTGCAGTCTCAAGCATATGATACTGCCCCGTTTTTCTGCTATCGAACTTACCAACAGAAACATATATCCCATCGCCTTCTATTCTTTCGACAACAACCTTGTAATTAAAACCATCCCTGCCAATAACCAGAACCGAGCAAGGCAATTTGATATTCTCCGAAAACTCACATAACCCAACCCATTCGTTCCGGCTATATTCAACTCCCTCCTTACAACTCTTAGCCCAGCCGACAAATTTACTCCCGCCAAAAACCACCAAACGCCCGTTCCATGCAATATCGCCACGACCTGTTTGCAACAAACTGCTGCAAAAATCTTCTCCCTCAATATCACCTTCTGTCCGGATTTTTATAAACTCACTGCTGCCAAGATCAAAAACAAACTCATCACCTTTCTTTCGTGCTGATTGTGCATCCGGCAAAAAAATCCTGGCGATCTCTTCCTTGACTACCTCAATATCCTCCGCCCCAAAATCTTCTATCATCTCATCGGCTATCTTGCGGCTCTCAATATCAAACAGATCACCAATCCCCATATAACGATCACCTGATATCGTATGCGTTGTCTTCGTCAACACCGTATCCATAACCCTCGCCCCCTCCGGAATTAACAGCCTGAAATCCTCATCGCTCAGCTCGACCCCGAATTCCGCACTTTCGATATCGTATCGGGTTTCGATCAGAACTTCTCCCGCTTCGTCATAGAAACGCTCCACGTACGAAAAAGGATATACCGCTCCGCCAACCATCCTGTAATCATCTGCCACCTTCTCCTGAACAAGTTTACCGTCTCGAAAGAGCTTGAAATTTCGAAAACGATACCCTAACGACTCATCTATTTCCGCAACACCCTCGATCCTGGCTTGCCCTTCTTTTACAAACCTGATTTGCGTAACCTGCTTTCCATCCCGCTCAATTTCTCTCAACTCCGCACCGTATTCCTCTTCCAGCCACCTCGGCTCTACCGTCCCAAAATCCAGCACCCTCGTCGAGTGTCTCGGCGGCCCCGGCGCCGCAAACAAACCGACACTGTCATACCCTAAAACACTCGCTTGAGTAAATTCCATCTCATAATTATTCTCATAAACCATACTCTTAGACAACGAAACATTCATCTTTTGTTCCATCGGCAGATCATTGTCTTTCAGCAGCTTCTCTACATCTCGCAAATCCGTGGTTATTTTTTTAACCCTTTGCCCCTGCCCATCCACCACAGCATCAACCTTCACTTTCGTATGCTGACCTATCTTTTGAAATAGATAATAAGGATCGTCCGGTTTAGCATTCAATCCCCTCTTGTCCGTACGCTCCTTAACATAGCTCAGCCGAGCAGTATTTAAAACATCGCTGTTCTCAACGGATAATTGTTTGAGTTCGCCAATTGTTACCGACCACGCATCACCTCCTGCAAACAAAAAACTTATCATGCAAAGCAAAAGGCATTTAACAAAACTTTCGTTTATTCTTTCTATTTTCATACATTTGCTCCCCGGCAATTTCTCAATCGATTTTATTAACACCGAATGGGGAAACGATTTCTCGCCTCCCCATCCAGCTATTTACCTCACCTAAATACAACTGCAACTTGTCGAATCACCGTAATAAGTTATTGGACGTCCAAACGAACAGTCAGACGGAAATTCACAAATAGACTCAAAACAGGGATAAACTCTTTGCGCTATGTTATTGCCGCCGCCAACATTTGCGCAGGACAAATCACAATCACAACTCCCTGAGCAGCTGTATGAATACGAGACAGTTAGCGCCCCGCTGCATATACCCAAACATTCACAGCTGCCTCCCGATGAACTATCGGTAGCTAACCCGCAAGCACTCGCTGAAAGACTAAAGCCCAGCAAAACACCAATCACAGCTAAAATTATTAAACATTTCTTAAAACACATTTTTCACCTCTTTCTTGCTAAAAAAATTGATACAAAATTAATAAAAACACAAAAACCAAATTCCCATACGCAACACCTCCTTTCGATCCTTAATAATGCTCAGACCGGAACTCCGTCTCATCGGGCTTTCAATAATAACAGCGAAGCTGGTTACGAATTTGTTGATAGAATTTTTTGATAATTTAAATTTTCTATCATAAATTGCAAAATCCCCACTTTTTTGTTAAAACTAACCAAAGCAAATCGATTAAATTCATGGAAGATTTATATGTCGTTACAATTCATACTCGCAAAAAGCGGTTATGGCAAAACAACCCTCTGTTACAGCCAGATAGCAGCCGCACTTTCCGAAAAAAACGACAGCACCCCCTTGGTATTACTCGTACCCGAACAGGCAACATACCAGGCCGAAAAAGCGATACTCTCATATCCCAATATCGACGGATACCACCGCCTAAACGTCCTCTCCTTCAACCGTCTGCAGCACAAGCTCAGCGACCGCAACCTCCCATCCATTAACAACACCACAGAACAGATGATACTCTCGCGAATCGTCCTCGAGTCCGCCTCAGAACTAAAACTCCTCAAACCCACCGCAAGCCTGCCGAATCTCGTCTCAAAACTCACTGCTGCCATAAAAGAACTAAAACGCAGCACCCCCGACATCGAACAGGCAAAAGAACAGATACAAGCCATAACCAGACAAAACCCCGACTCTCTGACATCGTTGAAATATTCAGACATCGCACTGGTTCTCGACAAATTCCACCGCTTCATTGAAAACCGCTTCACCGACCCCGATATCGAGCTTAACCGCATATGTGCAAACATAAAAAACGCCACTTTCCTCAAAAATGCAAATATCTGGGTCGACGGCTTCTCAGGCTTCAACGTCATAGAAACTGCCGTTCTTTCCGAGCTGATAAAAAACAGTAAAAACACAAAAATTTCACTCTGCCTCAACCCCGCCGACCTCTGCCATCAGGACATATCCGAAGACCAGCTAATCCAGTCCGGAATTTTTTACCCGACAATAAAAACCTACCACCAGTTATTAAAGATCGCCGAAGATATGAACATCCCCACCTCACCCGACATCCTCCTCTCCGAACCAAAACGCTTTGCCTCATCAAAACCGCTGGCACACATCGAAAACAATATCTTTACAGATTTTTCGCAAAAGCTGCAGAACCACGAAGGCATAAAAATCCTCGAAACACAGGACGCAAGAGCAGAAATAAACTTCACAGCCGACCAAATATCCAAAATGGTCAGACAAAAAAATCTCCGCTACCGCGACATCGCCGTCATCGTTACCGACATAGATGCATATTCTCACTACATCAAAGCCGTCTTCAGAGATTACCAAATCCCCTTCTTCATCGACAAACCGAAACCGCTCAGCACTCATCCCGCGGCATTCTTCATAAGATCGGCACTCCACATATCCGCCGCAAATCCCTCCGCCACCGAGATTATCACCTATCTAAAAAGCACACTCGCCGGCCTCGATGAAGACGAAGTTAATACCATTGAAAATTACTGCATCGCTTTCGGCCTTACAACAAGAGACTTTCTTAGCGAAAGAAGCTGGAATTTCGACGACCCCGCCAAACCGTCTTTCGATGAGAAAAAAGTTAACTCGCTCAGAAAAAGGGCTATCAAACCACTGAAGTCCTTATCCGAAAACTTAACTCCTCAAAATAATAAAATCACCGCCCGCATCTTCGGCGATTCGTTAATGGCTTTTCTCGAACAGGTACACCTCAAAGATTCCCTCGATACCTGGCATCAGCAGGCCTTAGATGCCGCAGACTTCCTGCAAGCCGACGAGCATCAGCAATTCTTCGAAAAGCTTCTAACCTGCTGCGACCAGTTATGCGAAATCTTCGCCGACTATCAGGCCTCGCCAAACGAATTCGCCGCAATACTAAATTCCTCACTCTCAAAAATAACTATTGCCTTCATCCCACCAACACTCGACCAGGTACTCGTCGGCTCAATAGAACGAAGCAGGCACCCCGACCTCTCCGCCGTCTTCCTCGTCGGAACCGGCCAAAAAAACTTCCCACTACCATTGAACAAATCTTCGCTGCTAACCGACCGCGATCGTAAAATCGCTTTCGATTGCGGCCTTGACTTCCAGACATCCACTGCCGACCAGATACTACAGCAAAAATACCTCAGCTACATCGCTTTCACCCGCCCAGCCAAATACCTCTACATTACCTACCCGCTCTCAGACTACAAAGGAGCGAAACAATTCCTATCAAACCACGTAACCGAACTGATAAATCTCTTCACAGACCTGACAATTGAACCCGCATTTGCCAAACCAAACCAGCCGCAAAACATATACACCAAAACTCAACTAACCGAATTCGCAACCGCTGCCCTCAAATGCACTATTTCACCCCCGGATCATCAGCCCGATCCATCACTATTCATGCAGCTCATAAAAAACGATGAACTTTTATCACAAGCCGCCACCGTAGCCGACAGAGCCGTAAATTACAAAAACGCTGCCGAACTAAACAAAACCATCACCGACAAACTCTTTGCAAACGGACTCAAAACTTCTGCCACCGCTCTGGGAAATTTTGCAAAGTGTCCATACAAATATTTTGCCAACCACATTCTAAGATTAAAAGAACGCCCCGAATTCAAACTCAGACCCCTCGACCTCGGCACTCTATACCATGACTTGCTCGACAAACTCATTACAAAACTGCTCAAAGAAAAAAGTGACATAACAAAAATAGACGACTCCGACCTTGAAAAAATGACCGACACCATCATGTCCGACCTCATAGAAAGCGACCCCTTTATAAACGCCTTCAAAAACCACAGAGCACACAACTTCTTCATTATCGAAAAAGCAAACGAAAACATAAAACAAGCAGTCCTTGCTATAAAACAAATGATAACAGTTTCATCCTTCAGACCCCAATCCTCAGAAGCTGCCTTCGGCTCCGAAAACGATCCGCTCGGCCAGATAGTTCTTAATGACCAAAATTCCAAAATATTCCTGACAGGTAAAATAGACCGAATAGACACCGCCGAGATCAACGGCAAAAAATACGCACTTATCATCGATTATAAAAAAACAGGCAAAACATTCTCATGGAGCAATTTCGCCAACGCCCTCAATCTTCAATTAGCTATCTATCTGCTCGCAGCCGCCAAAAGTAAAAAAAACTTTGACCTCGTCGCAGCCGCTTTCTTCGTACCTATCGAAGTCTCACCCAAAAAAACCGAGATCAGTAAAATAGAGAAATCCTCCGCCGAATTTGACTACAGGGCAAACGGAATTTACAACTCCAACCTCGTCAACTCCATCGACAACCAAATAACTTCAAACCCAAGCCCCTGCTACAACATCAGCTATACCAGGAACCTCAAAGAACTGGCACGTTATAATACCAGCGGCGCACTCACTCCGGAAGATTTTCAAAATTTCTTAGCCATCACAGAAC
Source organism: Phycisphaerae bacterium (assembly GCA_016782755.1). GTDB lineage: Bacteria > Planctomycetota > Phycisphaerae > Sedimentisphaerales > Anaerobacaceae > BS750m-G65. The sequence continues at coordinate 39,646 of JADHXY010000002.1, read as the reverse complement.
AAAAAATAAAATCACTCGCCCGAAAAATAATCTCCGGCTGTATCGACATCAACCCATACAAACTCTCCGCCGCCACCGCATGCAAACACTGCCCATACAAAAGCCTCTGCAGATTCGACTGGCAGATAAACAATTACAACAATCTAAAAAACGTCACCAAATCTCAGTTACTAACAGGACAAGCCGATGACCAAAGATAATTTCACAAAACAACAGCAAACAGCCATCTGCTCCACCGGCTCGGATATGCTCGTAACCGCATCGGCGGGAACCGGAAAAACCTTCGTCCTTTCGCAAAGATGCGCCGACATCCTCGCACAAACAAACACCTCCCCCGACCAGCTGCTCGTTATGACTTTCACAGAGGCAGCCGCCGAAGAAATGAAAACCCGAATCAGTAAAACCGTAAAACAACTGTACTCAAAAACCAAAAACCCCCGCCTCAAATACCAACTGCTCCTGCTCCCCCAAGCCGACATCAGCACGATACACGCATTCTGCAAAAAAATAATCACCGAGTATTTTACAAAACTCGACATCGACCCCGCCTTCGAAGTCATAGACACCGACGAAAGAACCCTCATTCGCTCCCACTGCCTCGAACAAACAATCGAAACCGCATGGCAGCGACCAGACCTCGCACAGGCAATGCTCGTACTGCTCGACGGCAGAAACCCCGACTCCGACTCCGGCTTTCTTAACAATATCCTGAACATCAGCGAATTCCTCGACAATCTGCCTTCTGCGCAAAACTGGCTAAACTCAGCTCTCGAATTCACCACGCCAGCCGCACAAGCGAAACTCAAGGACATGCAAACCTCTCAGCTGAAAAAAAACATCGACCAGATAATCCGCCAGTGTGAGCACGCCTTTGAAATATACCTCTCCGCAGGAGGTGACAACGAATGGATACAAAAATCACAAAAAGCAACAGACCCTCTCTACGCCGCCCGCCAAAAACTAAAAGAAAACGACCTCAAATCCTGCGCCGACATCATCACCCAATACATCGCCAGAACATCCGCCCCAAAAGACATCGACCCCGAACTTGCCGACATCCTAAAATTAATCCTAAAAGAAGCCGTCGACAAATTCAAGGCCCTCGCCGACCTGGCAACCCTCAACACCCAATACCTTCAAAAAATGCAAAATTCGATCCCCGGCCAGACAAGGCTAATCGTCGAATTAGTAAAAATATTCAACGCCGCCTACGCCGCACGAAAAAAACAGCTCGGATGCGTGGACTTCGCCGACCTCGAACACCTCGCCCTGAAACTTCTCACCGTCGACATCTCAAATCCAGACATCTGCAAGCCCTCACAAGTCGCACTCGAACTCCGAAACAACTATAAATATATCTTCGTCGATGAATATCAGGACATCAACCCCGTACAAAAATTAATAATCGACATGGTCAGAAGCGGCAACAATTTATTTGCCGTCGGCGACGTAAAACAAAGCATCTATGGTTTCAGGGGAGCCGAGCCGCAAATTTTCCTCGATCACCTGAAAGAAGCTTCACCGACTCCATCTCCCAACTCAACCGCCCAACGCGTTGACCTCAACCAGAATTTCCGCTCAGACCCCGGAATACTAAACTTCGCCAACACCGTATTTGAAAAAATAATGACAAAATCCATAGCCGGCTTGGACTACGATGAGAACGCAAAAATGACACCCTCATCCGCACCCCGACCCGACCAGCCGACACCCGCAGTCGAACTCTGCATACTCGAAAAAACAAACTCCCGCTCTTCCACAGATACCGACCAGCCTGACGACATAGCCGCCGCCTCAAACCGACAACGACAGGCAATATTTACCGCCCGCAGAATAAATCAAATCGTAAAAAATTGCGAATTCAACATCTTCGATAAAAATCTCAACCAATACCGCCCCCCCCGATACTCCGATATCGCCATACTAATGCGTTCACCCTCAAAAAAGGTCAATGACTACATCGAAACCCTCAATCTCTACGGCATTCCCGTCACCTGCTCCGATTCGACCGGCTTTTTCGAAACCACCGAGATCACCGACATCCTCGCCCTGCTAAAAGTCCTCGACAACCCAAAAAGAGATATTGAATTTGCCTCCGTTTTAAGAAGCCCCTTTTTCAACTTCACCGATTCCGATCTTACCGAGCTTGCCCTCAATACAAAAAAAATCTCAGCCGCCGACCTTTACCAATCCGCCGTCGAATTTGCTGCCCATGATTGCGAACTCGCCGAAAGACTCCGCGCCGCTATCGCCACGATAAAAAAATGGCAGCAAACCGCAAGAAGAGCCATCATAGCCGACCTCATCTGGCAGATTTACACTCAGACCAATATCCTCGGCTTCGTCTCCGCACTCCCCAACCCAGCCGCCAGAAAAGCAAACCTCCTAAAGCTCCACGAAAGAGCCATCCAGTTCGAAAATTTCGTCAGCTCCGCTTCCTGCCCATCCCTTGCAAGGTTCATCGAATTCCTCGAAAAGCTCCGCGAAAAACAGCAGGACTGGTCATCAGCCGAACCGCCACAATCATCAAAAGACGCCGTCCGGATCATGAGCATACACAAAAGCAAGGGCCTCGAATTCCCAGTCGTCTTCATCGTCGAGCTTGACACCAACTTCAAAAGCCCCGAAAAAAACGACATCCTCATCGACAACCAACTCACCCTCGGCATGCAGCACATTGAAAAAGAATCGAATCTCAAAATAAACTCACCCCTTTACCAGCTCATCAGCGACAAACATTTCCACGCCTCCCTCGCCGAAGAAATGCGAATCCTTTACGTCGCACTCACCCGCCCGCAGCACAAACTAATACTCATCGGCTCACAAAGCCGCAAGCTCTGCTCACAACGGGCCGCCGAAGGCTTATATATAGAATCCGCCACGCTCCCCGACTTCCAGATCACCAGCTGCAAAAATCACCTCCAATGGCTCCTCCTCTCACTCGCAAAATCCCGCTCCCTCCACCAGCAGCTAAATACCGGCCTCGAAAACGATTGCGAAAACTATGACACCTTCTCACCCAGCTTCTACCCAGCCGACCAACTCACCGAACTTGATAACGAATTCGAAAAACTTCTCTCAGCCGCAAAAACAAACTTTTGCCAAACTCCCGCACCAGAAGCCTCCGCAGAAAAAACAAAGCAAATCTTCGAAAAAATCAAAAAATCCGTAAACTACAAATACCCTTATTCAGCCGCAACAGAACTTCCCGCAAAATACACCGTCACAGAACTAACAAAACAAACTCAGCCGACCTACGAACACCGCACCCCGGCAAATATCCCCGCAGCTCACTCCGCCGACTCTGCCGCTGCCATCGGAACTGCAACCCACCTTCTAATAGCAAAACTCGACCTCCAAACCCCAATCACCCCAGAAACCATAACCGCAAAGCTCGAACAGCTCTCGCAGCAGGACCTTATTCGCCCCGAAACAAAATCATTGATAAATATCGACGGCATCGCAGCTTTTTTCCAATCCCCCCTCGGCAAACAAATACTCTCAGCCGACAAAATCTACCGCGAGTGGCAATTCACCACTGCCGTCCCAGCCGCCCAACTCACCAATAACACCAACCCAACTCCCGACGAAACGGTAATACTCCAGGGAATAATCGATATCCTCGCCATCAAAGACAACCAGCTAACCGTCATCGACATAAAAACAGATCGCATCACTGAACAGCAAATTCCTGAACGAGCGGAAAAATACAAAAAGCAGCTCGAACTCTACGCCCAGGCCGCCCAATCAATATTCAAAACAAAAACCAAAGACACAAAAAAATACCTATACTTCCTAACCCCAAAAAAACCATTTCATATAAAATAACCCCTTATAAATTTTCATCCTGTATCTTTATCATCGTATAGTTTTCCAAAGGAACACGAATTGTCGCTGTAAGCGGAAAATGGTCCGAAGGATAACGAGATAATTGATCGCTTCCTGCTGTTACCGATTTATCCATCCTGCCAGCATCATCAATAGCATTGCATAAGGTTTGGTTTTCATTTGGGCTCCGGGTACAATTTAATCAACTTAATATCCCTCTACATCCATACCCAATGAATGCTCAGAACAGTAATCTTTAATAGCAGCAATAAACGTTTCTCCGTATTTTTTGCACTTCTTTTCACCCACTCCTTTGACATTAAGAAAGATACCAAGAGAGGCTGGTCTTTTCCTGGCCATATCTCTAAGTGCGGCATCACCAAAAACTACATACGCGGGAATTTTCTTTTTGCCAGCAATCTTTGATCGCAATTTTCTTAAGGCCTCAAACAGTTCCTTATCTACACCTTCCCCAATAATCCCGCAAGCTATCAAAGGTTCCCCATCCATCCTCAATAATAGCATCATAGAGTTTGTCCAGTTGTTTACCCCTGGTATTCATGTCCCAATCAGCTTTTATAAGAATAGGCATAAGGGAATCGATAGTTTTGTTCATAGCGGTTCCTAATGCTCCTGAGGAACTGTCGATTTGCATCAAGGCAGGGTAAAGACGAACAAATAATTCGATGACACCTTGGCCTGCGAGAGCCGAATCTTTTTTGGCTACTTTTTTAATCTCACTGACGGCTTCCCTCATTCGTTTGGAAGCAAGAGCGGTCCCATTCCAGCTGTAAGCTTCTCTTCGAAACCGAGATTTAAATGTCCATTTATGCTTCGCCATGTTTTCCAGTTTACTCTTTAGGCCCGTATGCCTCACAATGAAACTCCTCTTCGCCTTGCTGATCGGCCCTTGTCAGATTGCATAGAATTTCTTCTTCTCCAAGCTGTCCATCTTTTTTGCATGACACACAAGTCAGGTTTGGAGATAAGGTCTGGATTAATCTCAGTCCCATCATCATCAAAATATTTTGGTTCATGGTCTTCCATCTTACAATTCATCCATCCTGGCAGCATGGCCAAAAGCATAATAGTTGGCTATATTTTCATACAAACTTTGACTTTTCATTGTAAAATCAAGCAAAGTCAGAACATTATAGCTGAATGAGATGTGAAAATCGAGGTGCTTTTCGACGATTTTTTCGCTAAGGCTTTTTAGAATATAATCTTATACAATTCTTTAGCTTGAAATTCGACCAAAGTTGGATAAAATTGAGCCATGAACAAAAAACCTCGAAAACATTTTTTCAGGATGATGGCTCGAACTGCTTATCTTTTCTTTATAAAGCCCGCAGATTGCAGTGGCTTGGTTAAAAAAAGCTATGACCGGATCAGCGATAATTATGATGAAACATGGACTGGCCACATGCGTGACCTAACCGAGTCACTCATAAACAAATTAAATCCAAAGCAAGATGATATCTGTATAGACCTTACCTGTGGAACTGGATTTGCGAGCAACCTGATAGCAGAGAAAACACAAAATACGGTAGTTGGGGTAGATAGTTCAGAAGGCATGCTCACACAAGCTCGAAAAAACTATGATCATAATTGTAATTTTATTCAGGCTGATATCCTGGAGTACCTGAAAAAACAGGATTCTTCCAGCGTCGATATCATTGCTTGCTGTTGGGGCTTAGGCTATTCCAAACCTTTCACGGTACTTCGGCAAATAAAACGTGTCCTTAAGCCAGGAGGCAAAGTGGCTATTATCGACAATTCTCTTTTTTCACTAAGAGAGATTATATATTGTTCATTTCTGACTTTTGCAGAACATCCGGGAAAATTGCGTAATCTGATGCGTTTCAAATTCCTGCCTAATTCCTGGATTCTTCGTGTGATGTTCAGAATGCTAAACTTAAAAACATCGTATTCTGCTAATGGCAATAAATCCTACACAGTGGATTCTGGTAAAGCAGCAATCAATAGACTCAGGGCTACGGGGGCAGCTGCAGGTTTTGAGTATGCTTCTGACGAAGAAGATGAAGAACAAATCTTTAAAAGATTTGCCGAGATTATCGAAGAAAAACACATGGCCCATAATGGAATTACTGTAACCCATCGATATTTAGCGGGGATAGCACAGAAATGACTTTAGCCTTACTTAGACTTATGCGTTTATACTATTCGGTGCCTCTCGCTGCGGGCTTTATAGTTATATTATCTTATCTTACGGGAGGAAATCTCGCCTCTATTCTTGACAAAGTGGTTTTGTCTTTTTTTTCACTGCTAAGTATAATTTCTGCAAGTTATGTTTTCAATGATGTATGCGACATAGAGATTGATAAGATAAATTGTCCAGGTCGAATGTTGGCAGCTGGAAGGGTAAAAAGAAAAGCTGCTTTGACCTGGTCAATAGTTCTTTTTGTCACAGGTATGGTATTAGGAGTATTTTGTGGTTTAGCATTTTTTCTTGTAATCGCTGCTATTGCCAGCTTGCTGGTTTGCTACGATCTGCTGTCGAAAAGAATCGGTATTTTTAAGGATGTACTCGTAGCCATACTTATGACTTCGCTATATCCGTTAGCATTTACACTGACGGAATCAATGCAAACACCACGCTTAAACGTGCTTTATATACATCCTGTCTGGTTGTTTTTGTCATCTTTAGGATATGAAATGCTGAAAGATATCCGTGACGTGAAAGGTGATAGGAAAATAAAAGGTGAAGGATTAAATTACTGTAAGGATAAAAGATTTATCATCATGTCACGAGTGTTTGTGGTGGTTGGAAGCATAGTAATACTGCTGCCATTTATGCTTGGATATTGTAAACAGATTTATTTGGTTGCATCTATAGCAGCTATCATCCTGGCAATTGCTTCAACATTCCATAAGCCCGCTGTTGCTATACGTTACGTTTATGTAGAGATATTCTTAATCACTGCTGGTTCAATGGCTGACTTATTGGTTTTCGGTCCTTGAATAGGTTTTTGTAGACCTTAGGCAATTTGTCGCTATTGTTAACGGCTCGGCATAAATCAAAACTCTTTTCCGAATCTAAAGGTAGTTGCTGGCTATCCTTCAAAACGCTCGTTTTTTTGCATATCTCTTTCATGAGGCATCCGCAACGAGGTAAATCAAAGATTTCCCCCATCTTGATCCATATCTTTTCAAGAGGTTCTTCAAGCACGTTGCCGAATGATAATGGCGTAAGGTCACATGGGCAGACATTACCTATTGCATCGATAAATAAATGATGAAAGCCCGCTCCGCAACCAAACATCTCATCCGATTCCAAATAGGAAAAGCTATATATCGCAGGGCCATTGTTTTTGCGATTCCATTGTTTATGAAAATCTGTAAGCTCTTTTGATTCAGCTGCTGATAAGACTTCGTCCTTTTGATTATAAAAACTACCCGTCGGAATAGGCTCAAGTATCCGAAACTCATGCACACCATAAGTTTCTGCAAGTTGGGCCAATCTTTGTATCTGACCATTTTTAATCCTCTCTTTCGTGCCAACAGTCGATATTGCGGTATAAAGCCCAGCTTCAAGTGACAGGCCTATAGCCTTAATAGCTTCGTCGAATGAACCATTTACGCCTCTAACTTTGTCATGCTCAGCTGAATCATCTGATTCGATACCTATCATCATGCAATCTAACTCTGCACCCATAAGCTGGCCAGCGAGTTCTTTATTCAAGCGATGTCCTGTTGTAAACATCATGGTAGCAACTTGATCGCCCACAGAGCCCACCAATTCAACAATATCTTCTCTTAATAGAGGCTCGCCGCCGGTAAATCCAATGGTTACCGTACCCAGTGATTTTATCTGCTCTATGACATTAAGAGCCTGCTCTGTACCAAGACTTCCTTTTTTGTGCAAGCCGTAACTGCAATGAGGGCAATTAAATGGGCACTTATCCGTAACCGCAAAATAAGTTGAATATGGGACGCGTTTTCTTTCTATGACGGTATCAAGAAACCTATCAAATGGCTTAGATGGATAAGGCGGAAAAAAAGTATTTACATACATCCTGCTATTGTGATGGTGAGGATGTTCATTTCTAAATTGCTTTGCCAAATACCACAAGTGAGAAGCGGGAAGCTTGCCTAAGCATTTCAAAAACACCGGCATCAATGTTATCCAATCAAGAAGCTGCATTAATCTTCCACCACTTCTATAGGATCACATTTCTTTATAATACTGCCACTAATTGCTCCTAAAATAGAACCAGCTAAAATCCCAAAAGGAATCCCCATTAGAATCGCAAACGGCATTCTCTCTTTATGTACGATCATTAATATTAAATGTACAAGAGAAGAGCATCAAAAAAATATGTACTAAGCTTGAGCAAATCAAACCTGCCAGTACTCCCCACAAGACAACTTTGCCCAAGACATATCCGCCATGATTACCGTTATGTACGAAATTAATTAATCGAATCGCGTAGCATACACCAACCATAACACCAAAGATAGTTCCTAAAAGCCCACCAAGCCAGTCAGGATTTTCGACACCGTTGCTGAACATTTTAAAATCAACATTACTCTTGTATAGATCCTGTGCTCCAGTTCCCCAAAACCATCCTACGCCTGCTGAAATCAAACTCAGAATCAAAATAAACACCCAATATCTTTTGGCAATTCTCATTTTATATTTACTCCTCAGTATTCAAAAAAAGATCGCTGAGTCTCTTGAATAAAGAATCCATCTTTTTTCAGCAGTTCTTCATATTCAGCTTTCGTTAACAGCACAAATTCACTTAGATGCGCCTTTATATCATTATCCCAGTAATTATCATAGTCCAGCTTTTTCGGGTCAAGGTCTTTGAACAGTAATGGCCCGCTGCTGGATATTACATTGCCCTGATCATTGGTCTCAATGGCAAATAAATCGCCACTTGTTTTGTGCTTGTAAATTGCTTTATTACTCATTCAGCACCTTTGCTTTTATTAACCAGCCGCCGCTTTCCCCGTTTATCTTGGATTGATCCATTCAAAATGACAGCCTTGTACCCAGTTCCTAATATATCTCTTATCATTCTCTCTGATTTTGCGGCTAAACTGAGGAGTGCGGTTGCTACGCTTTATTTGCATTAATGACTTAATGCCAAGGATAAATGTAATTATCAAAACTATAAGCAAGCCAATAGCACCTACCAAAGCAAAAGGTCCAAGCATAAATGAAAAAGGCAAAGCTATAAAACAAATCAGTAAAGCTTTATACCATTTCGGCAACCGCGTCAAAGATGAGTTTTGTTTATTCTCTTGAGAGCCAATAATTTCTTGGTTATTGTCTTCGTCTTTGAAACTTGAGTTATTGTTATCTGTCATAAATTCATTCCCCAGAATTTAATCTGAAGCGCAACATTTTTATCCGCTCCATAACACCTCATGGGGTGTCCGATAGTTTAAACATTTTCGAGATCTTTGAAAAATGTATTTAAGGTGAAATGGTATTATGAAGGGTTGGTACGCTTCTAAAGTAGCTTTCTAAGTTTATTCGTTTCATAGCAGATAATGCAAAAATAACAGGATATAACTCTTCAAAATACCAAAGTCGAGCAAAATATAAACCAATCGGAGCAGCAGTGATATCGCTGTTGTCTATTTTTTTTATGAGCCAAGCTGTTCCTGTTAAGACCGCCGATCGCATTTGCTCAAGATTGTGGAACAAATCGCACGCCGTTTTTGAGTGCTGGGCTAACTGGTTTATAAGGCTAGCAAGAGCATCTACGGCGAGCGATGTCTCTTCTATAGATGATATTATTGATTTACCTGCACCCCATCCACCATCATGATTTTGTGCTTCCAGAAGCCATTTAACAGCTTTAGAAAACATCCTTTCGGAGATATTGCTATCAGTGTTGATGAGCTGGGACAGAGATGTTAGAACTTTAGTTGTTCCATAAACAGGATTTTGCTGCTGAGATTCAAACTGATTGCCAAACCATAAGGGAAGCCATGAACCATTGTCTTGTTGTGTTTTCTGGAGGTAGCTAAGAGCTTTTTTAATTGCAACTCCCACTGGTCTCTGCATAGAAGCCGGTAAAAAATCTAACCATAGTTTCATAGCGGTTATTACATGGGCGGTGATATCAGCAGCACTGCGATCGAAAGGTAATTTATTCCATCCTTTACAAAAAGTCGGTATTCCACCGTCTTTATTCTGTATGTCCAAAAGCCATTCGAGAGCTACTTTAACAGCTTCGGTCACATTGTCATCAACCAAATCAAGATTGTAAAGTGCAATAAGCGCACCAGCAGTATCATCAGCGTCAGGGACCGCTCCGGGCGCATCGGTCCATGCCCAACCTCCTGGAGCGGCGTTGGTGTAGGGGTGTACTTTTCGATGCTGCTGAATAAGAAGCCATTGCTGTAAATCTTTGCGTTCCTTAGTTGGGAGAATATTCTTAAAATCAGGATTTCCAGCAAGAGCATTTATGGAAAGCGTTGTTACCCATGTGGCGAGATTCGTATCAATGGGCCAACTGCCATCTTCTCTTACCGAATCCAGGAGAAACCCGATTCCCCTTTTTGCGACGATGCTATTTTTTTTTCCTGTAGCGGCCAAGCTTATAACTATAAAGCTTGTTAATGGTGCGGCTTCGAGAAAGCCACCATTTTCCGGTTGCATTTTTTTTAGTATGTTATAAGTTTTGTCCTGTGTTAAATGTCTTAGAAGTCTGGTAATCGGATTTGCAGGTTTGCGACGGTGGAATTGAAGCTGACCAATGGCTATTAATGCGGGTAATGCATAACTTACTACTGGCAATCGCAGAAATTTATAAAACTCATGTGGCATAATTGCCAGTTCAAACGGTAGAGGTTTGAGCAATTTCCAAATATCTTCAGCCCCATTTAACCTGCCCGCCAGAGCGCACATCATCAGAATAGGCGAAGAGAAGGTTCTGTCTTTGCCATACTTTGCATTGACAGTCTTTAGCAATTGCTTAGGTTCGAGACTGCCAGCATTTTTTATAAGCCATTTCTCTGTATCAGCTACTGTTTTTTCGTATCCAGATAAGCTCTCGGCCTGCTTAAAAACTGCCCAGCAGAGCATCGTTGTGCTGATATTGCTAAGGCTTAGCGGTGTGTCACCCCAGCCCCCATCGCTGTTTGAGTTATCACGAAGCCATTTTAGTCCTCGCTGAATTCGTGATTCATATTTTTTTTCATCGACCATTGCCAAGGCGAAAACGGCTGTGGCGGTAGAAAGGGCGCTGCTTGATAAACATCCCTGCCAAAACCCCTGCGGTGTTCTGGATTCAAGCAAACGTTTTTCCAGTCTCTGGATGCATTTTTCAAGAGTGTTTTTTTTGATGTCTATAGTCATTTTCCGAGATGCCCCAAGGCCAGCAAGCCATAATAGGTATATTCACAATCAACAATAGCATCGGTCCAATTGCCGTAAAAGCCTCCTTTGCCGCACCAGAGGCTGTCGACAAAATCCAAACACCTCTCCTTAAATGTATCAATTTCAAACCCTGTAACTGCCAGTGCGTGTAAAGCGGTAGCAGTTGAAAGCAAATCAGGTACTGGAGCCATCGGCATTGCAAGAAAGCCGCTATCCGAAGTGCATTGAGCAAATAACCAGTCTGCGTTTTTTTTATCCGATGATTGGCTCAGATGATTTAAGACTATCATAGCCGCAGCGGTCGCGTTAGTCGAGGCAGTGTTAATTTTGATATTGTTGGTAAAGCCACCATCGGGAATCGATAAGGCCTGAATGCATTGTACAACCATGGTTTGGTTCGGTATATCTATCTGTAAGTCCTGGTAAGCAGTCAAGGCAAAAAAACAGCTATACGCTGTACCATGCTCAGCACCTATGTCATTAGCGAATCCGCCATCTTTACTACGGAACCTTTCAATGTCCTTTACAAACTTGTCGCGAAGGCTTTTTTCAATATCATTTTCTGAAAGGTTGGCATAGCAGCGTATAAGCGATGCCAGATGAACTAAATCTATGGGGTCTTTCTTTGTTAATTCCTGAATAAAATTGAAGATTTGGTTTCGTGGAAAAGTACCGTCTAAAGCGAGCAAAGCTTCAAGCCCAAAAACGGTATAGTATAAATCGCTTTGCTTGTCGCGTCCTTTAAAACCGCCATCAGGGTTAATGGCTGCTGTTAGAAAATTAATGACCGAGGAAATTGAATCTTCCATTACCACTTTAGAACGGCTCACAGCACTAATCATTTCCAGTCTTATAGTCATTGCAACAGTCCAGAATGTCGATTTCATTGAATATTTTACTAATGATTCTCCTCAGCAAACCTTTAAACGAAATGTCTTCGGTCGACTCAAGGCAAGAGACTGCCCTGTGTTTATAAGTCTCCATCAATTTCATCGCAATTGTTTTAACTCTCAGCCTGGTAGCGGTTTCTGCAACCGACTCTCCGACGGTCTCAGATTGCCGATGGTTTTGCCAAAGTGACTCAAGCAGTTGCCTGTCCTTACTTTGAGCTTTTTCCCACGCAATCGCCAGCAATATTGAAGGCCGACTCCTTGCAACATCATCAAAATCCGTGTTCGAATCAAAATCGTTTATATCGTCTTTAATCTGGTAGGCGATCCCAAGGGCATTTGAATATTTTTCTATAAGTGCATCCAAACCCGTTTTTTTGCCTGCTGATAATACGCCCAGCTTTAACGCTACTTCAAACGCAGGCGATGTCTTTTTCTGGAAGATATCAATTACCTGCGCAATTGACAAAGGCTTCGGATTTCTGACCCACCCGAGTTCCATGCCCTGTCCGAGGCAAAGCTGCCTGTGTCCCTGGGCGGCCACCTTTAACATTTTCGCTTTTATATCTTGTGACAGTTCGAGTTCCGCCAGAAGACGGTAACCTTCTCCAAGCAAAAAATCACCAACATTCAGCGCAATTGGAATCCCAAATGCAGCATGCATCGTCCTTTTGCCATATCGCAAAAGATCTCCGTCTTCTATGTCGTCATGTATCAAAGAGGCCTTATGGAAACATTCTACTGCAATTGCAGTTTTAAAAAGATCCCTGCAAAGGTCGTTATCAGCTTCAACCGCTATTGCCTTGTGTGCATACACTACCAGCAAGGGACGCCATCTTTTACCATCACCTGAAAGACACCGCAACGCCAGGGTTTCAGTTTGACTTGCACCTAATGCCAAAAATGTTTTCAAAGAATCCTCTTCGAACAAGCTGTTTACTTTGTCACGTAAATCCCGCAAGTCAAGCCGGCTTTTACCGTCATTGCTTTTTTCATAAATAGCATCGAGCACCCAATCAACATCTACATTGGTATTGACGCAACCATCGTATAATAGTGGGATCGCCAGAGACGGCACGGCTCCAGCTTCAATATAAGGGAATGTTTTTTCAAGTACAGAAAGGCAGCTAACCCCGATAACTGCCTCAATCTTCCCTGTCTGTATAAGTGACATTACGATGGGTGAACCCTCAGCAATAAGAACCATAAGCCCGAGTTCTTCAGCCTGTGATTTTATGTCACCGATTGGACAGCTACCACAATTTTCACAAGCCAGCCCCAACTGGTCAAAATCTGCCGGACAGTTTTCGTTGTCACGCAAACATTTTGGCAGCAAAAGCAGCCGTTTCTCGTAAGGAGTGGCTGCTACAGCTTCACGCCATACTTCGTTATTTATAAGAACAGCTAAAAAATCAATGTAAGAGCTGTTTATTTTCCTATCTTTTATTATCGCATGGCAGTGTTTTTGCAATTGACCGAGCGGCAAAGGACCAACAAGTTTCTTTTCGCGGACATATTCTTCAGCAAAGCCGGCGAGCTTGTCGCGCATATCCTTAGAGTGCGGTATTTTTTCCTGCCTGGATTTCGAGTCGGTTTTATTTATGCTATTGTCAGACATTTTTAATTTTCTCCAACAGTCTGGCTGTTTTGAAGTTGCTTTTGAATTTTCTTAAAACTATTTCTCCATGCAGCAACTTCCGTTTTGCCTAAGATGCGTATAGCCACTCGTTTGAGCCATGATACGCCGCCGGCTCGCTGATTATCCCAGTATAATCGTGGAACCATTTTGAAATTTATCTCATAACACGTCCTGTACAACTCAAGGTGGTCGATTCGCATATCATCGATTGTAAAGGGTTTCTGCCCATCATATAAAGGCTCATAAAAGACCGGGAAAATTACCGCATTTTGCTTTCCGAGATATCGAACAAGCTTGAGAGTTTTTTTGATATCATCAGGTGTTTCGCCTGGAAGGCCTAAAATCAAACTGAACACAGAAAAGAAGCCGGTCATTTTCATACGCTCGGCGGTCTGACGTATTAGATGCTCCCAGTCATCCGGGTCAAATGGTGATATTTTGCCGGGACAGTTAGCAGAGACCAGTTGTCCGTTAGCACTTTCAATACCCATATTAACCCAGAGGTAATCAGTTTTTTTGTTCCATGAAAGCAGCCTTCTGGTTTCTCTTAGCTGCTCGTCTGACAACTGCATCACACTTGTAATATTGCCATGATCTACTTGCATAAAAGATAGACCTTTGATTTTTCGCATCTGCTCGAGAAGATCCTGGAGTTTATCGAAATCCGGCTTTAGTCCTTTTGCGCCATATCTGAAGAAATCCTCACTGCCACTGACGACGGAAGTTACGCCATTAGCGACGTTTGTTTGCAGGTCAGCTATAATTGTATCCGGCGAAAGATGTTCCATTTTCTTTCCAGCCATCGTACAGAATTTGCATCCTCTTCCGCAGCCTCGAGAAAGCTCTATAATGCCAAGGGTAGAAGCATGTTTTATTGGCTGCACTTTTTCAACCGACGAGCCTTTTTCACAGATATGTGTTTCCACGGACCTTTCGTTTAAGATGTCAGTAAAAAGCCCAGGCCCGAGTTCCTCAAAATAACCTTCAAAAATCACATCGATGCACTCTTTCGCGATTTCATCGTCATAACGAACAAGCTGCCATGCCCCCGCACCGCCTGCAACAACTTTAAATTGATATTTTTTCTTTGCTGCAAGAATCTTCTCAAGCATATTTCTTGTCCAGTACCTGGTATAAAGCTCGCCGTCCCAGAAATTATCTGTCGTGGTATTGCTCATACCTTTTCCGAGCGGATCGCTGGAACTAAAAGCAACAACTTTAACCCATGGGCCTAACAAGTCCAGCAAAGCTTCTGGTGTTGTGCAAACAATATCTTGTTCTGTCAGATCGGTGAACTCAAGAAGTGCAGATTCAACTCGGCGTAATCCCAAAGGTGCTGTTTTTGCACGGCCATCACTGTCAACGGCAACTCGCGGCGAAACAAAGTGTCTCATTGCGACTTCGGGGACATGCGTAGTCTGCATAGTGGCAAAGATGCCCTCAAACAATATTTTATAGTCAGCACTGAGTGTCCTGTCGGCGACAAGAACTACCAGGGGCCTTAGTCGTTGTTTACTCACGGTTCTTCTTCTCCGACTTTTTCCGCAATTCAGTCACATCTGAGGGTTTTAGAGACTCTAAAACCTCCGAAGGAATTCCCAACTGATCTTTAAGCCTCGTCAAATCTATTTCCTCCCGACCCGCTCTATCTTTTTCAAATCGTTTTTTAGTTTTGCTTCGCCGTTTAAGTCTTTTGTAAATCTCATCAGGATTCAGTTCCGTTTTTTTGCTCTCATCAACATCATCGCCGTTGATTGGACTGTCGGGGTATTTTGGGAATATAATTGCATTGTGAGGACATAGCCTCGCGCAGGCTGGACAGTTCGTCTTACAGCCGGCAGGATTGGTTACCTGAACCTGCTCATTTTCAGAAAGTTCGTAAACTCCAAAAAGACAAAAGTTGAGGCATTGCATGCAATTTTTGCATCGGTCATAGTCAATTACCGGAAACCATGGTATCCAATCTCCCTTTTCTTCAAGTTGAATTTTTCGTTTATCCTCGACAGGAGTTTTTTTGCCAAGCAAGGATGCAAGAATTTCCTCAGCAGTGCTTGTCCTCATGTTAAGAAATTGGGTTTTCTCAGTATCCAGCTCGGCATCTGCTAAACTGAAAAGCCATTTTAACGTCCGAGGGTAACAGGCGACAATTGTCAGCGAATCAGCTTGTGCCCAGCGTTTAAACTTAGGATCCTTTTTCGCAGCTAATTCACATAAATCCTGAACCACTTCAAAATCACACCCTGTATCTGCGAGCTTATCTAATATATCAGCCCTAATACTATGGTCGATAATTTCTGAATAGCCGCAATTACAAAAAAGAATCATTTCCAGCCTTTTCAACTTATTTTGCTTTTATATCATAAGCCATCAAAGTATCGCCATGGCGGATATATAGTATGCCGTCTAAAATTACCGGATGAGCCCAATGCTTCCCTGTACCTTTGGGAACCTTGAAAGAGCTGACAATGTCAAATTTTTCAGGAGTCGCCTTCACCAGCCCGACTGTGCCTTCTTTTTCTTCATAGCAGTACAGCATGCCGTCAGCGTAAGTTACCGAGCCCTTCCCGATGCCTTCTGTGTCATACATCACTTTACCGTCTTTCCAGTCGAGGCAAATCCAGTTTCCCTTGTGGTTGGTTCCGTATATATAGCCGTCAACAAGAACAACTCCGCCGTGATGACAGTCAAGTGTGAGATTTAACCATTCCTGTGATTCGATTTTTGTGCCGTCATCGGAAAGTTTCAGCTTTGCTCCTCCTTTGCCGTAACCGCTTGTAATGTATATATACCCTTTGTAAAATACCGGTGTATTCGGATTAACGTCTTTTGGTTTGCCCTGATAATTTTTACAGTCATACTCCCAGAGGATATTTCCGTTTGCTGCATCAACACCTATAATAAAATTTTCCAGCATAGTAACGATAATTTTTTTGTCCTTTTTTTCAATTAGAAGTGGGGAGCAGTAAGCGCTTCCTTCACCGTTTCCTTTTGCTGTCCAGAAAACTTTACCGGTTTTTTTGTCAAGTGCAACTAACGATACTTTCTGGCCACCGGGCGTACAAATTAATTTGTTGCCGACAATAAGCGGTGATTCAGCAACTCCCCAGCTGCCGTATTTACCTTCAAAATCTGTTAAGGCATCTACTGTCCATTTTTTATTACCTGTTTTTGCATCAAAGCAGCTAACCGCACCTACACCACTTATAACATAAACATTGCCCTGATCTACGGTTGGGGTACATCGCGTACCCGGATACGACTTTGTCCACTCGATGCCGTATGATTGCTTCCATTTTAATTTACCGTGGAGGTCGAAAGCAAAAAGCACTCCCTCTTTGTCTTTCATCCCCGTTGTGTAGATAAGACCATCTGCAATAGAAACCGTTGAAAAGCCGGCTCCTAACTCCTTTGTTGACCACAAAAGTTCTGGGCCTTGCTCAGGCCATTTCTTCAAAAGTTCCTTTTCATTTGATTTGCCGTCACGATTTGCGCCATGCCACTGAGGCCAGTTGTTTCCTGTCGAAGTCGGTACTGCTGTAACTGCATTTTCGCTGACATCTAAACAAACCATATCTCCGCCGGCGTTGCGGGCGTAAATTCTGCCGTTAGCCAGAACAGGAACGCTCCAACACCTGGGAGAAAGGATCTTCGCTTCAGAAATAACCTTGTAGCCGTCGGCTGTCGCATCAGCGATAACTAAATTGCCATTTTCACCCAGAACGATTAGTTTGCCGTCGGCAACCATAAGGCTTCCCATGCCAAATCCACCTTGTGCCCAGACAATATCACCCGTTTCAGAATCCAGACATCTCAGTTCACCACCTTCGTCCACGCCGTAAATATAGCCCCTCAAAAATACGGAACCGTTCATTTTATTGCACATATTCTTATTGCGCCATATTTCGGTGACATTTGCGTTTTCGATTTTCAACAGCGCACAGCCGATCCCGTATCCGGAGGATATAAATATCTTATTGCCTACAATAATCGGGTCGGCGGCATTGACATCGTGTTTTGTCTTCCAGGGAAACCTCCACAACTCTTTTCCAGTTTCCGCGACTAATCCAATAATATCTTTGAATCCAAACAGTGCGATGCATTTTTGATTACCTGTCATGAAAGGCACCACAGTTGCGTATCCGCCCGGCTCCTTGTCGCCTTCCCAGATCAAACTGCCGTTGTCTTTATTAAGAGCAACCCCCATGCCGCCTGCGTTATAAATAACCATATTATCGATAACTAATGGTGAACCAGAATGGCCCCAAGTGGTGCGTTTAATGCCAAATTCTTCTGATGATATATCTCTGTTCCAAACCACGTTGCCCGTTTTGGCATCAAGGCAGAAGACTTTTCCATCCTTGCTGATAGTATAAACTTTGTCACCGTCAATCGTGGGAGTTGCTAATGAGCCTCCCTCGTAATATTTTGGATCCAATGGTTGAGGATAAATGCGCCTCCACACCTCTTTGCCGGTTTCAGCATCAAAGCAGAAGATGATGTCATTGTGTTTGCTTTCATCTTCACCCTTGGTACCGGTGTTGCCCATTGTATAAGCCAGACCATCGCTTACAGAAATTGCTGAAAAACCAATCCCGATCGAAGTCT
Source organism: Phycisphaerae bacterium (assembly GCA_016782755.1). Taxonomy (GTDB): domain Bacteria; phylum Planctomycetota; class Phycisphaerae; order Sedimentisphaerales; family Anaerobacaceae; genus BS750m-G65. The sequence goes on along the minus strand of JADHXY010000002.1, from coordinate 21,324 downwards.
GCCACAATGGCTTTGTGCCGTCTTTTATCTTTAGCGGGTCCCAGTCCTTTTCTGCGGATATTCCATTATAGTTCGGCCCACGCCAGTTGGGCCAGTCAGCGGCCCATGCAACTGTATGAATGCCGCTTAATATTAATAAAAATGCTATAATCAGTAAATATTTTGTCATTTTTCTTTGTGTTTCCATAGAGACTCCTTAATATATGGTAGGAAAATTTTCGTGGCATTATACCAATCTTGGCCAGAAAAGTCAATTCTGGCTTAAAACTGCCATTGGAATGACCTGTTCTGCAGATTGCACATACGACAATTGGACATACAATGTGCGATGAAAAATTCAAAAATATGACTTTGTTGCAAAAAAAACGATACTTTTAAAGGAGGTGGCCAAATGTCCGGCAATGAAACAGGTTCTGTTTGTGATCCCGCATCAAAATTGATCTTTTCCTGTTCAGGGGCTGCCGATGTCGGCGAAATCTCTGACAGAACGGCAAGAAAACTCACCAAGGAGGGTGCAGGGAAAATGTTTTGCATGGCTGGAGTCGCTGGAAAAGTTGGAGCGATTGTAGAAGCAACCAAATCTGCCTCACAAATACTTGTAGTAGATGGTTGCGGTGTGGACTGTGTAAAGAAATGTCTTGAAAATGCAGGTTTTGAAAATTTTCAGCATATCCGAATTACAGATATGGGCATGGAAAAGGGTAAGACCGCCGTAACAGAGGAAAACATTACCAATGCCGCTGAAAAAGCAGGCAAGCTGTTAAGCTAATCTTTCAAAGCCATCGCACCCGTCGGGCAGGCTTCGACGCATTTATGACCGATACGGCTAAGCCCTTCGGCGAGAGATTTATCGAATGGAACAGCTACCTTTACATCAAAGCCTCGGCCTATGAATGTCAGGCCATATTCTTCTTTTGCCTCAGAGGCGATCTGGATGCAAAGACCGCATTTTATACATTTACCGGGTTCATAAATTATACAGGGATGTTGAATTTGTTGGCTGAACAAATTTCTTTTGCCCTTGTATCTGTTCTGCCTGGCCTGATACTGCTGGCTGTATTGTCTTAGTTTACAACTATCGGTTTTGCGGCAGTCACAATGCAGACAACGACCGGATTCCTGTTTAGCTTGCTCGTCAGTAAATCCTTCACTCTTGCGTAACGGCGATACACGTGAAGAGTGATCCGCCAGCAACATAAAGTTATCTATCTCATTCTCCTGCAATTTACCAATACGATTATTAAACTTTTTCTGCGGGCCTGTTACATTACGGCCTGATAGAAACTCATCGATTGCGATAGCTGCTTTTTTGCCTTCTGCGACCGCACGCACGGCAAGTTTCTGCCTTGCAGCAGTGTTGGGTATAGCAAATACGCCCATCAAATCTCTATCGGCCAGTTCGGTCTGACCAGCGGCTATTAAAACCGCATTGAAGTCTTCCTGCAACTCTTTAGCCGAAGTAATTTTTGTTTTTCCCTGAAATTTTGCACCGAGTTTTTCTATAAGAGCTATTTCCTTGTCTAGGACATCTTCCGGCAGTTTATCCCGCGAAACAGCATATCGCAACATTCCCCCCGGCTTGTCATGGTCGTCATAGATGGTACAAGTGTATCCTTTCTGGAGCAGATAATAAGCAGCGGATAAGCCGGCTGGTCCAGCCCCGACGATAGCGATGCGTTTATCTTTTTTCGGTTCACATACAGGCTGGTATGGTTGAGCCGAGAACAAATCAACATCTGCTACATATCGTTTCAATAGACAAATTGAAACTGGTTGATCGAACTTCGCACGTCTGCATCCGTTTTCGCACGGGGCAGGGCAAATCCTGCCCAATACTGCTGGCATAGCAATATCCTGTTTTACCGTTACAATTGCATCTTCTAATCGGCCCGCTTTAATCTGCCTAATCATCAACGGAATGTTCATTCCTGCAGGACAGATAACCTGGCACGGCCCCATGCAGTCACCAAGGTGGTCGCTTAACAACAATTCCAGGGCAACTTTCCTGGCTTGACAAACCTCCTCAGAAGATGTTTCTACTTTCATCCCATCTGTTGCAATTGTCCCACAGGCAGGCATCAATGATTCGACACCTTCGATTTTTACTACGCATATCATACAACTGGTTAAAGCCTTATATTCCTTCAAAAAACACATTGTAGGTATTTCGATTCCAATCTTTTTGGCAGCATCAAGTACAGTCTCGCCACTGTCAACTTCAACATTAATATTATCAATTACAAGTTTGGCCATTTTACTCAACCTTTATCGCGTCAGTTGGACATATGCTTTTGCATGTATTACAGCGGATACACTTTTCGCTGTCTATCTCGTGTTTTTCATGAGGTCTCATCTCGATAGCATCAGCAGGGCAATGCTGCGAGCACAAAGTGCACCCGATACAGTCGTCTGTAACCGAATATGTAATCAGTGCTTTACATTTGCTGGCAGGGCAGCGTTTTTCGATATGAGCTTCATACTCATCCCTGAAATATCTGATTGTTGAAAGAACCGGATTAGGAGCGGTTGTTCCAAGACCGCATAAACTTGCTTTTTTCACCATCTGTGCCAATTTTTCTAATTCTTCGATATCACCGTTCTTGCCATTGCCTTCGCAGAGCCTCTCAAGAATATCAAGCATTCGCCGAGTCCCTATGCGGCAGAAAGTACATTTTCCACAGGACTGATTCTGTGTAAACTCAAGAAAATACTTTGCTATGTCAACCATACAGTCCGACTCATCCAGTACAACCATGCCGCCGGAACCCATCATCGCATGGACGTCATTTAGCGATTCAAACCCGATGGGGATATCAGATAATTCAGCAGGCACACAGCCACCGGAAGGCCCTCCAATCTGCACAGCCTTAAATTTTTTGCCCTCGGCAATTCCACCACCAATATCTTCTACAATCTGCCTTATTGAAATACCCATGGGAACTTCAATAAGTCCCCCTCGAGCGACCTTGCCCGCAAGCGCAAATACTTTCGCTCCCTTACTGCTACCCATTCCTATTTTGGCGAATGCTGCAGCGCCATTGCGTATAATCCATGGCATCACCGCGCAGGTTTCTACGTTATTAATAAGTGTTGGTTTTCCCCAAAGTCCGCTTTCAACTGGATAGGGAGGCCTTAACCGTGGCATACCGCGGCGGCCTTCTATGCTGGCCATAAGCGCAGTCTCTTCGCCGCACACAAAGGCTCCTGCGCCAGCAATAATCTTAAGATTCAATGAAAATTTGCTATCCAATACATGGTTCCCGAGAAAACCACGCCGGCAGCACTTGTTTATCGCCTCAGTCATTCGTTTAATTGCGAGTGGGTACTCCGCTCGAATGTAAAAATAACCTTCATCCGCCCCGACAGCGTATGCAGCCATCGTTACACCCTCAATTATGCGGTAGGGATAAGATTCCATCAGCATACGATCCATAAAGGCGCCTGGATCACCCTCATCGCCATTGCAAATTACGTATTTCTTATCCGACTTCCTATCACATACAGCGGACCATTTAAGATATGTGGGGTAGCCGGCTCCACCTCTTCCACGAAGCCCGCTGTGTTCAATCTCTCTGATAATTTCTTCGGGACTCAACCCAGTTATGCAATGACGCAGCGCCTCGAATCCATCGTTGCGAATATATTCATCAAGGTCGACAGGATCGATATCCCCGCAGTGTTCAGTAGCCAGATGTTTTTGCTTCTCCAGAAATACCGCCACCGGTTGATCCCGCACATCTATCGAATAGCGCGTCACAGGTTCCCATGCCCTGTCGGTAAGTATCTTATCAAGCATGTCAGAAACAGTATTTTTGATTTTTTGTCCGAATTGCCTCGGTTTAAAGTGCCTCAAGACAATCGCCATGGCATCCTGAGGCTGGATTCTCGCATAGCGAAATGAGGCTCCGTCCACTGAAACGACTTCCACAAGAGGCGCCAGGAACGACATGCCGGAACATCCCACATTTTTTACCACAACCGCCACACCAGATTGTTCGACGGCTGTTTTTAATGCGTTATATACCTTCCCACTACCACTTGCGACACAACTCGAATCAAGACATATCCGGATTTCACCAAGGTATTTGACGCTTTTTGTATATTCCTGCTTACTGACCTGCCGCTCTCGAGCCTTTTCCTGCTCGAGGAAATCTCTTATTACCATCGGGACATGTTCATTTGTCAGGTGCCCAAAAATAATGTCATCAATCTGTATCGCCGGGGCGAGCATACAACAGCCGAGGCAGGCCACCTTCTCAACAGTAAACATTTTTTCCGAATCTGTGTCCTCGTCATCGGCGATACCGAGGTGTCGCTGAAATGCCTCATAAATCTGTCCAGCTCCTTTAACGTGACAGGCTGTTCCAATGCAAATTTTTATTATGTGCTTGCCAGCTGGTTGCTGCCGAAACTGATCGTAAAAAGTCGTAACTCCGACAATCGACGCCGGCGTTATATCTGTCAATTCGCATACCCGCTCAAGAGCTTCTTTGGGCAGATATCCGAAATGTTCCTGTATGCATTGGGCAATCTCAAGGACTTTTTCCCGGCCCGTTCCGATTTGTTCGACGGCCATATCCACAAATGTTAAATCCAGCTTATCCATCAATTTTTATCACCAATGCAATAGAGATTTTCGACACCTCGGATATAAATACGTCCGTCAGAAAAAGCCGGTGAAGCGTAACATTTTTCACCTAAGGAACTTTTAGCCACTTCCGTGTATTCGCTTCCAACTTTCGCAATAGACATAATTCCCTTTTCGCTTAGCAGGTACAGCCGGTCTCCGACCAGGCTCGGCGAGGACGTAAAGCTTGTCTTCAAATCTTCTTCCCAAAGCTTTGTACCATCACTAACATTATAACAGGTAAGTTTTCCATAGGATTCAAGTAGAAATATCAATTTACCGTTGCTGACCGGCGAACAAATATCTGGGATGTTGTCGGCTGCTTTCCATGCAATATGGGTTTTGGTTACATCGCCCTGACCTGTAGGTTTTATTGCGACCAGCGAGTTATAGGAATGTATACCGAATATCAAACCGCCTGCATAGATCGGCGAAGGAGCGACATCTGTTCCAAGACACTCTACACGCCACAGTTCGACCCCGTTCGATGGGTTATAAGCTATTACCCATGGCTCGGCACAGGTGATTAGTTGACTCTGGCCGCCGATCTTGATTACTATTGGCGATGTCCAGGAACCAGGAACCGGGCGTTTGGTTTCCCAAACTGTCGCACCTGAAAAAGTATCTAAAGCTATCATTTTTGATTTATTATCATCAGCAGTTGCCTGGTCATACTGAATTAAAAGCAGATTTTGGTACATAGCAAGCGAAGAAGCATATCCATACATACTGTCAGGTGTTCCCAAATTTCTCGACCATAGCTTTTTGCCTTCAAAATCAAAACACCCGACATCACCAGTAGGGAAAATTGCACATACCCTTCTGCCGTCCGTTGCAACGGTCGATGCAGCGTAACCGGTATCTTCATACATATCGAGTGTTTTGTCGGCAGCCGAAGCAGGGTTTATCATATCAGCCTGCCACAACAACTTTCCCGAAATCGCATCAAAACAATAAACCTGACGCTTCTGCTTATTCGCGCCTGTGAGAAAAACGCGATCGCCCCAGACTACCGGTGAGTTATGACCAGGCAATGGCACAGCGGTTTTCCATATAATAGATTCTCCCGACTTGCCGTCCCATTTAGTTGGGATATTAGTGTACGCGCTTATGCCGCTTCCCTGAGGCCCTCGAAAACTGGCCCAGTTTTTGGCGATTTCTTCATCAGAAAGATAGGATGATACGGCCCCTGCAAAATCAATTGGGGGGGTATTAATAAAGAACAAAACGGCTAAAACTAAAACAGCCAAACTTGCAACTGTAACCCAACGTGCTAATATAGCCTGCCGGATTTGTCGAGCCTGTTGATCGGTAACAGCCGTTGGATGAGGCAGCTTTGCTTTGAATGCTTTGGCTGATTTTATTCCAATAAGAAAGACCCCAACAGCCCCAAGCAGTAACAGACCTCCTTTTTGTGAGAATTGAAGACGGCGAATTTTATCTTTCCTCAGTTGCAGGTCGAGTTCGCGAATAGTATTTATTAACTGTTCGTTTTTAGGTTGTTCAATAAGTGTTACCTTCAGATTCTCCAGTCTCTCTGCACGCACGGGGTCAAGTAATTCTTTTTGCAGATAATTTAAGACGAGCAACCCAAGTATTATCACGGAAAATACACCTGCTACAACAGCGCCACCTTTAGCTGCCTCATACCAGGATGCCTTCATGCTCTTATCGGAGTTTTGATTGTCATATTTTGTCGTCATCTGCGATTTCCTGTTTTTCGCTTAAACTTTTTAATCTGACCTGTTCCTTAGGGCAGTACTTAAAGCACCTGCCGCAAGCTAAGCAGCTTGCACTGTCGGCCTGAAAATCCGTCCTTTGTCTTCTAATAGATGGTATTATTAGTTTAAGGCCGGCAACCAAACCGATAAAAGATCCCAACAGCCAGCCCCCAAACTTAAATTGTTTTCTTATTACAGAGGCCTGGTCATAGAGGTCTTCTATGGGTTCACCAGTTGCCCTGAACGCTGAACTCGCATCCGTAGTTTCGCTTAGCAGGCCCTGGTTTTCTAAATAAATGCGCTCTGCTAATCTGACAGTTGCATGCATACGTGACCATGACCGGTTAAGGCTTGAACCACCGAATCCGCCTAAAAATATCAGCACAGGCAGAAGAAGGATCAACAAAGCCAATAACTTCCTGCTTTTGGTATAACCGATTTGCGGCCATTCTACAGTCGGTTTTGTAATGGCTCCAAATGGACAGGAATCTTCGCACAACTTGCATTTAATACAATCATCCGGGGTGATCGTCACTTTCCATTTAGAAAGTCTGGAAAGTTGCCTGAGGATAACACCGTATGGACAGATAAATCGGCAATAAGGACGGGCTACGAACATTCCGATTACTAAGAAACAGCAACCAAGTATCAACATATTCAGATGACCCGACAGGCGAAAGAAGGATATAAACAGGTCATATCGGCATATTATAAAAGCACTGCCTGTTGCGGCAAAAAGAATTGCAGCGGCAAGATATATATAGGCAAATAATCGCAGGCTGCTTTCCAGCCACGATGGAACTTTAATGGGACGCAATACTACTAAATCCTGAATAGCACCAAGCGGACATACACCGGCACAAAAGGTTCGCCCAAAAAACAAAGTGAAAATCAACGGCAATATCAAAAATAAGATCGCCGTAACTGAAAGGGCATAATTATGATCGAAAATTGATAAAGAAAAGTTTTGAATAGCTCCTATTGGACATATACAACCTTTCCGCCAGAAGCCGAAATAAACTAATGAAAATACCATTAAAATAAATACCGACCGTCTTGAACGTTTTTTTAGGACGAACCAGGATGACAATGAAAGAGCCGCCACTAATACCGCAACGTCTAAATAATTGTAGATAGTATGACGGGGTGTGATGTTGGTTATATAATCTGTTGACGGCAGTTCGTGGCCGCTTTCATCAAAATCAGGCGGCGGAAATCGCTCGGCCCCAAACACAACACCGCATAAAACAATGGAGATGAAGATACAGATTGAGATATGACCGAAGCGTAACATTAAGTGTGCCCTGCCTTTTTGATTAGATACGGCTCATCGGCTGAAACACGCTTAAAGGCCTGCGATGGGCAGGCTGCTGCGATAGAGCATTCATTGCAATTCAAACAGCGGTCATGCCGAACCTGTAAAAACAATGACCCGTTTCCAAAAGCGACACAGCCCTCAACACATTTTCCACAGCCGATACAAAGCGGCTCGTCAATTGTGTATTCATAATACGGGTCTTCAATAAAGCTGCGTTTTATTGCCCCGGTAGGACAAAGCTGGTTTTCAGCTCCCGTATCAAGCTCTCTTGGTTCCGGCTCAAAAAAACCTGTACAAAGATCACAATACCCGCACATCGCATATGCGTGCACACACTTAACAGCCGACTCTTCCAGTACACAATAAGTGGCACAATTCCCGCAGGCAACACATTTATTAGGGTCCAATTGCCATACCTTTTCGTCGTCGCGTTTTTTAAATGCGAAAGCACCCGCAACGACTGCCAGGCACGTTAAGCAAGTGCCCCAAAGTCCATCCTTCAAGAATTTTCGTCTACTTTTTTTCTCGATTGTCATTGTTTTTTTCTATAAAAAAATTGTTTTTTTGACAAGGCTGAAGGCAATTGACAACCTTCGTAGAGTTCACAGCCGCCGCATATCCCTCGACTGATGCATTTGCCTTCCTTTACCAATCTATGTCGTTTTATAACAGCCGAACCCGCAAAAAAACCGATTACGCTCAATGCGGCATATCGAAAAGTACCTGTTATCATTTGACGGCGGTTTTGTATTTTCATGAAATATTCATCCATTATCCTACCTTGTCTTTGCAAATGTCCTTATAACATTTTTAATCGTATCCAATATGAGAATTTGTTGCTTGTTATCAACAGCCAAATCAAAACCACCAGCCTGACAATTTGCAGGGATTTGGCAAATTTCCGCCTCATGTGACTTGACTAACTGCTCGGGCCCAGCCACAACGGCTGTAAAATTACCATCTATATCATACACCTTTACTCGAACCAGCCCCTTTTCGGCTGTAACAAAACTGCCATCTTCGAGAATAACAAAATTTACAGGATTGCAGCAACCGCAGAATCCTTCAATATTCGGAGAGTAAATCCCCCACCAGAATTCAAGATCGCCATCAAAGGTATAAGCCTCAATCCGGTGTCTGCCGGGATTTACTACACGTAAAAGGCCGTCGTCGGCAATAGCAAGATCGAAATAAGGACTTGGTATTACAAAGCCGGGAATATTCCGGTCATTGTCTTTGCCGCCTATACGGCTAAGTAATTTTCCGTTAGTATCATAGCGCAGAACAATTCGGTTGCCGGCATCAGCAACAAAAATGTCATTTTTCAAAACAGCTATACTGGTAAGCACAGCATCGCTATTCAAATGCGGCCAACTCGCCAAATGCTTTTTATTGGCGTCGTACACCAGTACATGATTTTTCATACCTATATATATATTGCCGTCCTTGCTTACTGTAATACAACGTGGATTGCTGTCGAGTTGGATTTCTCCAAGTGAATTGCCGCTACTTTCAAATAGACGAACGGCTTTGTCGCCTGCTGCATAAATGGTACCATTGGCGTCAATTGCAATTGCGTGAGACTTCTTAAAGCCAGTAACTATAGGTACAGAAGATTCAGTGTAAAAAATCAGATTCGGGTCTATCTTTACCTTGTCGCCTATATCGTAGATGAAGTCTTTATCTAGGCCGCTGCCTTTTCCACCTGTTGTATCGAAAAGCACAAGGGCAACGACACCTATACCAACTGAAACTGCCACCAACAGACCTACTAATACTTCAGATTTTGTTATACCTGATAATTTTACCATTTGGCACCTTCTTTATATGTGCTGTCAATACGAATGAAATTCATTATAGTTTTTAATGCTATCTAAGTCAACATGGTCACTTTTGATGTTCGCTGATATCAAGACATATCATTCGATTCATATCTCGCAAGATCAATCTAGCTCCGGCAACGGCCATAGGCCCCCATGAATCTGGCCCTTCGAGAACCTTCGCTTCTGCAAGCTTTACAAAACCACCAGCCGCAGCCTTTGCTAAAGTAAGCAGCCCCGAATCATTCATCAAATATATTAAGTCATTAATAATGATATAAGGCCCAAGGCCAAATTTTTCAGAACTTGTGCTCGTCCATAGGGCCTTTCCCGTTAAATCAAGGCATGTTAATTGCCCATCTGGCCGAACTCCATAAATATAACCGTTATAAAATATTGGCGTCTGTTGCGCAGATCCGAACACCTCCGGAGCCAGTTTGAAAAGGGGCTTAGCAATTATTTTCTCGTTTTCCACACTCAACTTAAGCATCATACTGCCTGCGTTATAGCCGCCTGAAAGAAAGATCAAATCATCACCTGCGAGAACAGGTGATGGCACATTCGCAATGCGAATTTTCCAGTCAGTTGTTTCCCATAAAATAGTACCGTCATCAGCATCGACCCCTACCACTGCTCCGCTTGCGCAATAAATATACATTCGTTTGCCCATAAATTCAGCAGGGATTATCGAGGAATGTGTCATTTTCCAGCCATTAGGATTAGGACTTCGCCATAAAACTTCCCCAGTTTCGCAATCAACGGCTATCATAAGTGAATCACCGCCCGGAGCTATTATCGCTTTGTTGTCATCAATAAGGGGACATTGGCCTGCATACCACTGCGGAACTTTGGTATTAAATTCCCTGACAAGATTTATCATCCATTTGAATTCGCCCGTAACCGAATCGAGAGATGTAACATGGCATTTTGGCCCCAAAGTTACGATATACTTTTCGGTAACTGCCGGGACCGTCCGGCTCATGCCATGATTTCGTTTAACTTTTACCGGATAAGAATAGCTCCATATATCTTTACCGTCCTCAAGTGACAAACAACGAATAACATCAGATTTATTCTCACGGTCATAATCATGAACATAGACCCGTCCCGCTAAAACAGCAGCTCCTGCATATCCTTCGCCGACATCGATGGACCAAAGCAACGGCGGACCCTGTTCGGGCCATCCGGTGGCAAGTTGCATTTCCTGACGGCTGACGCCATCAAAATTAGAGCCTCTAAATCGGGGCCATGCGCCGGGCAAATTGGCCGTTGTGCCATCAAACTTAATTAGTTCCCCTTTAATTTCTATCGGCTCGGTTTCAGTAAGCACATTTCGCCAGCTGCCGTCTTCCCCGGGCAGTCGCAGCGTAAATTCAGTCGCAACATCGCTTCTAAGCCAAATAAATATCAGAAAGGCTCCAAATACTCCCAAAAAAATTGGTATTACTCTTGCTATAAGAAAGTTTTTCATCTATATGCCATTCCTTTATTCTCTCCTGAGCCCGTCAATTATTTTGCCGCTTAAAGCGATAGAAGTTCCTATCCATATCCATATAACACCGCTAACAGCTATTGACATTATTGATAATATCAATGACAAGTAGGGAACTTCTGTCACTGACTCTTTTAGAACAGGAAAAATCGCTATTAACGCCGTTATGCTACCAAGAAACAAACCGAAAAACATAAGCCCAACATGCTCATAGAACACCATCAGTTTTAAAGCTTTCCTATTAAACCCGATTGCCCTTAGCATTGCAAACTCGCCGGTGCGGTCAAGAACATTTCGCCCAACAACCACACCAAGACCAACACTTCCAAGAATCAATCCGAAACTCCCCAACAGTTGAAAAATCGATAAATAACTATTTTCAACGGCACTAAAAGCAGAAAGTTTTTGGGCAGTAGTAGTCACTTCCAGACCATAATCTTTCAATCTTGTTGATAGTGTCTCGGAAATACTTTTTGCCTTTTCCGCTGGTGTGTCAACGAGAAACAGCCTGTAACCAGCCTCGGTTGGAAAATGTCTGATGAAATCTTCTTCAGCAATTAAAAGACTGCCCTGCAATATTGAGTTCTTCAGCATAGCGACTAATCGCACACGAAACCTTTTACCATTGTCGTTACTATATACAATCTCATCACCTACGGATTTACCAAGTCCCCATTTGATTGTAGCTTCATCTCCGATCGCTGCAACTACGTCATCTCCCAGATTAAGATCGAGCAAGTTCCAACCGGCTGACTTGTTTTCTTCTATTGTCCTTGTGAAAGAGAAAGTTTTTCTCTGCTGCAGTTTTTTCGGGTCAATACCGAGCAAGCGTGGCTGCTGTGCACGATTCAAATTAAAACAACTGGCATCGTCACCATCACGAACTCGCAGTTGTACTATCTCGGTATCTTCGGTCTCATTTGCATCAAGACCGACCGACTTTCGTCCGGATTTACTGTTGAGATCATATAAAACACCTATGGCAGACTCGCCCATCAAGTCAAAACCTCCTGTACCGGACTGACGTGTTTGCAGAGAAGCTGATGGGTCATGTTTGTTTGCTCCAACGGCAATAACAATAAAAACTCCGCATGCAAGCATCGTAACAACAGCAAGGCTTCTTCCGCTTCGTCTCAACGAGTTTCGCCATGCAAGAGCAGCTATCGAAACCGCAGGTCTGATCATACTGCCGGCGAATATTTTTAACAATGCATGGGTCAAAGCAATTGAAGCGATTAACAAAAGTCCGCCCGCACCAAAAAAAACACCTGCCGAAATACCGTCATCCCCTCTCCCCGTAAGAATGAGAAATATTACCGCAGCCGCAGCGAAAAATCCTGACACAGACAATGCCAATCGCCCCTTTGAAAGAGGTTTTGTCGCCAGAAATTGCCATTCGAGGTTTTCATCGAGAAGTTGCCTGGCTGATTTACGCATTTGTTTACGAAAAGCAAACCATATTGCAGCCATGCAGACAGCCACGGCTATCAAAGTAGCCTTTAACAAGGTTGTTGACTCTACGTAAAAACCTATTCGCCAGTTGCTTACAGCCGTTCGCCAAATACTTCCGAGGCCATATAGCATGGCATTGGTATAAACTAAACCCGTCACTATCCCGAAAACGGTGCCGATTAAAGTCAGTACAATCGCTTCGGTCAGAAACATTCGCTTGATATTTTTTTCTTCAAAACCGACCGCAAGCAATATTCCGATCTCGCTGCGGCGTTTTTCGACGCCAAAAACAAAAAGAAGCCCCAAAAGAACCAATGCCGCCGCAATAATAAACATACTAAAACCTACAAAAAGCTGGCCGAAGTCGGTGCCTTCATTACTTGCTTTGATACCCATAGTTCGCACAGGTTGAAAATATAATCCTGACACAGCAGGATCGATTCTACTCAGAAGGCTTTGGGTGAGTTTTTCTCTGCTGTTTTCGTTTAACGGATACCGCACCGCCGTTAGGTTTCCATACCTGTTAGCCCATATTTTTTGCCCCGCCTTTAATGTGATAAACGCTTTCGGCGTCCCGCCAAAACGGTCCCAATACTTTTCGTCTTTGTCACGTATTTCATCCAAATCGATTGGTATGCCCGTGTCCCAGTCTCTGCAATTGTCCATCTCTGCCAATCCAGGAAAATCGGGCATCAAATTCTCATCCGCCGCCAGCCCCTCAATAGGCACTACAGAGCGAACACGGAATTTAGCCGTTTTTTCTACAAGTGTCCTGCCGCTGGAAATAACAAAGTAGTCCACCTCGATAGGATCGCCTGCCTTTACACCCAGATCATCGCAAAGCCATTGATTTATAATTATTTCATCATCGGTCATATCCATGGGAATTAGACTGTTTTTGTTATCCGACCTGCTCATGGCGGTCACCATAGAATATGGGGTCATCTTCCTGCCCGCTCGCAATCGGTTCACAAAATACGTCAAAACTCCAACCGCTCCTTTGCCGCTTTCGATGGATACATCTCCAACCCCGCTATCTATAAATACACTGCTGCTACGCAACTCAAGTGAATCTTTTTTAGCATCACTACGAACTTCCAATCCCATATCAGCGAGCTGTAAACATTCTCTGAGAGCTTCATTTGCTTTTTCAGTACTTATCTTGGCTTCTTCATCCGAGGCGACCAGCAACATATTAGCCTGACTATCACGCCCACATTTCTCCTGCAGCCATTGCAGCGGAACAAATGCGTTCAACGGTGAAATCTGGTTCGCCTGTAAACTAAATAACCCGGACTGTAACTGATCGGCTATAGCGGTTACTTTTAATCGAAAAGCAATTGACAAATCAGATTCCGGCGTCAACACAATCTCTCGTGACATCAAAGACGGCTTTGCGATTCGAAGCAAAACATCATCACCTACTTTTACTCCGATCTGATCGGCAAGCGATTCATTTATAATAACACCGGAATCCTCACCTTTTTGAAAGGGATTATTACTTGATGCCGTAATCTCATAAAATCTCGCATCAACGCCAAGTATCTCAACTCTATTAGCCCGCATGGTATCGTCACTGTTTGCAACCATCCCCCTGACCTGTAGCACAGCTGCCGTCTGAACGTCCAGCTTATCAGCCAATCTCTCTGCCAGCTCATTCGTAAAGAACCTCTCGCCAGTCATCAAAGCAAATTCGGTATTTCCAAGTCTTTTTTCTACCATCATTTTCAGACTGTGTTTTACCGAATCACCTACGAAAAGCGAGCCAGCCAGAACAGCAGTACCAACAACAACCGCCAGCAGCACGCCTATGTTGGTTCTCCAATAAAAAGTAAGACTTTTTTTTATCAGTGACAATATTATCACTCTTGGTTTTTCCTATTAACAAGTTTACCTTCTTCGATCGCTAATACCTGGCTCATACACTCAGCAAGTCTGCTCGAATGTGTTACAACAAGCAACGTTACATTTTCGCTTTTGTTTAATTCTACCAGTAATTGTGCTATTGTCTCTGAAGCCTCAGCATCAAGCGACCCAGTCGGCTCGTCGGCCAGCAGCAATTTAGGCTTATTTATTAAAGCCCTGACAACTGCTACCCGCTGCCTCTGGCCTGCCGAAAGCTCTGCCGGCCTGTGATACAGCAAATCTTTTAGACCAACACGTTCAAGCAAACCAACAGCCCTTTGCTCAAATGCTTTTCTGGAAGTCGCTTTTTTCACTACAAGCGTAGGTATCAACACATTCTCAAGCACACTGCATTGCGGCAGAAGATGGTGCAGCTGAAAAATAAATCCTATCTGCTCATTGCGCATTTTTGCAAGCTGACGGTCATCAAGTTTTGCCAGGTCCGTATCATCGAAAAGCACCCGCCCGGCAGTGGGCCTGTCAAGCGTTCCAATGATATTAAGCAGTGTACTTTTTCCACTACCAGATGGCCCTACTATTGCCAAAGATTGTCCCTCGCTGACTTTTAGACTTATATCGTTCAAAACAACGACACTTCGATCTTCTACTGGTGATCGATATTCCTTCCTGATATTTATCAGTTCAAGCATGATCGCCCTCAGAAAAATTTTCCAAAATCATTGTAAATACAGATGCTATTTTCTCTGCGAGATTGTCAATATTACAGGTCGCACCTTTTTGAGCTACTATCTCACCACCGCAAACAACATGCATTTTTTCCTGTCCGATTGCCAGCCTCTTTTTCATAACATCTGCATAATGTTCGCCAACTGCAATAAAACCATCGATCTCACAAACACAGTCGGCAAGAATATTCCATCCCTGCTGACTATATGGCGGCGAAAGTTCATTCAGAAATTTATCTTCATCCTGCAGCAAACATACAACGGGCACTCCGATTGTCTGCTTAAGAGGTTTTGCCAGCCCAGCTAACAACACATTTGACAAACATACAACATCTGGTCTATTCTCTTTTTTATTAAGCCAGCTAATCAGACGGTCAAACTCTTTAACTTGATAGCCATCCCGACCTTTTAGCATTGATACTGTTGTTTGGCCTAAAACCTGTGCATTGACCATCTGAAATTTACGGCTTGCCCATTCCAAAAGTTTTTGATTATCAAAAATACGGTCAAGCCAGCGAGGAGTTTTTCGAAAAATAACTGATTTTTGTTGCAAATACACATTTATCCCGCCAAAAAAAAACAGGGCCTGACCAGCCGGTTCCTGCCCCTCAGGGCGAAACGGTAAATACAACGGGACAACCCGAACTTCATGGCCAAGTTTGCGAAATTCCCGAAGCAAAGCGGCGTCTCGCAAACAGTTCACGCATGTAGATGTATCTCCCACACCAGGTAATATTTGAGCTATTCTCATAAAATCACTCATATCTATCCCTACGGACCAAACGCATATACATACCCATCATCACAGCCAACAACAACCAAACCACCTGCCACAGCCGGAGATGAACTGATAGCCTGGCCAATTTCAAAAGACCAGACTTTACTGCCGTCTGAAAGGCTCACCATATACAACCTTCCATCCTCACAGCCAACAACAACCCTGTCCCCACAAATTGCAGGCGAACTATCCACATCTCCCAGCGTCTGGAATGTCCACACTTCGTTGCCGCTATCTGTCTCTAAACAGTGAATTCGATTATCTCTTCCACCAAACACCACCCGCTCGTCTGTGACAGCCGGCGAAGAAAAATAAGGCTCATCGGACCCCGTATATTTCCACAAAATCTTCCCCGATTTGATATCCGCTTTTATAAAAGCATTTTCATAGTTGCCCACGTAAGCATTGCCCCCAGAAACAGCCGCTGCACCAGCAATATATGCACCCGCATCTATCTGCCTGACCCCTGCACCATCCTTTGCCGACACCACATGTATCATCCCGTCACATCCGCCGAAAACTATTCTTCCATCAGAGATCGCAGCCGTGCCATTAACATAGCTGTCTGTTTTGTAACTCCATACAACCTTACCATCTTTCGAATTCAAACAATACAATTGACTATCATAACTTCCAACAACTATCTGTATATCCTGTTCATTATCGCTGCGTATCCAGTTTGCCGAGCCTAATATTTTCCCTCCGGTTTCGTACTTCCACTTAAGCCCTCCAGTTTTCATATCAAGAGCATACAGAAAACTGTCTGCCGAGCCTATGAAAACCGAACCATCCACTACACAAGCTGTTGCCTCGACAGCACCGGCGGTTTTATAACTCCATACCTGATTACCATTTTCCAGGTCAATCGCATAGACATTCGCATCGGACGAACCAATAAAAACCAAGCCTTCTTCGATTACAGGTGACGACTTAATGTCACCATTCGTCTTGAATTTCCAAAGAACCGTCAACGAATCTGACAAAACATTTTGTGTATGTCCCTGTAATTTCGGCCCTCCATGAAACATGGACCAAACATTCTTCCTGCCGATTATTAAGCCTTCTCGTTGAATATCAACGACTGCCTCTTTATTAATTTCATGCCTTGGTTTATGTGATGAGATTTTCACTAAAATCATTGCCAAAAGAATGACAAAAGCAATAACTAAAAGGATTATCTTGCTCGCATACTTCATGGCAGAATCTCAGTCATATTTAATTTTATTGACCTTAACAGTAATTGTTTTCTCAAAAATTCATACCTTGTTTATTTACAAAGATTGATAAAATTATGCAAGTTCGACTTGTATTGAAGTTTACAGCAATTTTCAGAAAAATCAATATCAAAATCAATGCCCATATTCTTCATTGGACCAGAAAATCCCCATCCCTTACGTACCTAATACTCTGGCTGTGCTAAATCACTGGATATAGTTTTCTCAGTTTAATTCTGGCATCGGCAACGTTCCGAAAAAAAGGAGCACAACAGGAATGTACTTGGTGTATCCTGTAAGCAAAGGTCGACAATTGAGATAAAATCCTCTTTGTTGTCTCGGTGTAATGTTATTGATCTTTGCTTTTTTATTAGAACTGGTCACAAAACCTTCATTTTTTAGCATTCTCAGTACTATAAATGGCTTTTTTAGGGATTTTGGGATGGCTTGCATACATCTTCTTGTCTTAATTGACATAACTAATTATAATATCGCCATATGGACAGATTAAAATCATCGTCAACCTGATTAATAGTTGCGTAAAAGTCTGTGATGTTGTAATAATGTTATCTTAGTAAAGAGGATATAATTAAGGGGCTTTTGATGCTTAAACGCCTATAAATTTACCTCAAACTCGTTTGTCTCCACCCATGTTGAGCGGAAGAGCCGCTACCTTCTGGTCGGCAAAACTGATGACAAAAGTGCTGAAAGTATGAACGCTACAACGCAGCGATTATTCCGAAGTCAAAACGCAAGACAATGACCTTTGACAATGGCAAAGAATTCGCTGGATTTAAGGCGTTGGAAAAGTCTGTCGGGTTTTGCTGTTATTTTGCCGATCCGTATAGTTCGTATCAGCGGGGAAGAGATTGACAAAGCCGCGGCTTTGCTAAATAATAGACCTCGAAAATGTTCAAACTATAGAACACCCCACGAGGTGTTATGGAGCAGATAAAAATGTTGCGATTCAGATTAAAATTTGCGCTGGAATCCAAAAATGAAAAGAATCATTAAACTGTTTAGGGCATAATTATGATAGGCGAATTTATATCTCTCGCTGAAAGAACTCGGAATAAACCTTTTTTTTGCACGTTGAGTGTCTCTACTAAAGCATATCAAGATAGAATTGTTATTGAATGGAATTGGTTATCAAGATGGTTTATAGCATTACTGATGGGAGGCTTTGGTTTGTTTTTTTTAGTGGCAGCTTTTTTTTCCTTCGGGGATGACAAACTGTCCACATTTCTAAGCCCGGTAGGATGGGCAAATTTTTTGCCCATGCGGTACATGAGAAAAATAACTTTGCGCCTCTGCGCCTTGGCGGGATAAAAATATTTTTGTCTTTTTCTGACCTCTGATATCTTTTTTTCTCCGTGTCCTCTGCGCCTCCGTGGTGAAATATATCTTTTAAAAATCCTGCTTCATCCTGTCAAAATATTTTTGTCTTTTTCTGACCTCTGATTTCTAACCAATCCCGTCAAAATGAAGCGAAGCGACATCCCGATTCATCGAGAATCAATCAAAAACGCAAGTATGCCCTGATTTTCCCCAAATTTACACACAACTTTTCCAAATAATTCACAAATAATTCGTAAAAATTCCAAAAAAACTAACAACTTTTCCCTTTTTTCCCTCCCTATTTTTGGCATGCATGCAAATTTGATCGAGAGCCTTACGGGGCGATGAAAGTTAGAATCCTGTTAGCATTAGGTACGGGCCTTAGACGTGGCGACATTGATTCATTGAAAATCAGCGATATTGACTTCGAGAAGAACTCTATCTCAACTACCAGCAGGAAAACTAAAAAGAGCATGGCTTCAAGGCCGGTATCTGTAGAAGTAATGAGAGAGCTTTCAAAATATGTTTGCAGTTTGGATGTTGGTCATGAGAAATTGTTTAAGACTAAATTCAACCATAGGAAATGGCGTAATATCTGTAAAAAGGCAGGGTTGGATGACTTGAAGTTTCATGATCTGCAAAAAACATTCTGCTCTTTGCTTGCGCAAAACGGGGTTTCAACAGCAGTGACACAGAAGTTGTTGGAACATTCATCGCCGAATCTGACAAACAAGGTGTATACGAACGTCGATCCTGTATTGCGTCATGCGGTAGAGCAATTACCGGTTGGTGAGTGGCTGTGAAATAATATTTATAACTTCACAAAAGTTTTTTTTACGAGTTACCGTTATTTTCTGTATTGTTGTGAGAACCGCCATGTGTGACTATGCTGACTTTAGAGCCTTCGGCTGGGATACTGGGGAAACATACCCTGAATCGTTGCAGGCTTTGGCCTCTACCTGTAATGCGTCTGGAGACATGGACATCTGACGAACGAGATTCGTCTATGATAGTTCCATCAGGCGATTGTATTGTAATATCCACATGTGTTTTGATGGGCAAGCCGACAGTGTCACGGTGTCTTAGGACACCTGTTACCACGAAGCCATCTCCATCTTCATAGGCATCGCTCCAGGCGACGTAGACCTTTCCCGTGGTATGTTGCTCTAAACTGAGCACACCTGCATCTACAAGGTCTACTCGGTCCGTAGCACAACCTGAGATAACGGCAGTCTACAACCCAAGGACTATTATTGTTACCGATTTCAATACTTTCTTTTTCATAATACAATCTCCTAAGAAATCTGTTAGTCATTTACTTTAATCGCAAACCATTGGTAAAAAGCTGGAATTACAAAAAGTGTCAGTAAAGTCGCTGACATCAAACCGAATACAACTACAGCAGCTAATGGCCTTTGAACTTCGGAACCGATGCCACTTGACAAAAGCAGAGGCAACAGCCCCAGTACCGTAGTTGTTGCCGTCATTAATACAGGACGCAGACGCTGAAGGGCTCCTGTTATTATGGCCTCTTCGATTTCTATGCCCTCTGTTCGTAGTTGATTTATACAGCTTACAAGGACCATACCATTTTGTACCGCGATACCAAACAGGGCGATAAATCCAATGGCTGCAGGGACTGACAAATACTCTCGGGCAAGGAAAAGTCCGAGTATTCCACCAATCAAAGCTAACGGGACGTTTATCATTATAAGCAGGGCCTGACCTATAGAGCCGAATGTCAGGCACAGTATCAGGAACACTACAGTGATGACCATAGGCACAATAATTTTAAGGCGAGCCATAGCCCTTTGCTGGTTTTCAAACTGTCCGCCATATTCGACATAATATCCGGGAGGCAGTTCGATGTTATTGGCAATACTTTTCTTGATATCGGCGACAACGCTTCCCAAATCTCTGCCTCTTACATTGCCCTGGATAACCCAGCGTCGTTGATTCTTTTCACGATTTATCTGGATAGGCCCGATTACTTCTTTAATCTGAGCAACCTGTTTTAATGGCACGAGACTTCCATTTTCAGCATGGACCAGCAAATCTTCGATAACCTTAGGGTCGGACCTATAAGGTTCCTGATAGCGAACATGAATTCCAAAACGGCGAATGTTGAGATATATGTTATCTATCACCTCACCACCAATAGCCAGTTCTACAAGCTCCAGGATTTCACTAACATTTATTCCGTATCGAGAACACGCCTGGCGGTCCGCTATGATCTGGATTTGCGGCTGACCGAAGCTTTGCTCGACGGCAAGGTCAACCAGGCCGGGGATATTGTCAATGGAGTTACGGATTTCCTGGGCCTTGGATTTGAGCACAACCAGGTCTTCACCGAAAAGTTTTACAGCCACCTGTGCCTTGATACCGCTGAGCAACTCATCAAAGGCGTTCTGGATCGGCTGAGTGAAATTCAACTGAACGCCGGGATAATTCGATAGCGTTTTGTTCAGAGCTTCAATCAGGTCTTTCTTGCTTTTATAAGTCGGCCAGTTCTCCCGCTCTTTCAACCCTATGTGGATTTCTGCGTAGTTAACAGGGTGCGGATGGCTACCTGCCTCGGGCCTGCCTACGCGAGATATCACCTCTTCAACTTCTCCAAAAGCCATGATTTTCTTTTCAAGGACCTGGATTACTTCGACACCTTTTTCAAGTGAAATCGATGGTGCCATAGCAACGCCAATCAGGATTGAACCCTCTTCAAGGGTTGGGATGAATTCGGTACCGAGTAATGGCATAAGTGAAATGCTGCAAACAAAAGCAATAAGGACACCCCATAGAACTTTTTTCCTATTACTAATTGCCCATATAAGCAATGGTCGATAAAACTTTTTAAGTTTTGTCACCAGTATGAATTCTTTGTGTCTGCCCGCTTTAAGCAGATAAGTGCACAACGCCGGTGCCGCTACAACCGCAACAATCAAAGAGCCGAACAAAGCAAAACAGAGCGTAAAAGCC
>JADHXY010000036.1 GCA_016782755.1 Phycisphaerae bacterium | reverse complement strand
GCTCAGGGTGACCAGTTTTATATGAAACTGGTCATTTTAGTTCATAGGCGGTATTATGTTGGAATTGGGATAAAGAGTAAAGGGAAATTGTGAAAGAAAGATTGGATTCCTGCCTTCGTTGCGATTAACTACATCGGGGACTCCGGGGGGGGTAATTGTTAAAATTTTTTGGAAATTGGAATTTATTTCAAATTTTGCGGGTAATTTGTTAGTATGTCTGGCTAATTGAGAGTGTAATACTTTGGCTATGTGTAAAAAAGATAGGTAACCGCCCATTCGACTTCGTCCAGGGCAGGCTCTGTGATGGATGTTGTCTTATGCTGGATTCCCGCCTTCGCGGGAATGACAGAAGACGCGGGAATGACAGAAGACGCGGGAATGACAGAAGACGCGGGAATGACAGAAGACGCGGGAATGACAGAAGACGCGGGAATGACAGAAGACGCGGGAATGACAAGTCCTATCCGGCACTTAATTAGGGTATTACTTGAGAGTTGTTTTTTAATGAACGAATTTAGGTAAATTATGGAGATTAAATCAGGATGTCAAAAGCACCAAAAGCAAATGCGATAGTGGGCCAGTCTGGCGGACCTACGGGGGTAATCAATTCCTCTTTAGTTGGGGTTATCGAGGAGGCGGCTAAGTATGCCGAAATCGAGAAGCTTTACGGGGCGGTTCATGCTGTAGCCGGTATGGTTAAAGAGGATTTTGTTGATTTGTCGTCTGTTTCGGCTGATGTTTTAGAGGTGGTGGCGGGTTCTCCGTCATCGGCATTGGGGTCGAGCAGGGATAAGCCGGATGAGGAATATTGCAGCCGGATACTGGAGGTATTTAAGAAGCGAGATATTCGTTATTTCTTCTATATCGGCGGAAATGATTCTGCGAATACCGCTCATATTATCAATGAGATGGCTCAGAAGGCCGGCTATGATATGAGGGCGTTTCATGTGCCTAAGACGGTTGATAATGATCTTCTGGTTACCGATCACTGCCCGGGTTTTGGTACGGCTGCGAAGTTCGTATCTTGTGCTTTGATGGGCGATGATCTTGATAACCGTGCGTTGCCCGGCGTTAAGATCGATGTGATAATGGGTCGTCATGCGGGATTTTTGACGGCGGCTGCGGCATTGGGCAGGCAGCGCGGGGATGATGGGCCTCATTTGATCTATATGCCGGAGCGGGGTTTTTCGATGGATAAGTTCGTTGGCGATATCGAAAGGGTTTATAAGAGGCTCGGCAGGTGCGTTGTGGCTGTGAGCGAGGGCGTTTGCGATGTTGACGGAGTTACTTGGGCGGAGAAGCTTGCGAAGGAAAAGGAAGTTGATTCGCATGGTAATATCCAGCTTTCTGGTACTGGGGCATTGGCGGATTTTCTGGCTGGTGAGGTTAAGGGGAATCTGAGTATTAAGCGTGTTCGTGCGGATACATTCGGTTATCTGCAGAGGAGCTTTGCGGGTTTGCAGTCTGAGGTTGATACGCGTGAGGCGCGGGCGTGCGGGGTGGAAGCGGTTCGGCTGGCGATGACGAATATGAGCGGTTCGGTGGCGATGAGGCGGACTGGCGAGGGGAGCGATTACGGCGTTGAGCTTTTCAGGACAGACCTTTGTAATGTTGCGGAGAAGACTAAGAGTATGCCGGATGAATTTATTAATGCTGATGGCAACGGCGTGACGGAGGCATTTGTTAATTATGCAAAGCCGCTGACCGGCGGGCTGCCGAAGACGGAATTTCTTGGCAATTACCCTAAAGTTTAGGCAGTATGCAGAACTTTTCGGTAGATTTTGAGTAGATGTTCTATCCGGGTCCTGTAGAGGCGGAGCTCGGATTTTTTTTGGTATCAGGCGTGGTAATTGAGTTTAAGTGGTATTTTATTTGGCAGGTGAAAATGGATTTGCAGACAGCAATAGTTTTTTTGCCGGCACTTGTGGTGAGTTTGACTTTCCATGAGGCGGCTCATGCGATAAGTGCTAAGTGGCTGGGGGATGATACGGCTGAGCGGATGGGGCGGGTTAGTCTTAATCCAATGCGGCACATGTCGCTTATGGGTACAGCTGCTTTGTTTGTTATTGGGTTCGGGTGGGGTAAGCCGGTGATGGTTAATATTTATAATTTTAAAAAACCGCGATTTTATTATCTATTGAGTTCGCTGGCTGGGCCGGGGGCGAATTTGATTCTTGGTGGCATATCGCTTGGGGCTTTGTATCTGCCTTTGCCGGGATATTTGCAAGTGGTTTTTGTTCCGCTTTTTTTGGTGAATTCACTTTTGGCGGTTTTTAACCTGCTTCCGATCCCTCCGCTTGACGGCAGTAAGATATGGCCTTGTCTGATTCCAGGGGCCGGGCCGGTGATAAATCCGAAGTGGGGGCGTTTGTGGCTGATAGTTCTTGTGGTTTTATTGGTAACGGATAAGGTCGATATTTTTATGGGTCCTGTTTTTGGCTTCTTGTTTAGTCTTTTGCCGGCAGGTATTGCTTGAACGGGTAAGGAATTTTTCGGGGAAAATTTTTTTGATATTGAACCTACGAGTTTTTGCGACGTAGTAATGCCGTGTAAAATTTGGTGGGTCTGGTTATGTTCCTCCTAACTTGGCCCAAATAGAAAAAGAGGCCGTTGCGGGACGGCCTCTTTTTTTTGCGCGAAAGTTAATTTTTGCGGTAAGCTGTTCTTGAAACATATCTTACAGCCATCATTGCGACCACTGTATGCAAAAAGTGGTTAACCAATCCGGCAGATACCAAAAGGGTGGTATTCAAAACCTGGTTTTTATGCTCGGGGAGGGATTCGAAAGCTAAGATCATGGCAAGTTCTGCGGCGAAAATGTAGATGATTGGGTTGGCTTTTAGGAATTTGAAATTTTTGAGGTTTTGGATGCTCTGGTATAGTTTCTGGTCGCAGGCAATAATGATTGCGGGTATGAAGATAAGCGGTTTGGCGAGTATTGCCATGACCGCTGTTGTGGATAGCCTGTAAAGAATGTGTTTTCCTGACATTTGGGAAATTTGGATGTCAAGATGTAATATCCCTTGCAAAATGGTAAATAATAGCTGGCCCAGCAGGATAAGAACAAAAGCAAAACAAAGGCTGAATATCACGATACGCCAGAAGAAATGTCTTCCAATGACAAGCAGGTCAAATGGGAGGCGTGGCTGGAAAGGTTTTATCTCGGTGGTCTTCAAAAAACCTAAAAGTAAAAACTGGTGTGTTAGTGCGACAAAAGCTGTAAACAGCAGCACTGCTAAGATACGCAGCCCAATGTCTTTATCTCCTTTTTCCAGAATCGTCGTGGCGATAACAGCCATTGCATAAAGTCCGAGGATTAGTGATATCTCGGCGAATCTTGTTTTGATGATCTTGATGGTAGTTTTTAGTTCGTTCATTTTCGATGGGGGGTTTTCAGATTAGTTTAATTTTGTTGCGGCCAATGATTTGTTCGGTTTTTTTGAAGAATTCTATGTCGGGGTTGACGGAGAATTTTTGGTCTGCCTTTGTGAGTACGCGGGCTTTTTTTGTATTTATAAGCAGTTGAATGTTGCTCTTTCCGCGGTGATCGAGACAGATTTTTTTTACGGCTTGTAGTTTTTGTTTTGAGACTTCATCGATGTCGAAGATTATTCTGACCGTGGCTGCAAGTTTGTCGGTTACTTCGTCGAGTTTTATGATCTCAGTGGCGAGGATGTTTGGTTTTTCGCGTTTTCTGTCAACTGTTCCTTTTACGAAAATGACTTTGTCTTCTTCAATAATTTCGCTGAATTTTTCGTAAATTTTTGGAAATAAAACAACGTCAACTTCTCCCTGGAGGTCTTCGAGTATTAGGACAGCCATTTTCTGGCCGGGATTTTTACCGTTTCTTGTGACGATCGGTCTGATCTTTTTTATCATTCCTCCGATGATGACGGGGTTGTCTTGTTGGCATTCATTTAGTTTCGAGGAATTGTGTGTTGAATAGACATTTATTTTTTCGGCGCAATGGCTGAGGGGGTTGCTGGTGACGTAGAAACCGAGTACTTGTTTTTCGTAAACGAGCAGCTGCTGTTCGGTCCATGGATGGACGTCGGGTAGTTGATTGTGGTCGGTTTCGTATTCTTCTTCGTTCTTGAGCTGTCCGAAGAAGTTCATTTGTCCGGCCATTTTATCTGATTGGAGCTGCGAGCCGCATTGCATGGCGTTTTCGAGTCCAGCGATCATCTGCGCGCGGTTACCACCGAGTCGGTCGAAGGCCCCTGCTTTTATGAGTGCTTCGAGGGTTTGCTTGTTTGCGGCACGGGAGTCAACGTTTTCGCAGAAGTGGAAGAGGCTTTTGAATTTGCCAGTTGAATTGCGAGCTTTTATTACTTGTTCGACAGCTTTTTCGCCGACACCTTTTACGGCTGCGAGTCCGAATCGCAGGTCCCAAATTTTTGTATCGTTTTTTATTGGTGTGAAGTCAACATCACTTTCGTTTATGTCGGGGGCTAAGACTTCGATGGCCATAGATTTGCATTCAGCGATATAGTCAACTACCTTGTCTGTGTTTCCCATTTCGAAAGTGAGCAGAGCGGCCATGAATTCTACGGGGTAGTAGGTTTTCAGCCATGCGGTCTGGTATGCTATGAAGGCGTATCGGGTGGAGTGACTTTTGTTAAAACCGTATCCTGCGAATCTTTCGATGAGGGCGAAAATTTCGTCGGCTTGTTCTTTTTTGAGGCCTTTTTTGAGGCATCCTTCGATGAATTTTTCTTTTGCCTTGGCGATTTTTTTGAGTTTCTTTTTGCCTATAGCTTTGATCATGGTGTAGGCTTCTCGCAGTGGTATGTCACCGAGTCGGTTTGCAATTCTCATGACCTGTTCCTGGTAGATCATGATTCCGTAGGTTTCTTCGAGAATTTCTCTCATGATGGGGTGTGGGACGTTCCATTTTTCTCCGTGCTTTCTCTGGCAGTAATCCGGAATAAGTGTCATAGGCCCTGGTCTGTATAGCGCGTTTGCGGCTATGAGATCTTCGAGTCGGTCGGGTTTCATTTTCATGAGGAGGTCCTGCATGCCGCCGGATTCGAACTGGAAGACGCCCTTTGTTTTGCCTGTTGCGAACAGCTCGAAGACTTTTGGGTCTTTGATGTCTATGGCGTCAAGATCAATCGTTTTTCCGTGGTTTTCTTTTATAAGGTCTCTTGTTCGTGCGAGGACGCTAAGAGTTTTTAGGCCGAGGAAATCCATCTTCAGTAGTCCGGCTTTTTCGACATAGGGGCCTTCGAACTGTGTAATAAGGTCGGTTGTCCCCGCCGCCTGGTAAAGCGGGATGTAAGTTTCGAGCGGCTGTTGTGCAATAACGACGCCGCAAGCATGTACTGATGAGTGACGTGCGAGACCTTCGAGTTTTTTGCAGATATCGATTACTTCGTGCGTCTGTGGGTTATTTTTGTATGCGTCTTTTAGTTCTGGTTCAATATTGATGGCCTTGTCTAAGGTGATCCCGAGGCTATCGGGGATTAGTTTTGCCAGGCGGTCTGATTCAGAGAGTGGTATGTTCTTGACGCGGCAGACGTCACGAATAACGGCTTTTGCCTTCATCGTTCCCATTGTGATGATTTGGGCGACGTAGCCGTATTTTTTGGAGACGTATTCGAGCAGTTTTGGGCGGCTGGCCTGGCAGATGTCGATGTCGATATCGGGCATTTCGTCCCGCTGCGGGTCCATAAATCTCTCGAAGAGCAGGTCGTATTTTAGCGGGTCGATATTGCAGATGCCGAGGCAATAACCGACGACGGTTCCGACGGCTGAACCTCTTGCTCCGACGGGTATGTTGTGGTTGTGTGCCCATTTACACAAATCCCAGTTGATGAGGAAATAGCTGGAAAATCCTTTGCTCTCGATGACGGATAGCTCTCTCTCGATGCGGGCTTTGATATCGTCTGTAACTTCGCTGTAAAGTTTTTCGGCATTTTTGTAGCAGAGTTCTGTCAAAAACTTTTCCGGTGTCGAGCCGTCCTCTGGTTCATAGACAGGAGCGTGACGGGTTGAGAGGTCGAGTTCGAGGGAGCATCTTTCGGCTATGGCGAGAGTGTTGTCGCACGCCTGGGGGACATCTGCGAAAAGTTCTCGCATCTGGTCGGGGCTTTTAACAAATATATCTTGCGGGTAAATCATTCTGTTTGGGTCATCGGCGAGTTTTCCGGTGCCAATACAGCAGAGGCAGTTGTGGGCATCGTAGTCGTCTTCGTTCAGGAAATGGCAGTCGTTTGTTGCGACAAGCTGGATATCCATTTTTACAGCCAGGTCAATCAAATCAGCAGTGATATCCTTGTCATCGGTTTCGTGGCGTTGAAGTTCGATGAAGAAACGATCCTTGCCAAAAATTTCGAGGTAGCTTTCTGCGGCGGCAATGGTAGCTTTTTGGTCGTTGTTCAATAAGCATTTTGGTATTTCGCCGCCAAGACAGGCACTTAGGCAGATTAGCCCTTCGTTGAATTCGGCGAGTATTTCTTTGTCGATACGGGGTTTGTAGTAGAAACCTTCGGTGTACGAGCGGCTGGTAAGTTTGAGCAGGTTGTGATAGCCGGTGATGTTCTCGGCGAGGAGGACAAGGTGGCTGGAGGCTTCTTTTGAGCTTGCTTTCTGGCGGTCGAATCTCGTGTCCGGTGCGATGTAGGCTTCGATACCGATGATGGGTTTTATTCCGGCATCTCGGGCTTTTGTATAGAATTCGATAGTTCCGAACATGTTGCCGTGGTCTGTAAGTGCAATTGAGTTCATACCGTTTTCTTTGCATTTAGCAAATAGCGGCTCAAATTTTATGGCTCCGTCGAGCAGGGAATACTGGCTGTGGAGGTGGAGATGCGTAAATCCTTTATTTGACATAAGTTAAGACGTTCCTTCGGTTGAATTTTATTAGCCTTATGATATGTTCTAAAAGGTTTTCTGTCAAGAAAGATGGGGCAGGAGGGAGAGTAATTTAAAAAAGAATTGCAGAAGATTGATAAAAAAACTATTATGAATTTTGAAGAAATTGAATATTGCCAGGGGAGCCGGCGGCTGACGAGAGTTAGTATATGGCTGAGAGTTCGCAAAACTGCGATTACCCTAAGAACCTGATTGGGTTAGTACCCGCGAAGGGAGTGCGACAGTGATAAATGGAAAAATAGAGCACTCCTGAAAATCAGGGGTGCTTTTTTTGTTTTCAGGTTTTTAATGAACAAAGTTTACGAAAAACTGAGTAAAACAGTGGTGGGTATAGCCGGGACAGGCGGTCTGGGGTCGAATGTGGCAGCGGCTTTGGTACGCAATGGTATTGGTAAGCTGATAATTGTGGACTTTGATGTTGTTAGTGAGGATAATCTTAACAGGCAGTTTTATTTTTTTGATCAGGTTGGAAGAGTTAAGGTTGAGGCATTGACGGAAAATCTTGAGCGAATCAATGTTGGTGTTAATATAGAAGCGATAAATATCCGTTTGGATCGTGAGAATATTGAAGGGATATTTTCGGAGGCGGATATTATTGCGGAGTGTTTTGATGATGCCGAGCAGAAGCAGATACTTGTCGAGACGGTTCTCAGCAGGATGGGTGATAAATATGTTGTTTCGGCCAGTGGTCTGGCGGGGTACGGCAGGGGTAATGAGATTGTTACCAAGCGGATATCGGAGCGGCTTATAGTTGTTGGAGATGGCTATAGCGGGATAGATACCGAAAAGGTTTTGACGGCTGGCCGTGTCGGTATTGCGGCTTGTCATCAGGCGAATGCGATAGTTGAATTAATAGTTGATGAGATGTGAAGATGGGAAGAATAAAAGTAAACGGTGTAGAGAAGGAATTCGGGGCGGGAGAATTCCCCTTTAATCTTAGCGAATTACTTGAAATGCTCAAGGTTGATTCGGCGACGGTGGTGGCTGAGATTGGTGGGGATATAATAGAGCGAAGTAAATTTTCCGAGACGGTCATAGAAGATGGCGACTCGGTGGAATTAATAAGATTTGTGCCAGGAGGCTGAAATTATGGACAGGCTGGTAATAGCAGGCAGGGAATTTGATTCGCGGCTTATGGTTGGGACGGGCAAGTTTTCATCTAATAAGCTGATGAGTGAAGCGATAGCGGCATCCGGTAGCGAGATAGTAACGGTTGCGCTTCGACGAGTTGATATAGAAAACGAAAACGACGATATGTTAGCGGCGATTGACAGGGGTAAATATCTTTTGCTTCCTAATACGAGCGGAGCTCGAGATGCGGCAGAGGCTGTGAGGTTGTCGAGACTGGCCCGTGCGGCGACGGGAATAAACTGGGTGAAGCTGGAGGTTACGCCAGATCCTTATTATTTGCTGCCGGATCCTGTAGAGACGCTCAAGGCAGCGGAGATTCTTATTAAGGATGGTTTTGTGGTTTTGCCTTATATAAATGCCGATCCGATACTTGCTAAAAAATTAGAGGATGTTGGTACGGCTGTGGTAATGCCGCTGGCAAGTCCGATAGGTTCTAATCAGGGGATTAAGACTCGCAGTGCTATCGAAATAATAATCGAACAGGCAAGTGTCCCGGTGGTGGTAGATGCCGGTCTTGGGCTTCCGTCTCATGCGGCAGAAGCAATGGAGATGGGTGCAGATGCGGTTTTGGTAAATACGGCGATCGCTACGGCAGAGAATCCTTGTTTGATGGCGAAGGCCTTCAGGTTGGCTGTGGAAGCAGGTCGAGGTGGTTACGAGGCGGGTGCCAGCGGCGTGAGCAGAGAAGCTAATGCGTCGAGTCCATTGACAGGTTTTTTGCGAGATTGAAGAAATGCCGGAAGTATCGAAAAAAGTCGGGGGTATTGAGGATATATTGGTCAAACGTGGTCTGGACTGCGGCGGGGATGAATTGTTGGAACGTATTGAAAGCGTAAGCAGCGGGGATGTGGAACGTGCGTTGCGTTCTGTGGATGGTTTATATAGTTTTGAGAAGTTGTTGGCACTTATCTCTCCGGCGGCGGAGGACTATCTTGAGAAGATGGCACAGATGAGCAGGCGGCTAACCGTTCAGCGGTTCGGCAGGACGATTAGGTTGTATGCTCCTTTGTACCTATCGAGTTTTTGTAATAACAGCTGTCTTTATTGCGGATTTAATGAAAATAACGAGTTTAAGAGGAAAAGGCTGTCCGTGGAAGAAGCGGAGAAAGAAGCCGAGATTCTTGCTTTGCAGGGTTTTCGCGATATTCTTCTGGTTAGCAGTGAGGATACTAAACATATCGATGTGGATTATCTTGTTGCATTGGCGGGGAAGCTGCGCGATAAATTCAGCAGCATATCGATTGAAATACACCAGTTGAGTAGCGAAGAATACGCAAGGTTTTTTGAGGCTGGTATAGACGGAGTTTCGCTATACCAAGAGACCTATGATCGCGGCAAGTACGCTTATTATCATCCGAAAGGGCCGAAAGCAGATTACCGAAGGCGATTGCGATCCGGAGATAGTATCGGTCAGGTCGGTATGCGAGAGATCGGGCTTGGCGCACTGCTGGGTCTGGCGGACTGGCGATTAGAGACTTTGGCACTTGCTGAGCATGGACACTATCTTATGAAAAAATACTGGCGTTCGCATATATCTTTTTCATTTCCCCGGATAAGGCCGGCATGTAAGGTTGAAAGATCGAAGTTTGAACACTTGATTAGTGATAAAGAATTAGTTCAGATGATGGTTGCGTTGCGGCTTTGTTTTGCGGATGTGGGGCTTGTTATGTCAACCCGTGAAAACGCAAAGTTGCGAGATCATTTGATAAGTATTGGGGTGACTCGAATAAGTGCCGGCAGCAAGACGAATCCCGGGGGCTATTCGTCGAAGTCAAACGCAGGTGAGCAGTTCCATATTGATGACAACAGGAGTGCCGAACAATTTTCCAAAGTAATAATGGAACATGGTTTTGAGGCAGTCTGGAAAGATTGGGATAGCGGTTTTTGCGGTGACTAATTAACAGTCTGCCGCCATGATTCCCTTGTTGTAGCGAGGATGCCGGGAAAAACGGTTGCGAAAACCACTGCTGCAAAAACTATACTTATGAACCAGTATTTCCATAAGGAGGCTTTAATCTCCTTGACTTTTATGGCCCAAATTTGATACAGTGATCCCATAATGAGAACCGGTAGATTATCAATCATATTGTTGGCTGTATGTGTTTTGCATAGTACGTAAGTCTTCGTTTCAGCCGTTCCGACACGCTCATAGTTCTTTTGTTTTGGTTTGCTCCTTAGCTATTGCATTGTTGGCGTCTACCTTGATTCTCATCATCTTCATTCCCAACTCTGCCTTGATCTTTGATATCTCTTTAGTATGAACTTTCGATTTCTGACTTAACTTTAGATATGATCTGGCTGTACAAAACCTCCTGTTGGTTAGCTTTTAACTTAATTTGAGCGATAACTTTTTTAGCATCAGCATTAGTTCTATCAATTTGCGTACTTTGGTTTTTTTTCTTGGTTTCAGATATAGCTTTGGCTTTAGTAATTGCCTTTGTTAATAACTTCATCGTTTGTGGCTTGATTTTTAATTGATCCATAACCATCTTTCAGAACAGGTCGTTCGTTTTCAAATCCAGCAGGGATTTCTAAAATTACATTCACAACTTGCTAATTACATTGCCAATGGTGACATACAGACAAAATCATCTAAAACATAATTTTTAGTACTATTAAGTATGCCAAAATATCCAAAAGTTTTTAATAAAACAAAAATATTATACTCTCCCATATTTCGGTATTTTGTCGAAAGCACTGGAGGTCTTTTCAAGGCCTAAAGCAATTCCAACATTAAAAATATCCCGATTTCGCATATACAAAAGCTGATCGGCAATGCGGCTGTGAAATTTTCACCTCATATCAAAAAATTTTTCAAAAAAACTTCTGCGCCCAACAAAAGCTATTGTTGACTTTATCACAGCGACGAAATACTATAATATGCACAAAACTAAATTTTTCAGGGAAGAAAAATGAAATACTTCTTAAATGTCGTCTACATTATTGCATTAATAATTATTTCACCTCTCATCCTCTATCGCATCATCGCTCACAATCGATACAAAAAGGGCCTCCAAAACCGTCTCGGAAAAATCAACAATGAGAACAAGGACAAAAAAAGTATCTGGATACATGCCGTAAGCGTGGGCGAAGTCAATGCTGCCAAAACCATTATTGGCGAACTTGAGAAAAAATTTCCAAACCTCCAGATCGCTCTCTCCACAACAACCGATACCGGCTTCGACACAGCCACGAAATTTTTTGGCGAAAAACATAATATCTTCTATTTCCCCTTCGATTTTTCATGGACTATGGCCCGCGCTTTCAAAAACCTAAGCCCGGCTATCTGCCTACTCATGGAGCTTGAGGTCTGGCCAAATTTTGTCCAGACTGCCGCCGAAACCAACGTGCCCGTTGTAGTTCTAAACGGCAGAATAAGTGACAAAAGTTTCAGCAGATACAAACTCATAAAAGCCATAACAAAAAAAATCTTCTCAAAAATATCACTCATCCTCTGCCAAACCGAAGAATACGCAAGCCGCTTCGTCAAGATCGGTGCCGATAAAGATAAGGTCATCGTAACGGGTTCGCTAAAATACGACACCGCACAAATCAGCGACAAAATCGATGAAGCCGACCAGCTCGCCGCTCAACTCCGAATCGAAGGCGAAAATTTAATTGTCGCCGGAGGAACCGGAAACGATGAAGAAGCCATCATCCTCGATGCCTACAGAAATGTTATCGGTAAACCGCAATGCAGAAACTACAGACTCGTAATTGTCCCCAGAAAACCGGAAAGATTTAACGAGGTAGCCGGGATAATAAAACAAAGAGGATTTGCATTCCTCAGATACAGCGAAGTCAAAAAGAAAAACAATGCACCCATCACCGACAAACAGACCATCATCCTCGGCGACACCATGGGAGATTTGAGAAAATTTTACTCTCTGGCAAAAATCATCTTTGTCGGAAGAAGCCTCGTACCAATGGGCGGCTCGGATATGATGGAAGCTGCCGCACTTGGAAAATGCACCATCTTCGGCCCGCACACCTTCAACTTCAGACAACCCGTAAATGCACTCCTCGAAGGCAGCGGAGCAATCATGGTCAAGGACAGAGAACAACTGCAGCAAATTTTTAAAAAATGCATACTCGAACCCGAATTCGCTCAACAAATCGCCAAAAACGGACAACAGATCATCAAAGACAATCAGGGAGCAACTGCAAAAACCCTCGAACAAATCGAAAAATTGCTAAACTAAACACCCCAACGCTATTTAAGTTTGCCAGCAAGGGCTTTTATATGCTCCGGACTCGTTCCGCAGCATCCACCTAATATACTAAAACCCAAAGCCTTGATCTTTTTCGCGGTATCTGCAAATTCCTCATCCCCGACCTTATAAACCGCCATCCCATCCACAAGCTCCGGAAGACCGGCATTCATCTCCGCAAAAAGTACCAACCCCAGCCCATCGGCAGCCTCTGTATATTTCTCCGCTAATCTCACATAACCGTCTAATGTAACTGTCCCGCAATTAAAACCGACCGCATCTGCACCGGCGGCGTTGATAGCACGAACAGCACTCTTAACGTCAACTCCCATCATTGTACGGAAATCTTCGCCGGCTGGGTCAAAAGCCATTGAACCGAAAACCGGCAAATCGCTAACGCTCTTCACCGCTTCGATAGCCGCGATTATTTCTTCCAAAGCCGTCATCGTCTCAACAATAAATCCGTCAACTCCGCCCTCAAGCAAACCCCTCACCTGTTCCGATATAGCTTCCTTGAGCTTCTCCTTTGTCAATATCCCCAGCGGCTCAAGGAAATCTCCGCACGGCCCGATGTCACCAAGAACATACCTATCTTCGCCTGCCGCCCTGCGCGAAATCTCCGCACCAGCCCTGTTTATCTCAACGGCCCTTGAACCAAACCCATGACGATCAAGACTTATAGCGTTGGCACCAAAAGTATTCGTTATAATTATATCGCTGCCAGCCTCAACATACGCCCTCTGGACATCGTAAACGATATCAGGCTTTTCAATATTCAAATACTCGTTGCATTGGCCCGCCTCGACTCCCCTGACAAAAAGCTCTGTCCCCATAGCACCATCGAGTATCAGCGTATTTTTACCAATTGCCTCTTTCAAATTCATCTTTGCCATATCCGCTCCAAAATTCAATGTCACTGTTCTATCATCCTGCCTTCAATAATACGATAAATATTCTTATAACCTCTCTCAGGCGGCCTTGCGAAAAGTTTCTCCTGCTGAGTATCGCCGTAATCCGTCCGTTTGGCAGATTTTATCTTTATCGAAAAAACATCCTCGACCCCCCCATCGACTCTCGATGTTACCTTGATAGAAGATGCTATCGAAGCCCCATCGTAAATCTCGATATACTTATCCAGCTCAACCACCGCATAAATCTCACCCGATCTGTCAAAATATTCGATCTTCGATACCTTTTTATCACAGTTGTAAATATAAACCTTCTTGCGAACCATCCTTGCATAACTATAAACCAGAACATCAAAACCACCCTCATGACAAAGCGACCAGTTCTGATAATCAGTAAAATCTATCAAACCAAATGACTCAAGCAGCATCTCAGCACTAAGCACAAGCCGCCCGCCTCCCCACTGCTGCGACCAACTGCCCCACCAATATCCGCTTATCTCTTTAGGCCGCAATGCCAGCCAGAACTGCTCCGAATTCGCACCTACCAGCAGCCCCTTAGGATCAAAAGCGATATCTCCCTGCATCCTTAAACTGGCTGGCGCACTTATCCAAAGCTTTACCGCAAACGACTGCTTCTCTTTAACCTTGCCGTCAACCCTCTCGACCCACTCACAACTGCCCGAAGACACCCTGAATTGATCGATACCGCCGGACAAACCCCTCAACTCGCCAATCGCCGCACCAACATCTCCCCAGCCGCGGCAAACCTCGATTTTCCTGACAACATCACCTGCACAGCCGCTAAGAAAAATCGCACAACAAGCCGCAACCCCGCAAAAAAATATCCTGACTATTGTTTTTTTCATTTCTAAAGGTCTGCCTGCAATATATCACCAAGCTGATCGGTCAGATGTTCTATCCTGTCCTCCTGCAAGTGCGGATTCTCCACTCTTGCCTCCGTCCCCTGCCCGACAACTTTCAATGTCCACAACTCCCTCTCACCTTCTATCACAGAACTAATATACTTCAGTTTACGCTTACGCATTAGTATTAACGTTATAACAAACCTGAATTCGATCTTCTGAATATCACTCTCGCCCTCAAGTCTCTCAAAAAAGGCCAGCAGCATCTCGTTATCAATAAAAATATTCTTCTTCTCGTTCGGCTCACTAAGCCTCGTCTTCCAATAACAATAAACCTCCGGCCCGCTCGCCTCCCAATACTCACTGCAAAAATCCCGGCGTTCAAACCCATTATCTGTTTCCACAAGCGCAGCATAATAATCCTCACCCGGCTCAATCTTTCTATCCGTCGCCCAGCAATGCTCCAAAGGTTTTTCTATCTGCCAGTCCGCCATAATAAATTAATCCGCCTAATCAAACCTTAAATATTCACTTATCGCTGCTAATTTCCCGACTCCGATGCCTCTAACATTTGTCAAGTCCTGGGGCCTTTTAAAAGCCGCACCTTCAAAATCTTCTCGATAATCTATTATCGCACTCCCAAGACTTTTTCCTATCGAAGGCAACTGCTCAAGACTCGCCAAATCAGCACTATTAGGATTTATCTTCGTATCCAGAACTATTGTCGCCGGCTGTAGCTTATAGTAACAACGGCCCGCAAAAACCGCACACAAAGAAACTGAAAACACCGCCGCTAACAAAAAAGAAAAACTCTCAACTCTCTTTTGACCATCAACACTTGCATCTGTTTTCAAAATATCTGGCATCGTTGAACCGCACAAATTAATTATTTGCCCTTATTCAATATTGGCTCTCTTACCTTCTTTATCGTCGCATAAGACTGCTTGAACTTGCCATCGCTAAAAACAAGACCGCTATCACATACATCACTGCCTTTGCGATCCATCAGGTTGCCATAAGTCACCGTTTCGACAAATTGCCTGCCCAGCGATATCTTGTAGAAATCCTCAACCCACTCACTCTGAGTCTGTTCACTCCACTCATTATGCCAGCTGCCTGCAGCCTCTTCACGGCTGCAAGATGGAACCTCCACCTCCGTAATAAAAAACGGCTTACCCGTCAATGAAATATGATCGAGCTTTGCCGATATCTGCATCATATCCCTGGTATGCATCCCCACCGCATCCTTGCCAAATTTCATCTGGACACCGAACACGTCAAACCCGATGCCATTTTGAACTACCAGATCCATATAAACTATCGGCGGAATACTCCCCTCGGTAGAACTATAGTATTCGCCCCACAAATTCGCGACATCTATAATCTTCAGCGATTTGTCACCGCAAGCCTTAGCAGCCATGATCGTCGCACGGGTCATCTCGAGTATCTGCTCAAAATTGAAACCGAAATAATTCAAATAGTTCAAACCGCTTATAACCCTCCAAGCCCTTATATGGCCCGAATACCTGCTTACTACATTCATCACAAAGTTATAAGCTGCATCTTTTATCTGCTCAAAATCGTAATTACTATCCAAAAGCCATTTCGGAATATACTTCTTATCAAAACAAACAAGAGGGCCTGCCCCTATTACAATCTTATTTTTCGCAAAAAAAGGAATTAGCTTGTCAATAATACCAAAATCGTATTTGCCCGGCTCCTTTTCAATATCCGACCACGCCATAGGTATTGTTACATAACTAAAATTATCAACAAGTGCCTTGAGGTATTTCTTATCAGACACTCTACCCAACTCAACGACACAGCCGATACTACCCTTAGCAAGTAACTTGTTTTTTACCCTCGCCGCAAAAAGTTCTCTGCCATATCTAACCGCTAACTTCTCGCTCAAAACCACCGACTTGCTCAACGACTCATCAGCAAGCTTAGCCGCCCTGCTCGCATCAGATATGTTTTTCACCGCCTCGATAAAAAGTTCGCGTGCCTGCTGCCATATCTGCTCAAGTTCGCCAAGCCCATTAAAAAACTGCCAATCCTCACGCTTGGTTATCAAATTCATTAATTTCGAACGAGCCAGTTCCAGGTTAAGGATATAAGGCTCTTCCCGCTGGGGTAGTGTAGTCGTACTGAGCATAATTTTACCAAAACCCAAAACCTCCCACATCAACGACAGACTCGCAGCCGAAAGATTGGGTTTGTTGCATTCTATCACACCATCTGCAAACTTTATATCAACCTGTTTGAGAACTATGCCATCGGTCCCGCTCAAATAAGCACAACCCACGTCAGCCTTATCCGCCAGTACACCTTCTTTAAATACCTGAAATTTCATTTGCTAACCCGTCAAATTAAAAATGCAATCCATGAATCAAATAAAGAGGATTATAACATCGAAAGGCCCAAAATCAATGTAAACTTTGGCTTGAAAAAACTGATATGAAAAAAGACTTATCAGGACTTGCTGAATAATCCACATTTAGCACTTTATTATTTTTGGCGTAAACGGCAGAACAAAAGCGTGGCATCTGGCGGGCGGTTACAGAGATATTTACTAATTACAAGCAGCTATACGAGAGTAAAACCGATCAAATTTGCATGAGGGGTCAGATTAGGGGGTAAAAAAGGGGGAAAGTTGGTGGTTTTTTTTGAATTTTTGTGAATTTTTATGAATTTTTTGGAAAAAGTGGGAGTAAATTTGGGAAAAATCAGGGGGTACTTGCGTTTTTGATTGATTCCCGATGAATCGGGATGTCGCTCCGCTCCATTTTGACAGGATTGGTTAGAGGTCAGGTTTCAGAAGTCAGAAAAATATTTTGACAGGATGAAGCAGGATTTTTAAAAAGAAAAGACAAAAAAAATTAGACACAGATTTCGCGGATTAACACAGTTTTTTTAAAACATATTTCACCACGGAGAAACTGAGAGCACGGAGAAAAAAAAAGACAAAAAGACTTTGACAGGATAACAGGATAAAGACAAGATTAAATTTAAAGACAAAAAATATTAGACACGGATTTTTAAAAATATATTTCATCACGAAGCACGTGA
>JADHXY010000035.1 GCA_016782755.1 Phycisphaerae bacterium | reverse complement strand
TGACAGGGATCGTTTTATGAAACGGCTGGGAGTATTACAACACCAAGCCGGCAGTTGTCGCCATTGTGTAGATTTAAAATTACCAGCCGAAGGTAAGCAAGTGAGTAAAAAGAATTTCAGCTTTACTTTCAATCACCAGAAATACCGTGCAATGATTTATCGAGACGGAATGTATTTTTTGCGTACCAATCAAACCGGTAAAGAAGCCGTGGAACTTTGGCAGCAATATATGCTTCAATGCAATATCGAACAGGCCTTCAAGGAATTGAAGAGCGATATTGGCGTTCGCCCTGTTTATCATCACAGAGAAGAGCGAGTTGATGCCCATATATTTGTAGCCTTTTTGAGTTATTGCCTGCAAGCGACGTTGCGTCAGAAATTACGAAGCAGTGCCTTTGGCCTGACCAGTCAGGCGGTTTTGGAAACTCTATCCCGTATTCAAATGCTGGATGTTTCGATCCCGACTCAGGATGGCAGGACGCTTCGGATGCAACGTTATACGGAAGCAAAAGTAGAGCATAAATTGATACTGGAAAAATTACACATGACCCTGCCGCCACAGTCACCGCCAAAAATCTATGGTGATCAGGTTAATAATTGATAGGTTTATGGTACAGACTATAGCCCTTGTCGCTATCACAAACCGCCTTTTACCCCCCTAAGTGAGAAAGTTGGGTTAAAGCAAATGCCCTTATCGAAGAGTACATCAGGCCGAAGCATGTGAAAACTCCTCCCAAGAATCCAAAGTTCAACTACATAGAAGATATCTTCACAAAGTGTCGGGGCCGCTACTTTTATTTCATGGCGAGATATGCGTCCCTTGGACCTAACCGTATTTCTCCTTTCTTTGAAGTCGGCTTTGCCCGGCTTGAGTTCATTGGTGACAATCGATTTGATTTGGCTTACTTCAGACATACGGAAAAGTGGTGGCCTGTCTTTTCTGAACTGACGGTCGATGAGGCTTTGGATCTCGTGAAATCAGAAGGTCTCTTTAATCCATAATGACCGAACAGATAAAATAAAAGGTACTATATGAGAAAAAAAGCGACAAAAATACTTAGGAGCTATCTGATACGCTGCCACAAGATTATATCGGCTGACTTTCCGGAAATTGAGGATATGCGTAAATAGATATAGGGAACGACTAAAATATACGGAGATGCACCATTATGTTAAAACCAAAGTTCAAAAAGAGACGAAACTATGAGCGTAAGGAAAAGCCCGAAAAAATCTATAAACGAATGAGTCGTGACCATCTTGATGTGCTTCAGAATATAGAGTTCTCTATTGTGTCTACCTGTCGTAACCACGAAGATATTGATGACAGGATCGTTGCCTCGGCAGTGAAAACCGCAATATCAGGTAGTGATCCTGTCGGAGAGCTATCTGCTATACTTATCGATGACCTTGTACAAGTCAGGCAAATGCGTGGTGGCTCTGCCCCAGATAATATTTGGATCGATGGTCTCAAGGTAGTCTTATGGTCTGTCCGTAATCATTCAGATTTGCAACCCGGCGATAGAGATTATCTTACATTTATACAAAATTATGTAGTCTGATAAAATATAGGGCTTCCGAGACTCTTTTGAAAGCGGTTCCCACAGGATAACGGCAAAAAAACACTAAACGTTTGGAAGAAACAGAAATGCGTATATTGCTAAGGATTTTACCATTTGCTTTTTTGATCTGGCTTATTTGCCATTTCTTTTACTCCCTTGGCAGAAAGCGGTCACTTGGCAACCAAAAACGAAAAGACAAATCACCGTCAGAGAAAAGGAAACACGTCGATTCCAAAGTGGTTGAAAATGATAATAAGTAAACTTCTACGAGACCTATTGTGTGGTATATAAAATGGGAATATCTCACCAAATAATCCATGTAGATATGGATGCATTCTTTGCATCTGTCGAGCAGCTTGATAACCCTGAGCTAAAGGACAGGCCTGTCATAGTCGGCGGTAGCGTTGAGCAGCGAGGAGTCGTAGCTGCGGCATCTTATGCAGCACGCAAATTCGGTATTCATAGTGCCATGCCCATGTCTCAGGCTCTAAAAGTGTGCCCTAATGCGATTGTCATGCCGGTCAGGATGAAAAGATATGTTGAAATATCAAATAGAATCCATGAAATATTTTCACGGTATACATCGCAAATAGAACCTATCTCTTTAGATGAAGCATTTCTTGATGTTACCGGCAGTATTCAATTATTCGGTAGTGCCGAAAAGATTGGTCGAAGAATAAAAGATGAAATTAAAGCAGAATTAGGGTTAGTGGCCTCTGTCGGTATTGCGTCGAATAAGTTCCTTGCGAAACTGGCTTCGGATTTGGAAAAGCCCGATGGCTTTGTGATTATAAAAGAACAGAACAAGCAAAAAATCCTGGACCCATTACCTATCTCCAAAATATGGGGAGTTGGAAAAGTAACTGAAAAGGCCCTGAAAACCGCTGGTATAAACACGATTAAGCAGCTTCGACAAACCCAGCCGGAGTACCTAAAGACTATCTTGGGTAATCAGGCCACTGATATTCTCAGCCTGGCTCAGGGTATAGACAATCGGGAGGTTGAATCCGTCCATATCACCAAGAGTATATCCAGCGAACACACTTTTGCGGTTGATATCGACGACAAGGGTATTCTTCTAAGTGTATTGCTGGGTCAGGTTGAGGAGGTTGCTTATCGGCTCCGAAAAAGTGGCTTCGAGGCAAAGACAATTACACTTAAGTTAAGATATGGCAACTTCGAAACTATTACCCGAAGCAGTACGCTCGACAAAGCTACAAATGTAACTGAGACATTATGGCAGGAAGCGAAGGCAGTTTTTTTGAAATGGCACAAAAAATCAGCTGGTTCTCTGCGGTTGTTGGGATTTGGGACATCAGGGCTTGTGACTGAAGGCACCGGTCAAAAAGAATTATTTATTAACCATGAAGAAGAAAAACAGAAAAGGATAGATAAGGCTTTTGATAAGATAAAGGACAGATACGGCGATGATGCGGTAAGAAGAGGAAAATAACTTAAAAATCTAAACTGAAAGGAAACAAGGCATGCCCGCAAATAAAATATCAAAAGTTCATATTTGGATACTATTATTTAACCTGGCATATCTATTGTTATTTTGCTTTCTGTTTACATCCATCAAAAATTATGAGTTCCTTCTCTATGTGGCTACGGTAGCGTTCTTCGTTATTTTCATCGGGTATCTGCATCTGAAGTTCAACTTTAGTTCGGTAGTATTGATTGGGCTTAGTCTATGGGGATTTCTGCATATGCTGGGCGGGTTTGTGCGTGTTGGGGACGGAGTTTTGTACGGCTATC
Organism: Phycisphaerae bacterium; assembly: GCA_016782755.1. GTDB lineage: Bacteria > Planctomycetota > Phycisphaerae > Sedimentisphaerales > Anaerobacaceae > BS750m-G65. The sequence goes on along the minus strand of JADHXY010000035.1, from coordinate 13,780 downwards.
AGATAATTGACAAATTCCTCCGATTCGATCAGCTTGTGCATATGTACGGATTTGGAATGGCGACGTTATTTGCTTATTACATACTTCGGCCCAGCTTGAACGTTGGGGTAAAGCCAATATCCGTATCGGTACTGCTGGTGTTTATAGGGATGGGACTGGGTAGCCTCAATGAGATTATAGAGTTTGCCGCTGTGCTGACTTTCCCGAAAACAGGTGTTGGTGGTTACTATAACACACTGTGGGATATGGTTTTTAATACCGCCGGGGCAATCATAGCCGTGATCTACTTGAATATGTCAGGTAAAACGAGGGCTTTGAGAGTGGATCAACGATCTTCCTAAGGCCGGTATATAAAAGTCCGACCTTCAATATATCGGGCATTTCCTTAAAACAGTTATTATGCAGTTTTGATTAGTGCTTTAATTGCCGCCTTGATATGTTCCGGCAGACTGTCCCAGTGGTCAATTATTTGCTGTAATTCGGGGCAAAATACCGGATCATGCACCGTCTCATGTTTAGGGGTAGAGTAGGCAGTGTCTTTAACCTCTTTATTTATAGGTAGTTGTGGTGATTTTTGAGAATTTAGTTCGAATCCAGCCCGGCCCAGTTTGATTTTTGGGGGATGTCAGAAGATGACATCATGTCAGGTTTAACGCCTCAAGTTACCGAAAGGTAATATTTGCACAGTACGAAGTTTAAACGCCGTATGGAATGTTAGCTGCTGGTAATTTATCCCAAATAGTGGCAATTTCAGCCAAGTTGGGGGGCAATTGCTGCGGCTTTGCGTGCACGCTCTTTTGACTTACGAGGGGCATTGGCCGCACGCGTTTTAATTTGTTTTTCTCGTCTTTTATCTTCTCTATCTCTACGTCTTCCCATAAAAATTTCCTTTCAGTATTTTTACCAAATCTGTCACGCTGTGCCAGGTTTCATAGCAAATAAATCATTTTCAGTATTATTACAGCCTGCCTATAATACATATCCTCGAATTGTAAGCACCAGGCAGGGCAAAAGCAAGGAACTTTTTAGGGAAATCGAATATGAACTGACGTTTCCAATTTACACTCTTAAACAACATAATTTCCTCGTATTAGACATAAACTCATCCGGCTATAAATTCAGTTATTCTAATTTGACACTCTCCGCTGGCGTGGGTTTTCAGTACGCAATGAATATGCATCCACTATGCAGCCAGTGCGCACTCAGTATGCATCTTGTTTTACGCCAAAATAAGGCGCATAATCTATACAACCATCTTACAACCGAAACACCAAATAGCTCATAAAACTGCAAAAATCATAAATCCATAAGGTTGGTAATATCAAAGACTTAAAAAATTTTTAGAAAACGTAAACGTTTTATATATACTGTACTCATGCAGCAGCATTCTCAAAGACACACAGGGTCAATATCCGATTACATGCAAAAAAAATTCAAAAGTTGAATATTCATTCAAAAATGCAGGTGTTTTTTGGGTTTTATAATGAAATCACTCAAGCATGGAGACAAAACGGTGACACGGTTATAGCCGCTAAAAAAGAGTTCTACTGTAAATTTTTGTGCCAAACATTCATGCTTTCGATTTGTCCAGCAATATTTGTATTATTAATCAGTCTGCCGCCATAAGTATAACCTGCTTTGCCAAAAGTAATATTCATTCCGGGTGAAATTGCTCTTGCGATTGTATAGGCTGTCTGTATTCCACGAGACCTCATTTCGTTTTCCATAAACCTTAGAAGCAGGCTGGCATAACTGTTGCCTCTAAATTTAGGCAATGTAGCGAAATCGGTCATTTCGACATTCTTTGATACAGTATCCATTTCGGCTGAGGATAAAGCGACAAACTTTTTATTAATCTCTATACCAAAGTAAATAACGTGTTTCAGCATTGTGTCAATTAAATAGCGAGGATCATCAATAGGAAATGGATATGATGAAAAAACTTCTTTGTAAATTTTGCTCATTCCTCCAGCATCATCTGGAATACAACGTCTAATAATAGCTCCATTTGGTAAAGTGTTCGGCTGGATATTGTCCCTCCCCTTTTTTTGAGCTAAATCGATAATGTTTTCAAGTTCCAGTGAAGATGTTTCCTTCTGTCTTTCTGAATCAAGATAATGGCCTAAAAAGATGGCTGCTTCCTGACCATGGAAAAAGCCTGGAACTTTGGCTTCTTTTTGATAACCAGAGCCAAGGAATATCTCTGCGAGATGTTCCGGGACTTTGACAAATATTTTTGTATAGCCGTTAAGCTTAGCAAACTCTTCCATCGCCGGAACTAGTTTTGCGGGGTCTGCCTTCTTTAACTTCATCAAATAAATTCTTTTACTCAAGGGCCCATGTTGAATTAATGCATTGTGAAATAATTCGATTTCATCCTGTTGCTTTTGACTTTCTAACACGTGATTTCCTCTTCTGTTGAAATCAATGAACGGTTCACGCCAACTTTGTCCGGCCAAAGTATAGACACACAGATAAAAGTTACCGCCGAAGAGAGTATTCCATACACGCTTGCATCCAGTTGTAATTTTGCAATACAATCTGGGAGAGTTAAAAATTTCGTTAGTAATAGAAGTGTCAAAATGCCACCAGTTAACATTCCGGCTAGGGCACCGGCAGAACTTGCTTTTTTCCAGAAATAGGCTCCAAGGGTGGGGACAAATAGTCCGGACACCATAAAAGCATAGGCATAAAGAATTGCGTTTAGAACCGTGTTAAACTGAGCCGCTATAATAACGGCAAACGCACCGATAATGAGTGTTGCAATCATTGAGAGCCGAATTGAAGCCTTGGCTGAAATGTTTTTGATAAAATAACGTTCAATAATATCATTTACAAAATTACCTGAAGATGCCATCAGGCAGCTGTCAGCGGTCGACATAATGGCGGAGAAATAAGAGGCAATTACGATTCCTGTAACCCCTAAAGGCAAGACATCTCTGATTAACATCGGAAGTGCCATCTCGGCTTCGGCTTCAGGGAAAACCACGCGAGCACACATGCCGAGAAAAACTCCCGTAAAAGCCATGATTGGATACTCAAAAAAACCTGCAATGTACCAGGCTTTTTTTGCTTCTTTTTCATTTTTGCATGCATACATTCTTTGATAAAGCGTCATGCCAATCAACCAGATCGGAATAATTGTCACCATCCAGTTAATAAATGTTACAGGTGAAATATTCATGAGCGAAAAATATTCGGCTGGTAAGTTCTCCCTAAGGGCTGAAATCCCGCCAATCTTAATGAGCGTTGCAGGTATCGTCACGAAAATCAATCCGCTAAGCAGTAGGATCCATTGGACGGTGTCTGTATATATAACTGCTTTTAGTCCTCCAATAACAGTGTAGAGAATTGTAACAACAGCGATAATCATTAAGGCAAATGTGATTGGATTCATCCCAAAAGGATTATTCTGAAGAATTGTCGCAGAAGCAAGTTTTGCACCGGCAAGCATTTGGGCCCCTGTAAACCCGAGATAGCCAATGCCGGAAATCAGAGCAGCAACCAACGCAACCTTACCATTGTATCGATGCCTTAAAAAATCAGGATACGTTAAAAACTTGTGCTTTGCATCGATACGTTTAATCTTTGGAATAATAAAAACGGCGGTCAGCCATGCACCCACAAGACCGGTGAACAAAAGCCAAGTACCGGCAAGCCCCATCATAAAGCCTACTCCACCCAAACCGATAGAGAACCCGCCGCCAACATCTGTGGCAACAATTGACAGGCCAACATGAGAAGCCTTGATAGACCTGCTGCCTACATAATAATCTTCGGTGCTTTTGTTCTTTAGAAAATGATAAAAACCAATTCCTAAAACACAGAGCATATACAAGCCGAAAATTAAATAGTCGATAATTGTCAAAACTACGCTCCTGGTTTTTGTTCTTTTGCTTTGTTATTAATTGCGATATTTTGCAGGTGGGTTTGTATGCCGTGTTTTTTAAATTCAAGCAAAAGATTTTTCCTTATATCAATGCTCAGCATCCAGCCATCTGCTGCCGATGTTGCCCACGCTACCACCATGCATTTAGCTGATTGAGGGGTAAGTTCTACTATCCAAAATCTCGACTCTTCTTTGGCAGAATAGTATTCGCTTGTATTGGGGCATGACTTTGCGATTTTCTCAACCATCATCATGTCTGCACTGTAATCAACCCAGAATTCAACATAAACCCATCTATAATTGTCTCGTAAAGAATAATTTACAAACTCTTTCGTCATCATTGATGAATTTGGAACAACATACCTCAGCCAGTCCCAGCGTCTTATTATACAATGTGTCAGAGTGACATCTTCAATCGTACCGTATTCGTTATCTACTAATACAATATCACCTATTCGGACAAGTTTTCCGAAACAAAGGACTAGACCACATATTAAATTTTCAATAAATGGCTTAGCAGCAATGCCGAAAATAACAGAGCCGCAGGCAATCACGACAGGAATAAGTGTCGGAGAGAAATTTCCTATAATAGGTATAAAAGCTATGAAGAGAGCTGTGGGAATAAGTATCAAATAAAGGGCTCGCCTTGTTATGCTAAATCTTTTTTTAAGACTGTCTAGGCTCTGCTGTTTTATTTTGGTGTTATTACCATTTTTGTCAATATGTGGAGCTAATAAGTTCTCACGTTTAACCTTTGAAAGACGTTTTTTTCTACTTTTTTCAAGAAAACTCAAACGTCCGCGCAGAACTACACCTCCGAGTAAAGCTAAAGCAATTATAACGGCAAAATAATAAATTATTACTTTTGTTGTGAAAAAATGTTCCATAAAAAGGCCTTAATCATTTCTGCGGCCATGTCTTACATTTGATGCCGGCACAAGCGAAATTGTTTTGTTGTAATCTGAAAGCAATCGCTCGATACCAAGCGATTTACGCTCATCGGCATCATCCAGCCCAAGTTGAAGGTCGCAACCTTCACAGTTGCGATCACAAAAGACTGGTTCATAAGAATCAGGTTCTTTGTAGGTGGTGATAACACCTTCATAGTTTCTCAGTACAACTTTATTCGTCGACCATGAGATCAGATAGTTTGGCATGACAGGAATTTTACCTCCACCCCCCGGTGCATCAATAACATATGTAGGTACACAGAAACCGCTTGTGTGACCAATCAGGCTTTCAAGTATTTCGATGCCTTTCCCGACGGGTGTGCGAAAGTGTGAAAGCCCTTCAGATAGGTCGCATTGATAAAGATAATAAGGTCTAACTCGATTGTAGGCCAGTTTATGAACCAGAGATCTCATAATTCTTGGACAGTCATTAACTCCTGCCAGCAATACGGATTGGTTACCTAACGGAATTCCTACATCAGCAAGTTTAGCCAAAGCCTGTCTTGAAGAATGAGTCAGTTCTCGAGGATGATTAAAATGCGTATTGATCCACAACGGGTGATATTTTTTCAGAATCGAAACAAGGTTGTCCGTAATTCGATATGGCAGTACCACTGGCGTACGTGTGCCGATCCTGATTATTTCTACATGATCAATGCTGCGAAGTTCAGAGAGAATCCAATCCAGTTTTTCATCAGAAAGTAAAAAAGGGTCACCGCCGCTCAAAAGCACATCACGCACCTGAGGCGTTTTCTTTATATACTCAATGCCCTTAGAAATTTGCTTTTTGTCTGGAATAGAATCAATATCGCCCACCTGCCTTTTGCGTGTACAATGTCGGCAATACATAGAGCACTTATTACTGACCATAAGCAAAACCCTATCAGGGTATCTATGCATTAGCCCAGCCACAGGACTGTCTTTGTCTTCATGCAATGGGTCTGACATTTCAGACTTTGATATTACGAGTTCTAAAGGTGATGGAAATGACTGTTTAAATACTGGGTCATTTTCAAGATTATCGGTATCTATCAAGGATAGATAATAAGGTGTTATAGACATAGGAAATTTTTTAACAGTTTGCTTAAAAGCCTCCTGCGTTTCCTCAGGCAGTTCAATTCCAAGTAGTTTTTGGAAAGTATCCAAATCTCGAATACAATGTTTCATTTGCCATTTCCAGTCACGCCAATTAGCAGTTGTTGTAGCTATATCTATCGTTTCAATAATATGTTTTTGCTTTTTACTTAAGTGTTGAATAGTTTTAATACCCATCAGTTTTGTTCTCCCTTATCATCAATTTGCGAATTAGGTACGAGATTAGGCGAGGCATCAAGGTGCTCAGCTTCCATCAATTCAACCACCCGCTCCAGTGACAATGCGATAGCCGCCTGTTCAAGTTCCGGCAAGCTACGCAGTGCATCTGAAAAACGTTCCTGCAGCAGCGAGGGAGCGGATTGGGTTATCTCTTTTCCGGCATCTGTTACCGTAACAAATACCCTTCGGCGGTCTTTTGTGTCTCTTTGTCGGATTACCAACTCCTTTTTTTCAAGTCTGTCGATAACTCCATTAATTGAGCTGGTACCCATGCTAACTTGCTTAGAAAGTTCAGATTGAGTCATTTGCCCACCTTTGGCCAAGGCATAGAGACAGATCATTTGAGGGGCAGTAATATTAAACTCATTATTGAGCTTACGGGAATGGATATCAACAGCACGTATTATTCGCCGTATAGCCTTAAGTACGCGTAATCCGCAAGTTTCAAAGAACTCATCTGAAGCCTCAGGAGGAGTATTCAATGCTTCTGGTCTTTTTGTCATTACATAATCTTTCTTATAATAATATTTCATGTACGAAACATTCTATCAGAAATGATACTTCTTGTCAAAACAATATTTGTTCATGTATTTATCGAGGCCAAAACAGCATACAGTGTGTTTTGGTGTGAAAAGGAAAGATTTAAATTGCGAAGTCGAAACTTTATCTGAAGCAAATGCAAATATTCATAACCAATTTTCAACCTGCAATCGTTCTATCGCTTGACCCTGTCTTGCGACATGCGGTAGAGCAGTTGCCTGTTGGTGACTGGCTGGAGTAATTAGCTGGCAGCAAGTTGGCTAACGCCTTTGGAAACAAGATTTTAGCGTCGAATTGTAAAAGACATTTTTTTATGAACAAATATACCCATGTGGGGTATAATGAAGAGAAAGCACAAAAGGGTCGAAAAATGAAAAAGAATCCTGATCATACTGACAATATAGTAGCATTAAGGCGAATTGAGGGTCAGGTTCGCGGTGTTCAAAAGATGATAGAAGACCGTAAATACTGCATCGATATTTTAACTCAGATACACGCAGTCAAAGGTGCTCTTTCCAGGGTAGAAGAAAAGATATTGGGAAAGCACTTTCAGCACTGCGTAACCGATGTCATTAAGGGAACGTCTGACAAGGAAAAACGGCAGAAGACCGATGAGATTCTCAAGCTGATACATCAAACTCGCAAAGGATAAAATATGTTGATAGACAAACGAACTGTTTGTATAATGGCAGGCAAGTTCAAGGGGTAAGAATATGAACAAGCTAATCGTTCTAACTTTGGTGGTTCTTGTAGTTTCAATATCACCCGTCGTGGCTTCCCATCGGCCCAATGATACAAATGATTTGCAAACGCTTCCGGATTATCTACGTTTCGCTTCCCTGAATAATGCCGAGCTTAAAGCAAAGTTCGAGGGATGGAAGGCTGCTTTAGAGCAGGTACCGCAGGCAAAGGCTCTGGACGACCCCAAATTCACTTATAGTTATTTCATAGAAGAAGTGGAGACGCGAGTTGGGCCACAAAGGAACAAATTTGGCATTATGCAGGTATTTCCATGGTTCGGCAAAATCGAAGCAAGAACTGGTGTCGCAGCGGCCAAAGCAAAAGCCGCGAGACAGAGATATGAAGCAAATAAGCTAAAGCTTTTTTGGCAGGTAAAGGATGCTTTTTATGAATTCACATATTTGGCTACAGCTATCGATATCGCCAAAGAGAACCTTGAACTGTTGCAGCATTTTGAAGAAGTTGCACTAACTAAATACAGAGCCTCGGCTGCAACCCATCCTGATATAATTCGCGCTCAGATAGAATTGGCAAAGCTTGAGGATGTCTTGAAAAGTCTGGAGCAGCTTAAAGAGCCAACGGTTGCAAAACTCAATTCGGTGCTTAATCGACCATCTGCTACGAAACTGGCCTGGCCTAAAAAAGAATCAGCAAGAGAGGTACAGCTTAACCGCCAGTATGTTATTGAGTTATTAATAAAAAATAATCCCCAACTTTCCGAACTAAACTGGGAGGTTGAGGCCGCAAAAGCCGAGGTTGAATTGGCAAAGAAAAAATTCTATCCTGATATAGGAGTAGGAGTTGACTGGATCCAAACAGACGGTGCGGCTGCCAGCGGGGTTAGAGACAGCGGCAAAGACCCGGTGGTTTTGATGTTTTCGATGAATATTCCCTTGTGGCGAGATAGCTATAAGGCCGCTGAGCGACAGGCCAAAGCTAATGTCAGAAAAAATCAACAGCAGAAAATAGACACCGAAAACAAAACAATAGCACAAGCAATAAAGGTGCTGTACAATGTTGAAGATAGTCAAAGAAAGATACATCTTTATGGGGACATATTAGTTTCAAAAGCCCAGGAGCTTGTCCATGCATCAGAGAGTGCGTACAGGGCAGGTACGATAGATTTTCTATCGTTAATTGATGCCCAGCGTATGCTGCTTAGATACACCCTTGATCACGAAAGAGCTGTTACTAATAATCAGCAAAAACTGGCTGAGTTGGAAATGCTTATTGGGACTGAATTGTAAGGATTTTGATATGAAAAACTTTAATATGAAAACTTTGCTGAGCCTACCAATATATAAAGTAGCAATAATTGTTCTCGTAGCCTTTGTTCTTGGATTTCTGATCAGAGGATGCGGAGTTCCATCACAGCTAAATACTGAACATATCCACGCAGCCCAAGACAAAGAGCAGATATGGACATGTTCGATGCACCCCCAGATTCGCCAGCCTAAACAGGGGAAATGTCCGATTTGCTTTATGGATTTGGTGCCGGTAGATAGCGGCGGTGAGGCAGGGACGAGTGAAATATCTTTTTCCAAAGATGCTTTGAAACTCATGGAGATTCAAACCTCACCTGTGGAGCGTAAATTTGTAGAGGCTCAAATTCGCATGGCAGGCAAAGTCGATTTCGATGAAACCAGGTTAAAACATATCACCGCATGGGTTCCCGGACGCATTGACCGTCTCTATGTTGATTTTACAGGCACACAGGTAATCAAAGGTGACCACATGGTCTATCTTTACAGCCCCGAACTTATAAGTACACAAGCTGAATTTATTCAAGCGGCAAAATCTGTACAGAATATAAAGCCCGACAGCTCTGAACTTATCAAAAGGTCGATACGAGCAACACTTGAGGCCGCGAGTGGAAAACTAAGATTGTTGGGGCTTACAGAACAGCAGATTAAAGAGATAGAAAAAACCGGCCAACCTACTGACTATATCACTATTAACGCACCAATAGGCGGCATCGTAATCAGGAAACACGTTACCGAAGGAACATATGTTCAGACAGGTGCCCAAATATATACAATCGCTGATCTTTCGCAACTTTGGGTTCAATTAGATGCTTATGAATCGGATTTGCCGTGGATTCGCTATGGACAAGAGGTTGAATTTACTACCGAGTCTCATCCGGGAGATGTTTTTAAGGGCCGAATAAGTTTTATTTCGCCGACAGTTGACCCAAAGACCAGAACGATCAAAGTGCGTCTTAATGTTGCCAACCCCCAAGAAAAGCTAAAACCAGAAATGTTTGTCAGGGCCATTGTTCGATCAAAGATCGCCTCGGGAGGAAAGGTGATGGCTGCTGATATGGCGGGCAAATGGATTTGCCCTATGCACCCTTCTGTTGTGAAAGAGACAGCCGGCAATTGCGATATATGCCAGATGGATTTGGTAACAACAGAATCACTTGGGCTTATCAAAGCAGATTTACCTGAAAAGGCTCCGCTTGTAATTCCTGCTTCTGCCGCCTTGATAACCGGCAAACGGGCAGTTGTCTATGTCCAAAAGCCAGACACTGAAAAACCCACGTTTGAAGGCAGAGAAGTCGTTCTTGGGCCAAGAGCAGGAGATTACTATCTGGTTAAAGAAGGACTTGTTGAAGGCGATGTTGTTGTCATCAATGGAAATTTTAAAATCGACTCGGCTCTTCAGATTCAGGCAAAGCCAAGCATGATGGATCCCAAGGGGCAAAAGGCTCCGATGGGCGGCCACGACCATAGTCATTAAATAGAAACTAAAAATATATTTTTGAAAGGGGATTAAGATGAAAATCACTAAAACACAATGGCCGATAGCTTTTACACTGATAATCTTTGTTATGGCTGGGGTATTTTCATTTTCCGGCTGTAAGAAGAAATCAGAACCAGCTGCACCGACAGAGGCAAAACAGGTTGTCTCAGAAGCAATCGAGCAAACCATTTGTCCGGTTATTGGTGGGGCAATTAACAAAGAGCTTTACACAGAGTACAAAGAGAAAAAGGTCTATTTCTGCTGTGCGGGCTGTAAAGAGAAGTTTGAAAAAGAGCCAGACAAGTATATCTCAAAACTGCCTCAGTTTGGCAAATAGAAAAACAAAAAGATTAACAAAAAAAGTATATTGATATGGATAAAAATATCAAACAGGCAGTGTCTATATTGGACAAGGTGATACGTTTTTGCCTTGAGAACAAGCTGGTAGTGGGGCTGCTGGTGATATTGTTCATCGGCTGGGGCTTGGGTGTGGCTCCTTTTGACTGGAATTTATGGTCTCTGCCAAGAAATCCCATTGCCGTTGACGCGATACCGGACATTGGTGAAAACCAGCAAATAGTCTTTACCGAGTGGCCCGGCAGAAGCCCTCAGGATGTGGATGACCAGATAACATATCCTTTAACGGTGTCACTACTGGGAATACCGAAAGTCAAAACCATTCGCAGCCAGTCGATGTTAGGCTTCTCTTCGGTCTATATTATTTTTGATGAGGCCGCCGATTTTTATTGGTCACGCAGCAGGGTTCTTGAAAAACTAAATTCCCTACCCGCTGGAACCGTACCGCAAGGCGTCCAACCTACTCTTGGGCCAGATGCTACGGCTTTAGGACAGGTTTTCTGGTACACCCTTGAGGGTAGAGACAAAGATGGGAATTCTACCGGCGGCTGGGATTTAGATGAACTGAGAAGTATTCAGGATTGGTACGTTCGTTATGCCTTAATGAGTGCAGAAGGGATAAGTGAAGTTGCCTCGATTGGGGGCCACGTAAAAGAGTACCAGATAGATGTTGACCCCGATGCAATGCGTGCCTTCGGCGTGGGACTCGATGAAATCTTCGAAGCTGTAAAAAGCTCAAACGTCGATGTCGGTGCCCGCACCATCGAGATTAATAAAGTCGAATACATTATTCGAGGTCTTGGTTTTATAAAGGAATTAGCTGATATTGATAAAACCGTGATAAAAGTAACGGATAATGTCCCCGTATACGTTAAAAACGTAGCCAATGTCTCTTTTGGGCCGGCATTAAGGCGAGGTGTTCTTGATAAGGGCGGGGCCGAGGCTGTAGGCGGTGTAGTTGTTGTACGCTATGGTTACAATCCGCTTCAGGCTATAAAAAATGTAAAAGAAAAAATTAAGGAACTCACACCGGGATTGCCACAAAAGACCCTGTCCGACGGGACCGTTTCACAGGTTAAGATCATTCCTTTTTATGACCGTACCGGTCTTATCTATGAAACTCTTGGCACCCTGGAATCCGCTTTAACAGAAGAAATACTCGTTACCATTATCGTGATAATCGTGCTGGTTATGCACCTTAGAAGCTCGATATTGATAAGTGCTACGCTGCCGTTGGCGGTATTGATGTGTTTTATCGCGATGAAATTATTCAAGGTCGATGCAAACATCGTGGCTCTATCAGGCATCGCAATTGCAATCGGCTCTATCGTCGATATGGGGATAGTGATTTGTGAGAATATAATAAGGCACCTCAAAGAAGCCTCGGAAGATGAAAATAAACTCGAAGTTGTTTATCGCGCATCAAGTGAAGTTAGTGGTGCTGTTCTAACAGCAGTAGCGACAACGATTGTAGGTTTCCTGCCGGTATTTATGATGACCGAAGCTGAAGGCAAACTCTTTCGGCCTTTAGCATTTACATTGATATTTACATTGATAGCTTCAGTTATCATAGCTATTACAATTATACCGCCAGCCGCTCATATTCTGTTTACACGAAAATTCAACCCGAAAAAAGCATCACGCCATATTCTCGGTATAGCGATGATTATCGTCGGCGTTATCGCATGGATTATTTCGACCTGGTGGCTCGGAATAATTGTCATCGCTATTGGAATCTACCGACTCTTAGAAAAACAGCGTGCAAAAAAAACAGATGGACACCAGTCTTTATTTATCAATATATTGGCTATCATTCTTGTTGGCATCATACTTACCAGCCACTGGCTACCCTTAGGTCCTGCTAAAGGGATGTTGTTGAATTTAATTTTCGTAGCAATTTTGATTGGCGGCCTGCTATGGTTTTTCCGAATTTTCCAGAAATTCTATCCTAAGATTTTAGCCTGGTGCCTCGAACACAAAGTAGCTTTTCTATCTTTACCACTAGCAATCGTTATAGCTGGATGTTTTATCTGGGCCAATCTTGGCAAAGAATTTATGCCCCCCCTTGATGAAGGTTCATTTCTGTATATGCCTACGACAATGCCGCCCGCCTCGATTGGCGAGGCACTCGATGTCTTGCAGAAACAGGACGCCGCATTTGGCTCAATACCAGAAGTTGAATCGGTGGTAGGCAAGATCGGCAGGGTTGAATCCGCACTCGACCCCGCACCGGTATCAATGGTTGAAACGGTGATTAACTATAAACCCCAGTACCTGTTAGATAAAGATGGTCGAAAATTACGCTTCAAATATGACAAAAAGAAAAAAGAATTTGTTCGTGACGAAAAAGGTGATCTTGTGCCCGATAAACGCGGCAGGCCATACAGACAATGGCGAGATCATATAAATAGCCCAGATGATATATGGGATGAAATAGTAAAAGCAGGTCAGATCCCCGGCACCACAAGTGCACCTAAATTACAACCTATAGCAGCTCGCATTGTGATGCTGCAAAGCGGTATGAGGGCGCCGATGGGAATAAAAATCAAAGGGCCCGACCTGGATACAATTGAAAAGGTCGGTTTGCAAATTGAGCGTCTTCTCAAAGAAATTCCTTCCGTAGAGCCTTCTGCTGTTATAGCGGACAGAATTGTTGGCAAGCCTTATCTGGAGATCGATATAGACCGCGACGCTATAGCAAGATATGGTATCAGCATTCGCAAAGTACAGGACGTAATAGAGGTTGCCATCGGGGGCAGACATATCACAACAACTGTTGAAGGCAGAGAACGTTATCCTGTCCGGGTAAGATATGCCAGAGAGCTAAGAGACCAGATTGAAACTCTTGATAAAATTCTTGTTCCGGCGGCAAATGGTGCACAGATACCATTAATTCAGTTAGCCAAGATTCGTTACATTCGAGGTCCACAGGCAATAAAAAGTGAAGATACTTTTCTTGTTGGATATGTTTTGTTTGATAAAAAACCAGGATTTGCGGAAGTAGACGTCGTCGAACAATGCGACAAATTTCTTAAAGAAAAAATCGAGGCTGGTGAGCTAATTATACCTGAAGGTGTCAATTACAGCTTCGCAGGAACGTATGAAAGCCAGGTTCGTGCCCAAAAGACACTTATGCTTGTGGTCCCGCTGGCATTGTTTGTAATTTTTATGATTTTGTATTTTCAATTTAAATCCACAATTACCAGCTTGTTGGTATTCTCTGGGATAATTGTCGCATGGGCAGGCG
>JADHXY010000034.1 GCA_016782755.1 Phycisphaerae bacterium | reverse complement strand
CATATGGCAGAGGCTCTTATATACCATTCAAGAGTGCTGCAATCATGCACAAGATTTATATTGGCTACAGAAAGTTCATGCCAGAATGCCACCGCCAGAAATAATAAAATGCTGAAAGCGAATTATTCAGCAAGCCCTACTTATATTGGGGTGGCTGTCTATAAAAAAAACTTATCCCTTGAGATCATCAAGATAATCGTGTTAAATAAATGCGTTTTCGAATGAATACTTAGTGTTTTAGTTGAGGTGGTTAAAAATGACAGACTTAAAAGGGTTAGCAGAGGCTATCATAAGAGGAGATATGAACAAGGCCTGCGAGTTAACAACTGCTGCAATTGACGGTGGTGTTGGGGCCAAGCAGGTACTCGATGATGGTCTGGTGGCTGGGATGAATGTTGTCGGGGAAGCCTTTAAGAAAAACGAGATGTATATTCCTGAGGTGCTAATAGCGGCCAGAGCAATGAAAGGAGCGATGGCAATATTGGAACCTGAGCTAATTAAAGCAGGCGTAGAGCCTGTGGCAAAGCTGGTTATAGGTACAGTTGCCGGCGACTTGCACGATATCGGCAAGAACTTAGTGGCGATGATGATGAAAGGTGCGGGGTTTGAGGTTATAGATTTGGGGGTTGATGTTTCTGCGGAAAAATTTGTAGAAGAGGTTAAGTCAAGCGGCGCACAACTTCTTGGTATGAGTGCCCTTTTGACAACGACTATGCCCTCAATGGAGAAAGCTGTAAAAGCGGTAAAAGAGGCAGGGATCGATGTAAAAATAATGATAGGCGGAGCACCAGTAACCCAGAACTATGCTGATAAGATCGGTGCAGACGGCTATTCATCCAATGCAGCATCAGCTGTAGATTTGGCGCGGGAACTTGTGGCATAAGGAATCGCAGGAATAAAAAATCCTAACGATCACATGTGCTGCGGCTTTTTGCGGGTACTCTATTGTTGTTGCTGGAGCCTGTTTTCAATCGCTTTTTTGAGTATTGTGACCGGTGCGTGATCAGGTAGATTTTCATGTGCAGATTCGATATATTCTGCCGCTTCTTTAAGTTTACCAAGCTGAAGATTGTAGTATGCGGCGAGGAATTGCAGCTGTGGGAGTTTGCTGCTTTCGATCCAGTCATCGAGTTCCTTTAGCCTGATCGCCAGGTAGTCTTTGTCTGGAAATCTTGATTCGATATCAATATCGAAAATAACGTACTCGTTGAACATATTAATCGTTCTTGCAAGGAAAAGTGCGCTGCTGAGATATTCGCCGGCACCTAAAAGAGCCTGGCTTTTTGCAGCATACGCAAGAGGGTCATCAGGTTTATAAACCGCAGCCATCGCAAAACGCTCAGAGGCCATATAGTATTTACCCTGCTTGAGATATTCTTCACCCTGCCGCATAGCAGTATTGAACATGTCTTTGGAATACGAGGCGAATGACTTGTGTTCACCTATTAGCAGTCGTGCTTTTGCGTAATCGCTTATTAAGGTGTCGGGGCTGGGCTTATCGGTTTTTGGTTGTTCTTCTTCGGGTTTTTCATAAAGCCGTTCTTGCGGGATTTTAGTTTTATCCAGAACGTATTGCTCAGCAAGCTCGTCAATCTGCATAAGCATTTGTTCATAAACATCCATTTTTTCGCTGGTGGATGGTTTTTGAATTTTTTTAGCAGTCAATTTTGCAGGGTCGAATTGCGTCTCTGGAAGAGGCGGGGCAAGAGGCTCAAGCGGCTGTTGGGTAAGCTGTTGTTGTGGTTTCTCGTCCCCAGGTTTTACAAAGGTTTGATCTTTTAACTCTTGTGAGAGTAATTTTTTTGCAGCATCTAAATCAAATTCTTCACTTGCCGGATTTGTTTGTAAGTTTGCGGTAATTTTTTTGGAGCCTAAGAGATATTTTTCGGCATCACTTAAGATTGGTTCTTGCTGGCCGTAAATTTTCATGGTTTTTTCACGGCCTCTTACATAGTCCAGACCGTAATCATAATAACTTGCGGACCCGGGCACATCGGCTGAACGCGGAACAAATTGATCTGAGTAGAAACGTCCGGTTCCGGGCGTTGGCGGTGTAAACACAGCACTTGAGCCTGCTCTTGTGGTTGTGGATGTCTGAGTCGGCGAAAAAAACGGTTTGAGGCCTCCGCGATATCTCCCGATATCCTCAATTCCCGCAGAATCGCGTATAAAGGAATCGAGCGTACCTGTTGAAGTCGAACCTGACACACCAAAATCAGATGTTGACCTGTATGGCAAACTGCCCTGAAAGCTCTTTCCGGCTCGGACGTTTCCTGTTACGACCAGATTACCGCTTGAGTCGATAGGGTTAGGTGATCTGTAAACTCTGCTGGTCGGAGGTGTGGTCGCAGCGCGTGCCCTGGCTGCCGGATTTGTGACCGAAGGGTTCGTCACAGCCGGATTATTTACAGCCTTACCGTAATTGCAAAGGCAAACGGTTAAGATCAACAAAATTAAATATTCTATTTTTCTCATAAGATTCTTACCTGTCTTAAAGCATCAATGTTCAATGGCATATCTACTCTTTCGCATACTTGAATTTTTCCGCCCAGTTCAGCTTTTCAGCAAGGGTGTCCCACTGACTTCTAAGAGGATTATTGACAACCAGAAAGGACTTGCTGCTTTTTTCGATATGAGCAATATCGCCCTTTTGGAATTTATGGGAGAGCTGACCATCGATGGAGATGGTTGTTCCCTTATTAACGTTAATTGCTGATATTTCGATCTTTCTGTGGTCACTGATAACAATCGGTCTGAAGGCGAGCGAATGCGGGCATATCGGTGTGATTACTATCGCATTCATGCTGGCTGAGACAATTGGGCCGCCGGCAGAAAGATTATAGGCAGTGGAGCCGGTTGGCGTGCAGATTACCATTCCATCGCTCACACAGCCGGCGATCGGCTGACCGTCAACTTTCAATTGCAATTCGATCATTCTGAAAGGCGGGCCGGAAGTTACAAATACATCGTTAATCGCCGTAGAACGCAGTTTTTTTTTCCCCTGGTGAAAAATAGTGCAATTCAAGAGCATTCTTTTTTCTATAACTGCCTTGCCGGAAACTATGTGATCGAAATAGTTTTTTAGCTCATTCATGCTGAACTCAGCAAGAAAACCGAGCTTTCCAAGATTGACACCTATAACGGGCACCTTAAAATAACCCAGATTGCGTACCGCTGAAATTATGCTGCCGTCACCGCCGAATACTACGGCGAAATCACTAACGGAAAAATGCTCAACGGTGCAATTGTCAACGCAATATTCAGCCACGATCTCGGCTTTGCCTTTAATAAATTCGGTAAACTCATCGACGGCCTCGCTGACTTTGCCCTTTTGGGGGTCTCCGAAAATAATCAGCTTTGGCAATTTACTTTTTTTCATCTTATTTACCCGGCAAAATCATTCCTTACTGAGGCTTTTCTTTACTGTTTCAGCTATATTTTCGGCATTAAGACCGGCCTCGATAAGCTGATTTTTTCTTAAGTCATGTTTTGCAAAACACTTATCTGCCCCCATAATCTTTATCGGACCCTTCGAGGGCATGTACCCTTGTTCGGCAGCTTTTTCGAGCAGAGCCGAACCGAAACCGCAATCAACATAATGATCTTCAACGGTAATTATACACTTGTCCTCATTGAAAAGTGAAACTATTTTTTCATCAATAGGAGCAGCGAAACGTGCATTTATTATGTCAACTTCGATTCCGTCATGTTCCAACAGATCAGCAGCTTTTATCACCTGCTCCAAAAGACAACCGTAATTAACGATAACGGCCTTTGAACCGTCATTTTTTCTGATCTGGACACTTTTGCCCATCTCAAATTCTTCGCTAAGAGCCTCGATTCCGAGGTCTGAAACGTTGTCTTTTGGATATCTTATAGCCACCGATTTTTTCGATTTCAGGGCAAAATCAAGAGCTGATCGCATTTCGTTCTCGTCAGCCGGCGCGATAAGGGTAAGGTTTGGCAAAAGCCTGCAAAAACCAGTATCCATCGAACCATGATGAGTAGGCCCGTCGGGGCCTACGAAACCGGCTCTATCAATACAGAAAACAACTCCCAAATCCTGAAGTGAGACTTCCTGGAATATCTGGTCAAACGCCCTTTGAAGAAAAGTCGAGTAAATACAAACGAAAGGCTTGAGGCCTGTTTTTGCAAGACCAGCCGCAATATCTACAGCTGCACTTTCCGCAATTCCGGTATCGTAAAATCTATCGGGGAACTTTTGCCTGAAATCGCCGAGGCCGGTACCTTCGCACATTGCACAGCTGATAGCGACTATCCTTTCGTCTTGCGATGCCATCTTAACGAGATGCTGCCCAAAGACTTTCGTAAAAGTCTTTGCCCCGCTCTCTGTGCCGCTTTCAATAGCATCACCATTTATCTTAAATGGCCCGGTCGAATGAAAATCCTGGGGTTTATCGCCGGCAGGTTTGAAGCCTTTTCCTTTTTTTGTGTAAACATGGAGTATGGCAGGTCTCTGGTATTCTTTAAGAGTGCGGAAAAGCTGAACGAGGGATTTAATATCATGTCCGTTAACAGGGCCAAAATAAGGAATGTTCATGGCCTCAAAGAGCTGATTGCCAGGCAGGACCATTCGAATACTCTTTTTTATCTTCTCGATAGCATCTTCAACGCCCTTTCCGATAACGGGCAGATGCTCGAGGATGTTATTGGTCGTTTTTACAAGGTCCTCGTAAGTGTGGCTGAGTCGCATTTTCGAAAAATATTTCGCCAAAGCACCCTCTGTCGCATCGATAGCCATCGAATTATCATTTAAGACAATCAGCATCTGCCTCTTTACCAGTCCAAGATTATTGAGACCTTCAAGGGAAACTCCGTTAACTATACTTGCATCTCCGACCAGCGAAATTATTTTATCCTGACTTCTCTGGTGCGCGTTTCCAAGAGCCATCCCAATGGCTGTGGCTATTGATGTGCCTGCATGCCCAACCA
Organism: Phycisphaerae bacterium; assembly: GCA_016782755.1. Taxonomy (GTDB): domain Bacteria; phylum Planctomycetota; class Phycisphaerae; order Sedimentisphaerales; family Anaerobacaceae; genus BS750m-G65. Next base: position 12,683 of record JADHXY010000034.1, on the reverse strand, counting down.
TAAATGGATCGTAGCAACTTTCCTCAGGATTAGGAAAACCGCTAATACCGTTTGATTTACGGAGAGACTCAAACTTATCCCTTCTTCCGGTTAGTATCTTATGTGCATATGACTGATGACCAACATCCCAAAGAAGCTTATCATGCTTTAAGTCAAAAACATAGTGCAATGCAATGGTCAGTTCTACAATTCCAAGATTGCTGGCAAGATGGCCGCCGGTTTTACTTACAGAATGAAGGATAAACTCCCTAACCTCACCAGCCACATCGTCAAGTTGGTCAATAGTGAGCTTTTTAAGATCATCCGGGCCATTTATTTTTTCAAGAATCTCAAACATAATTAAATTTGCCTTAATACTGTTCAAACATTTATTCTAACCAAAGCTGCCAGATACTAAAACACGAAAGATTTATTTTAACAAAATTCTTACCTATATTCAAACTTCAAGATTTTTTTTAGTTTTGCTTTGACATACTATATAGTCGTATTAGAATAAGGGCCAGACTATATGTTGTAGTTTTTCAGTTTCAGGGGTCTTTTATAATGAGATGTCCATTCTGCAAAGAAGATAACGATAAAGTTGTCGATTCTCGTTCGAGTGACGGAGGAAGGAACATTCGGCGCAGAAGGCAATGCCTGGAATGCAAAAGAAGATTCACAACCTATGAAAAGATCGGGGAAAGCTTTAAGCTGCTTGTAGTTAAAAAAGATAAATCTCGTGTGCCATACGACAGGGAAAAAGTAATAGCCGGACTGCAAAAGGCCTGCTACAAAAGAAAAGTCTCAGTTGAACAAATACAGGAAATCGCCGACCAGGTTGAAGAGGATATCCTCAATCAATTCGATAAAGAAGTTCGCTCAGATTTTATCGGCGAGAGTATTATGAAAAACCTTCGTGATGTTGACAAAGTTGCATACATAAGGTTTGCAAGTGTTTACCGCGATTTCAAAGATGCTGGCGAACTTATTGATGAGGTAAGGGAAGTGATAAGGGAGTCACAAATTGCAAAACAGCCGGAGCTTTTCGGCAAATAATACTGACAGGTGGTCAGAAAATAAATCAGAGCAGGGAGGAACTGTGATGAGAACTAAAAACCGGATAGATGTCCTCAAGTCCGATTTCACATCGGAACCATACATGCATACCAAGGTCATCGGAACAATCTCAAAGGCAATAGACCACGAAAACAAACTGGATATCCACCTCGCTCAAAATCTTGCCGAAGTAGTAACCTACTACATCTATAATAGTTGCCAAAACAACAAAGTTTCTTCAAGCCAGATATTTTCCGTTATAAAAGCAACTCTCACCTCCGCTGAACACCAAAAGGCCGCAGAAAAACTTGAAAATCACTACTGGCGAAGAAAATTAAAACGTTCAAGAACTACCGTCGCTTGCCTGAAACTCAGCAATTTTTCTGATGCCAGAACTCTCTTCGACACACAAAACGACATAAAAAAATCCCCATGGCAGAAAAGCATTATTATTAACGATCTCGTTTGCAAGCATAAATTCGACATTCAAACCGCAAGAACTATCGCCTCAATGGTTGAAGAAAAAATATTCAGAATGGATATGCCAACCGTTCCAAAAAGTCTTGTCAGCCAGCTTGTCTGGGCAGATGCGGCAATGATAGAAAATGCTCGTATGAGTTTTCAAAAGGCTTAATGAGTCTGTTTATATCGCAGGTAGTTTCCGCAATGATAATCTTTGCTTTGGGGCCGAGCGGTTATTTTATCATTGCCGGGCCCACGATCTTTGCCTTATACAGCCGCTGTTTTTCCAGATCGTATCTGATCGCTTCAACCGGCGCTCCGCTAAGAAAACAAGGTTGAAGATCGCTGCCCCAGGCACGAATCTCTTTTTCGTTTGCGTCATAGACGAAATCGCTGCCTATAAACTCAATGTCTCTTACGCTGCCCTTTTTGTCGATTCTCTTCTCCTGGTAATTTATCCCGCCCGTGGCTTTGAGGTCAGCAAGCTCTTTCCTACCGTTGTCATCTCTGAGACGAGCGATAATTTTTCCGGCTGTAATAAGTATCGGCTCAGCTGGTTCTCCATTTACAGCCGGGATATAATCGATGCGTACCGAATGGGAATTTGCATCGGCTGTGATAGTATTCTCGTTGGTATTGTAAATCAGGCGGTCAAAGTCGCTGATAATTGCCCAGCATGGTTTTTTTATACTAAACTTATCCTGCTGCTCTGACGGTTGGGCAAGTGCTTTTGAATTGTCGAGTGTAATCTGGCCGTTGCCCTGTGCGGAAAATTGCTGTGTTTGCGGGTCAAAGTCGCACCTTTCGCTCTTGAGCTTCACCCAGGATAAAACATTCTGACCGGATTTTTTTACGGATCGCAGTTTCACATCTCCACCATCAGCAGTGAAATGCTTCAAACGGGTACTTTTTGTTTCGTCTTCATAGAGATCGATAGAAAACCTGTCTGCAAAAATTGCGTGTTCCTGCTCTATCTGCCCATCGCGTTCGATCATCTTAGAAGCACAATCACCCTCGAATAATATCTTATTCTCTCTTGGTATAAACTGTGCCTTTCGAGTACATGTCACCGTTACCGGTACAAGGTCGTTGCTATCCTTGCCCGAGAAATCCTTGGCATAAAAATGCAGTTGGGAGGAATTTTCCGCTTTGATCTCTTCCGATATTACGTCATATTCAATTATCCAGGCCGCAAAAATTGTCTTACCATCATCGTTGTTTATCTGCTTTGGCATTGCATTGACCTCGGGTATCTCAAATGCGGAATCGATAGGCACTACGATACAAGGACCCTGGCATCGAATAATGGTCTGTTCTTTTGTGACGGGGCTTGGGCTGGCTGGAGATTTTGCGGGGCCGTTCGATGCTACAGATTTATCAGGCTCAGCAGACTTAGCAGAGGCGGCTGTTTGTTTTTTTGGGCTGTCTTCTTCTGTTTTGCCAAGAAGAAAATTATTAATGAAAATCTGATCTGCTAACACTGTCTGCGACTGGGTCTGGATAGAAACATTTTCGCTTAAAACACATTTGTAAAGTATTCCCTGCTGTGGAGTATCAACGGCGGGTTTGTCAGGTTTTTGGGTTTGCGGCTGTTTAGCAACGATCTGCTCGGGGGCGGTTTTTTTGTCTTCTATCGGAGCTATCAGCTTCGAGGGTTTGCGATCCTGCAATAAAACGAGTTCGTCGAGGCGATAAATCTTGAGAAACTCAAGTTTTGCCGCTTGCTCATCGTAAACAATGTCAAGGCCCTGCCCCTTCAAGCTTGCCTGATCGGATTCAAGTCTCACTGACCTGTTGGTTGTAAATAGCGAACGCTCACTAATAAAGGTAATGTCCTCAAGATATAATCGGGCCTCTCTTGCGGAATCGCCGGATTTTGGTATGAAACGAACCGTAACATTTCCGGTCAGCGTGAACTCCTTAAAATCAGGCCTGCCTAATCCGGAATCTACCGAAACGCTTCCGGAGTCGGAGTCTATAAAACAATCAAAACCATCCGCGTAAATCCGGCGGTAAGGCTTGTTGAGAAACCACTCGCTTCCGCTCTCGTGCAGCAGTCTCTCAAACCCGAATTCGCCTACTATCTTACCGCTTTTACCATAATCATAATAGACCGCATTCTTAAAGGTCCCTACTCCAATATCGCCGACCTTTCCTATCACATCCTGCTGCGGGTCAATAATGCAAGGATCAGAAATTTCGCTATCAATCGTTATTACAGGCATATCGCTAAAAATATTGTAAAAAACAAAAGCCGCAAAAACAACGCCCAAAGAAAGTAGTACTATTATAAATCTCCGCGATTTTGATTCCATGTAAACTCCGGATCAACTCAGTTTTCGTATCTTTGCATAAGCTCATCCCACTTACCTGTATTCTTGAGTATGTGCTCAATTACCTCTCGGACGGCCCCGCTGCCGCCGGGAACACTGGTCACGTAGTCAGCCCTGTTTTTTATCTCCTGCGGTGCGTTGAAAACACAAACACCAAAACCGACACGCAATATTATCGGCAGATCGGGAAGGTCATCGCCTATGTAGGCAACATTTTCAAGCCCTATATCAAGCTGTTTGCACAGGTCTTCAAGCACAGGGAACTTGACGTGGATGTCTTGAAAACAAAAATCTACACCAAGCTGATCGGCTCTTTTCTGGGTGGGTTCAGACTGCCTTCCGCTCAAAAATGCTACCTTCGCTCCCGACCTCTGCCACATCTTTATACCGTGTCCGTCGAGAGTGTTGAAACTCTTACTCTCGCTTCCATCAGCATTTATTATTATACTGCCATCGGTAAGCACCCCGTCAACATCGAGCACTAGCAGCCGTATCTTTTCCAGATCAATTTTGCGTTCAGACATAAATCACTCTCTTCTTTAACCTACAACTTTTATCGTCAATACATCCTGGACATCTATAAGCCCCAACGGTTTTCCCTCTGCATCAACAACAGGCAGCTCATCAATTCGGAACTTATGAAAAAGAGCCGTTGCCTCAGCCGCTAGCGCATCAACCCGAATCCGTTTGCAGTCAGCGGTCATAATATCCGAAACCTTAAAATCAAAAGCTTTTTCGCCATGCTTTGCCACAAGCCTCCTGAGATCAGCATCGGTAATAACACCGGCAAGTTTGCCATCAGCATCTACAGCAATTACCGCTCCATGACGCTTGACATCAGAAGTTTCTTCGAGCATTTGCCTGATAGTTTCGCCCTGGTTTGCAAGCGGCAGTTTCTCACCGGCTTTGAACATCATAGATTGCCCAACGGTCATTAATCTTGCACCAAGAGAGCCGCCCGGATGAAATCTTACATAATCCTCAACGCCGAAGTTACGCGCTTTCATAACTGTCAGTGCCAATGCGTCGCCGATAGCGAGCATGCATGTTGTCGATACACTCGGAGCTACTCCAAGCGGACATACTTCGTTTTGCTTGCCCATGCATAACGTAATGTCACTGTATTTAGCAAGTGTGCTTTTTGCGTCGCCGGTTACGCTTATTAACATAATTCCAAGCTGTTTGACAAGATTAATAAAACGGATAACCTCGCTTGTTTCTCCGCCGTGACTTAAAACTATAACAATATCATCATCTCTGAGCCTTCCCAGATCGCCATGAATAGCCTCTGCCGGATGCAAAAAATGGCTCGGTGTACCTGTCGAAGCAAGGGTTGCACTGATCTTTTCTCCAATGATTCCGGCTTTTCCAATTCCGCTCAGGATCACTGATCCCTTGCAATTATACATCGCTTCAACGGCTTGTTCGAAACTGCCGTCAACAATAGATACAATCGAATTAATCGCCTTTGCCTCATTAACGAGTACCTCCCTGGCGTAATCAAGGTCAAATTCCATTTTTCAAAAACTCCATACACAACTGAATAATAAAATAACAATCAAGTCCTCAGGACTAATTCAATTTAACGACACTTCCTCTGTCGTTATAACAAATAACATTGTGCCTTTCACCCCGGTATTCGCTGGAACCGTGGATCAAAACCTCTTTGGCATTAGCTTCTTCGAAAGCTACGATAGAGCCTCTCTTAGCATTGTGCAGATAATCGGCAACCTCTTCGGAAACAAATATCTCTATTTTTTTGATGGCCTTTTTAGATGAAGACAAATTCAGCATCCTTATTATCTCTATAGCCATTGACTCGTGGCTCTTTACAAAACCGCTTCCGCCGCAATGCGGGCATGAAATATACGTGCTCAGCTGAAGCGAAGGCCTCATTCGCTGACGAGTCATCTCAATAACTCCAAAGCTGCTTATCCTCAGAACTTTGCACCTTGCCCGGTCAGCCTTCAGGGCATCTTTGAATTTCTTTTCCACTTCCGCTCGGTGCTTTGCGCTCCTCATGTCGATAAAATCACAAATAATCAAACCGCCCAGGTCCCGAAGTCTCAGCTGTTTTGCTATTTCACCTGCCGCATTTATATTGATATCAAAAGCCGTCAGTTCTGCATCTTTTTTCTGGCGGTAACTTCCGCTGTTAACATCTACTGCAACAAGGGCCTCGGTCTGCTCTATAACTATAGAACCGCCGCCTACAAGCTCAACGGTCCGGCTTTGAACTTTTTCGATTTCCTTCTCGATGTTGTACTCATGAAAAAGCGGCTGCTGACCCTGATACAACTGAACCCGTTTTTTATAACGAGGCATAGTGATAGCCAGAAAATCTCTTATACGTTTTACATTACTTTCAGAATCGCAGATTATTTTGTTTATATCGCTGCGAAAAATGTCCCTGAGCGTTCGAATCACCAGATCAGATTCCTTGTACAGCTCCCTTGGAGACTTATCGGTTTTACCTCGCTTGTCAATGGCCTTCCACAGGCGGCAAAGATACTTCATATCGCTCTGTATCTCTCTTTTGGAGCAACCCTGCCCTGCAGTTCTGATTATAAAGCCCAGATCACTGGGCCTATCTATTTCTTCAAGCAGCTTTCGCAGCCTGTCACGCTCGGCCTCATCATCTATCTTATGTGACACACCATGCTTCTTCATCCACGGCATCATCACAAGGTATTTCCCGGGAAGTGAGATATAAGTACTAAGAGTAGGCCCCTTTGTATTTACTCCCTCTTTGGTTACCTGAACCATTACTTCCTGTCCCTTACGAAGACACTTCTGGATCGGAAGACGGCTGTTCAGAGACTGTCTCTTGCCAACGCGTTCCGTTTTTTTGCCGTCCTGAGCTGGGAAATAACGTGGGTGAAGGTCGCTTACATGCAAAAAACCATTCTTGCCTATTCCAAAATCTATAAACGCCGCCTGTATGCTCGCCTCTATATTTGTAACTTTTCCCTTATAAATATTACCAACGTGGCTTATCCAGCTTGTTCTTTCTGTATACAACTCTTCAAGGTTGCCATCCGATACGACCGCAACTCTGCACTCCTCCTGCTCCGAAACATTTACCAGCATTTCTCGTGACATATATTTTTTCCTGTTCGCTAATCTAAAATTTATTTCAATCCCAAAGAACTTCTTTTCTTTTCACCTGCCCATCGAGTCTGTCGCTGGAGAGGTGAAATATCTGCTGTAACTCATTTATTCTGATAGTTCCAGCCGGGGTTACCTTGCAATCAACCGTAATCTGCCGTTTCGCCCGAATCGCAGAATTTATATATAAACGAACGTCAACTTCCTTGATACGGCCTTTCTTAGACCTTCTCTGCAAAAAAACACTCTCACTTCCAAGCACTTCCAATATAGCCGAGTCTATCTCCTCATTAAAACTATCACCATTCAGATTAAACTCATACTTTACACCTACGGCTTGAGGTATCTTTGTGCTTTGACTCAAATTTAGTGCTATTATCTTAAAACCTAACGGAAACTCGTTTTGCAGACTGTTTTTCATTTCTACCAAATCCGGCGCATAGCCGGTTTCAATTCTCAAACAAGCCAGTTCCGCCTCAGATTCTAAAGCAACGCTTCTTGGCAAAGGCAAAGATATACGCGGGCGAGGATTAAATCCACAGCTGTAACGCAGCGGAACCCCTGCCCGAACACAAACCCGCTCAAAACAACGCAAAGTTTCTAAATGCGACAGGTAACAAATCTGCCCATAAACCTTGAAAAACAAGTGAAGCATTAATCTCGAACTTTCAGCCTCTATTTGCATATCTCCTTGCTGTGGCTATATATAGCTTATTATGCATAATTGACTGCCATTATCGCCGATCTATTCAGAAAAACAAGTTTTTTCCTTTAACTTTCACCGGCGGTCAACCTTTACTGGTTTACATTATAGCTCTTATATGATATTATGAAAGGTTTGGACAATGTAATAATTTCGAATATTACTTGGTTGATGATCTGAGATGGACAAAGATTCTCAAAAAGTCATAAGAATTACCGGGGCTGCTGAGCACAACCTTAAAAATATCGATATCGATATTCCACGGGATAAGCTCGTTGTCATCACCGGAATAAGCGGATCGGGAAAAAGTACCCTTGCTTTCGATACCATCTACGCCGAAGGAAGAAGAAAATACGTAGAGTCTCTAAGCTCATATGCAAGGCAATTCCTCGAACAGATGCAAAAACCTGATATTCGCGAGATCAGCGGCTTACCCCCTACAATCGCTATCGAACAAAGAAGCTCTGCAAGCAATCCCCGTTCGACGGTTGCAACCACAACCGAAATCTATGACTATTTCCGACTGCTCTTCGCCCGCGCCGGAACGCCGCATTGCTGGGTCTGTGGAAAAGAAATTACCAGCCAGCACTCGTCGCAGATAGTCGATTCTATACTCTCAAAACCTCAAGGTACTAAGATACAGGTATGCGCGCCGCTTATCAGGGGCAAAAAAGGCGAACATAAAGACATTCTTGCCGATATTCAGCGTAAGGGCTTTGTAAGAATACGCATAGACGGGACAGTGCACGATATAAAAAACCTGCCGACGCTTGACAAAAATAAAAAACACGATATCGCAGCCGTTGTCGACAGGATAATTATCAAGGAAAACGTCAATATCAGGCTTGCCGACTCAGTCGAAACTGCCGTCAAGCTCGCCGATGGAGTAATACTCATACTTTCACAATCGCCTGAGAAAAACGCTAAAAACGGCGGTAACGGCAAATGGACAGAAGAGATATACAGCGAAAAATTCGCTTGTGCAAAACACCCCAAATGTTCTCTCGAAGAGATGTCGCCCAGGCTTTTCAGCTTCAACAGCCCATACGGAGCCTGCAAAAGCTGTGACGGACTCGGCACAATACTCGAATTCGACCCTGACCTCATAGTATCCGACAAAAGCGTCTCCCTCGAGAACGGCACTATCGGTGCATGGCGAAAAGGCGGAAAGAGAATGAATATTTACTATAACCGCCTGATAAAAAAATTCTGCTCTGCGGTCGGGATCAGCAAAGCTGCACCATTTGAGCAAATACCAAAACCCATCGCAAAAATACTGATGTACGGAACAACCGCCGAAGACAGGAAAAAATACGGCATTAACTTCGAGGGCGTAATACCAAACCTTACAAGACGCTGGCAAAAAACAACCAGCGAATATGTAAAAGCTCGCCTCCACAGCTATCTTTCCGAACAGCCATGCCAAAGCTGCAACGGTGCAAGGCTCCGACCCGAAGCCACAGCCGTAACCGTCGGCGGTAAAAACATACATTACCTCACCGGCCTAAGTGTCAGCCTCGCACAGGTATTTTTTGAAAACCTTGAGCTCGATGCCGAAAAGAGCATTATTGCAAAACAAATCCTCAAAGAGATACGTGCTAAGTTAAGGTTTATGGTCGATGTAGGCCTCGGCTATCTAACCCTTGGTCGCAAGAGCGGTACGCTTTCCGGCGGAGAAGCTCAGAGAATACGCTTAGCAACACAAGTCGGCAGCGGCCTGGTGGGCGTGTGCTATGTACTCGATGAACCAACTATCGGCCTGCACAACCGCGACAATGACCGGCTTTTAGGTATCCTGAAAAAACTTCGCGATATAGGCAATAGCGTCATAGTAGTAGAACACGATGAAGACATCATAAGAAATGCCGACCATATTATAGATATCGGCCCTGCCGCCGGCGCACACGGAGGAGAACTGGTTGTGCAGGGAAAATTAGAGAAAATCATCAAATGCCAGAGTTCATTAACGGCGATGTACTTGAGCGGCAAAAAAAAGATTGACCTCCCGACCAAAAGAAGAAAATACAGCCTCAGAAGAGTTATCGAGGTCAAAGGTGCAACCGAAAATAACCTCAAAGAAATTAACGTAAAATTCCCACTCGGTGTCTTTACATGCGTCACAGGCGTTTCCGGATCGGGTAAAAGCACGCTTGTAAATCAAATCTTGCTGCGGGGCCTGAAACGCAGGCTTTATGAATCCAGGGAAAAACCCGGTAAACACAAAATCATCACCGGTACCTCACAGATCGACAAGGTGATTGAGATCGATCAGTCCCCCATAGGAAAAACCCCTCGAAGTAACCCGGCCACATACACCGGTGTCTTCGACGAGATCAGAAAACTCTTTTCCATGACCAGAGAAGCCAAGATACGAGGATATAAACCCGGTCGTTTCAGCTTTAACGTAAAAGGCGGCAGGTGCGAATATTGCAAGGGACAGGGAACAAAAAAGATCGAGATGCATTTTCTGCCCGATGTCTATGTTACCTGCCAGCAATGCAAAGGCTTAAGATACAACCCAGAAACCCTGCAAGTAACCTATAAGGGGAAAAATATCGCCGACATCCTCGACATGAGGATAGAAGAAGCTCAAGGCTTTTTTGCTAATTTCCCTTCGATAGTCAGATACCTTAACACACTAAATAATGTGGGATTAGGCTATATGACACTCGGCCAGGCCTCAACAACCCTCTCCGGCGGTGAGGCCCAAAGGGTAAAACTCGCCTCCGAACTCGGCAAAGCCGCAACCGGCCATACGCTATACCTCCTCGATGAGCCTACAACAGGTCTTCACTTCGCCGATATCCATAATCTGCTAAACGTACTTCAGCGGCTCTGCGATATGGGCAATACCGTAATAGTGATCGAACACAATATCGATGTCATAAAAACAGCCGACTATATAATCGACCTCGGCCCCGAAGGCGGCGATGCCGGCGGAGAGATAGTTGCAGTCGGCCCACCCGAAAAAATCGCCGATAACAAACACAGCTACACCGGAAAATATCTCATACCGAAGCTAAAAAAATAAAAAAATATTTTTTCGCCCCTACTGTGTTTTTTATTTTGTATCCTTTGTTTAGAATGAGTTTATCGCTAACATAAATTGACTCTTCTCTCTCTTCTTTTAATTGGGGGGGCCGGCAGAATGAATCTCTGGTCCCTTTCTTTTTTTAAAAAAATACCTCCTCGCCCGATAATATCCGCCGTAAAAAAGCTGCCTTTCATAAAAACAACCTTCCGGAAAAGTGCTGTGTCAAGCTTGCCTGTAATTTAAATTCACTGCTGTATTTTCGGTACTTTGCCATAACGGACGCTCCTTGTAAATGTGAGCAGTACAACCTCTCGCCAAGTGTCCGCCATCTGTTTAGCACCTCAAAATAACCCCACAATTTTAAATAATTTTTCTCTGATCACTTGGCATTTAGTTTTTAAATTACTATACTCTATTACATAGAGAGAAACAGTATTTTTCTATGTTTGAATTTTCTGGGGGTGTTATATGGGTGGTTGGAAAAGCAAGTTAATATTCATGATGGTTATTTATTTTGCAGGTTTTGGTACGGCGATTTACACATTGTCGCCCTCACCCGAGGGAATCGGTGGTAATAATAATCAAATAGCATCAATTTCTTCTCAGTTTTCGACGGGGAAATTCACCGATCAGGTAAATATTGGTATGCATAAATTCATATCAATAGCAAAAAAAGCTGCTATGAAAAGCGGGGGTATAATCGAAAAACAGATGAACAGCAACAGCCCGGAAAGTTAACAGGTATAATACAAATACACGATAATAGAATCTCTTTTTACAAAAAAAGCCCTGCCAAAAACCGGCAGTACCTTATTCAACAGGTTTAGTAAGTCTGCAACATCACAATGTAAACTCGTATGCGGGAACAGACTGGGTTATTGACATTTATATGATGCAACTACGATGACTGGGGTTTGCTATTCGTGGCAGATTGAGATTTTCGCTTTTCAATAACGTGACAGCAAAACCTCCTGCATCGAGAGCATCGGCCAATGGTATATTTGCGGCCAGTGGCCCATTTTCGGATTCCGTATTTGCCCCAATGTTCACTGAAACCACATCGCAGACAGCGAACCTGCCAGCCAGGCGCCCTTCGCTCGTATCCAGCGAGAGTATCTTCATCAATTTGTCTGCCAATATCATTCATAAAGATAATCACAATCTCCTGATTGTTCTCAAGTCAAGATCAAAATTATTTGTCAGATGCTCAATATTTCTTTTATTTCTCCGATTAGAATCGGCAGGTGTTTTGTAGCGGCTTGCCATACGATGGCCTCATCAACAATATCATAACCGTGGATTAAGCCAGGAAAAGTGACAGCCCAATACCCATGTTTTAACATATTTCAAATTATTTGATTCAATCGCTTTGCAGAACTTTGGTGAAGGAACAAGTTTTTCTGCTTTTAATTCAGCATCAACGAAAAGACACATCCCTATTGTTTCCTTTTTACCCCAATTAGGTTTACCGGCGTTTTCCCACTCGACAATCACGCAACTTTTCAGATTTTTTCTTGTTTTATCGTTCATAAATGATAGTCCTTGTTCTGTCAATGGATTCTCTCAGCACAGGGTTTTTGAATTTTTTATCAACAACCAGGTCAACCTTTCGTTTAAATAATTCTTCTAATTGCTCTTTTAATTCAAAATACTTATCGAAAAGGTCAATATTTTCGTCCGAATCAAAAATAACTAAAACATCGACATCGCTATCTTGAGAAAAACTATGGCTCAAGGCAGAACCAAACAGACCTAATCGTTTGACCGGTAAACTCCGACATACCCGTTCAATCTCTGGTTTGATTTTTTCTATATCAATCATAGCAACACCAAAGTACGTCCCATTAGCGGAAAAGTCAAATAAAAAAGCCCGCACCAAAAGGCACGGGCTTTTTTTATATCAAGAACAGTTAAGCACAACAGCGAAAATGCGCTGACTTATCACAGTTCTAAAACTGCGTTCTAGTTATCCCTAGAAAGGAGGTGATCCAGCCGCAGGTTCCCCTAC
>JADHXY010000033.1 GCA_016782755.1 Phycisphaerae bacterium | reverse complement strand
CATCGACTTCTACGGTTGGGTTGCCTCGGCTGTCAAGGATTTCTCTTGCGGTCACGTCCACAATCATTGTAAACATCTTGGTTTTCCTTTCGATTAAGTATGAAAATCATAAATTCGTTAACTGTTTTGCAAAGAGTAGCGGTTTTTGGCTATGTAGTCAAGAATTGATTGACTAAAATCGCTTTTTAGGCTACTATACTTCCTTTTGTATTTTATTGAATTGCAAGAGGTTGCGTATTTTTTTGTGAAAGATTATTTTATGTTGAAGAGAACAGTTGACTGCGGCAGTCTTCGGCTGAAAGATTCGGGCAGGGAGGTAGTATTGGCAGGGTGGGTTCATTCTTATAGAGATCATGGCAATCTGGTATTCGTCGATCTTCGCGACAGGGAGGGTTTAACTCAATTAGTATTCAATCCGGAGACTTATCCGGAGGCACATAAGCTGGCCCGTGATCTACGTTGTGAATGGGTGGTAGCGGCTGCGGGAGTTGTGGGGCCGCGAGGCGAGGGTCTTGAAAATCCTAAATTGGCTACCGGTCAGATCGAAGTGGTGGTAAGCAAACTTGAAATTTTAAATGTGGCTAAGACGCCGCCGTTTGAGATAGATAATGCTGAAAAGACGAATGAGGAAATCCGATTGACTAACAGGTATGTCGATCTTCGCAGGCCTGTAATGCAGAAGCGGCTTCAGATGCGTCATCGGGTGACTAAAATTGTGCGGGATTTTTTCGATACGAGCGGTTTCTGGGAGATTGAAACGCCGATGCTCGGCAAAAGCACCCCAGAAGGGGCGAGGGATTTTCTTGTTCCGAGCAGATTAGTGCCGAATTCATTCTATGCATTGCCTCAGTCGCCCCAGCTATTTAAGCAGATACTCATGGTCAGCGGGGTAGATAAATATTTTCAGATAGTCAGATGTTTTCGTGATGAAGATCCGAGAGCGGACAGACAAGCCGAATTTACGCAGATCGATGTTGAGATGAGTTTTGTCGATAGTGATGACGTCATAAGCCTTCACGAAAAATTAATTGCCAAAATCTGGAAAGATATACTTGGTATTGAACTTACTTTGCCGATACGCCGGATGACCTATAAAGAGTCGATGAAGGATTATGGCATTGACAGGCCTGACCTTAGATTTGATATGAAGCTGAAAGATATTTCCGAAATTGCAAAGGACAGTAGTTTCAAGGTATTCAGTTCAGTTGTTGCAAATGGCGGAATAGTAAAGGGTCTTTGTGCGCCGGGCGGTGCGAAGTACAGCCGCAGTGATATCGAAAAAACGCTGACCGGTTTTGTTGGCGATTACGGTGCAAAGGGATTAGCGTGGTTCAAGGCAAAAGAAGAGAATGGGAAAATTACCCTTGCCAGCAGTATCGCAAAATTCTTTGACGAGCAGCAGCTTGATAAAATAGTCGAGACGTTTGGTGCAAAGGATGGCGACTTGCTGCTGTTTGTTGCCGATAAGGAAAAAATCGCTAATAAGGCACTTGCACCGTTGAGATGCAGGTTAGCTGAGGAACTCGGTCTTTATGATAAGGAATCGTTTGGATTTGTATGGGTGGTGGATTTTCCGCTGTTCGACTGGAACGAGGATGAAAAACGTTATGATTCGCTGCATCATCCGTTCACCGCTCCTATTGCTGAGGATTTGGAGAAACTCAAGACCGATCCGGCGAATATAATATCGCAGGCTTATGATCTGGTAGTTAACGGTTCCGAAGTAGGCGGAGGCAGTATTCGTATCCATGACCCGCGTGTGCAGGAGCAGGTTTTTGAGCTTCTTAACATATCGAAAGAGCAGGCAAGATTGCAATTCGGCTTTTTCCTTGATGCTCTTGAATATGGTGCGCCGCCGCATGGAGGATTAGCTTTCGGGCTCGATAGGATGATAATGCTTTTGGCTGGAACTGATAATATAAGAGACGTCATTGCGTTCCCGAAAACACAAAAAGGACAATGCCTGCTTACGAATGCTCCAAGTGAGGTTGATGCCAAGCAGCTTGAAGAACTTAATTTGCGAACTCAAAAGCATCTGCACCAGTTAGAAAAAAATGCTGATAAATAAAAAGTTGACGTTTATTAAAAGCAGCTTATGCGAAAAATTATCAATATAGTTTGGCATAAGATTCTGGTTTTTCTGCATCTTTCGCCGCTGTCACTTGCAGAAAAATGCCGGATAGCATTTGGGGCAGCAGTAATATTCATCCTGACTATCGCGCTAATTCTTCCCTATATCTGGATGGGTAAGCTGACTTTGAAGTCGCTGCTCGATTCCGGCAAAGCCGAATCGCAGATGCTTCAGAACCGACATTTCCAGCTTGAGGATAGCGGTCAGGGTTCACTTCCCCAGCTTGGCCCGACCGGTGCGATGACGGAGCCAAATCAGGCACAGATCAAATGGATGCGTTTTACCGAGGCCGAAGCTGAGAAATTCGAAAAGCTTCAGCCGCAAACAAAAGAGCTGATCGAAAGCATCAAAGGCAATGAGAGCAGGCAGGAGGACATAATCCTTGAAGAGAAAGACGGCCAGTTTCGCAGCTGCTATGTTCGGATTGTCCGGGCAAATGAAAACTGCGTGAGCTGTCATAATCCTCAGGGTACAGCCAGGCCTTTTGGGCAAAGTGAAGCTGTTGGGGCGATTGTGATCGAAAAGCCCGCAGCCCATATAAAAAGAATCGCTTTTATGAATTGGGTCTGGATAGCGGCTGCATGGTTGATCGGGGGGACGGGTGCGATAATTGCTTTTTACATAATAACTCAACGTGTGATATTACGGCCTATCCGGCAGCTTAGGGCACTTGCAAATAATGTCACCGAGGGCAATCTTGACATCCGCAGCTCGATAAAGACCAGGGACGAGTACGAAAAATTATCACAGTCATTCAACGACATGCTCGATGCATTGCAAGCCGGTCAGAAAAAGCTTAGGAAGGCCAACAAGCAGCTCGACGGAAAAATCGCAGAGCTTTCAGGGCGAAATATCGAGCTTTTTAAGGCTAATAAGGTTAAGGGCGAATTTCTCGCGAATATGAGCCACGAGTTCCGCACGCCTTTGAATGCGATATTGGGATTTGCCGAGATAATCAAGGAAAACCCGAATGTTATAAATGAGGATCGGGGGAAAAGGTATGCTGAGAATATCATAGTCGGCGGGAAAAATCTTTTGAATATGATAAATGACCTGCTTGACCTTGCAAAAAGCGAAGCTGGCAAAATGAAGCTGCATATCGAACAGTTCAATATAGAAGATATGTGCAGGTCGGTTATCGCCTCATTCGCCGTTCTGACCAGGGACAAAAAGATCAAGGTTAAACTGATAGCCGATGAGGATTTGCCTCTGATAACTACAGACTGTGGCAAAGTACGGCAGATATTGTATAATTTCCTGAGCAATTCTGTTAAATTTACCTCTGAACAAGGCCGTATCGAGGTAAGAATATCTATGCTTGATGAGAGGATGGTCAGGATGTCGGTCAGCGATAGCGGCTGCGGGATAGCAGAGGCCGACAGGGAGAAAATATTTGAAAAATTCAGACAGGCAGATGGCTCGCTAACAAGAAGCTCCGAAGGCAGCGGGTTGGGACTTGCTATATGCAAGGAATTGGCGACATTGCTGGCTGGAACGATCGGACTCGAAAGCAGTCTTGATGATGGATCGATGTTCTGGATTGATATACCGATTGCGTTAACAAGGGATGAAGATTCACAGGAAGAGAATAATAATTGAATTGCATAGGAATTTGTAACGATAGCAAGAATCCAGTCTTTGTAGGGTGGGTAACTTGTTACCCACGCTGTTGTTAAGAAGTTCCGCCGAAAGCGGTTAAATTTTTTGTATCTTTTAGTAGGGTGGGTAACTTGTTACCCACGCTGTTGTTAAGAAGTTCCGCCAAAAGCGGTTAAATTTTTTGTATCTTTTAGTAGGGTGGGTAACTTGTTACCCACGCTGTTGTTAAGAAGTTCCGCCAAAAGCGGTTAAATTTTTTGTATCTTTTAGTTTTTTAATTGAGGAGTAGCAAGTGGCCAGAATTGGATTTATCGGCGGTGGAAATATGGCAGAGGCTCTGATAAAGGGTGTTATCGGGGCAGCGGTTTTTTCGAGCAACGATGTAATTGTGAGCGATGTCCGGCAAGAAAGGCTCGAATATCTTGCAAACGAATATCAGATTAATACAACCAGCGATAATTGCAAGCTGGCCGCCGATGTGGATATCCTTGTCCTGAGTATCAAGCCGCAAATGATGAGCGATGTTCTTGGCGGTATCAAGACAAGCGTCAAGCCGGATTCGCTTATAATATCTATAGCCGCCGGCGTCAGGATCGAAAAGATAGCTGCCGTTCTCGGCGATCTTGCAATAATCAGGGTTATGCCAAATACTCCGGCTTTGATAAGCGAGGGTGCAACCGCAATTTACGCCAACGAAAAAGCCCACGACAGTTTAGATACAGCTCTAAAGATTTTCGGCGCGGTAGGTGCGGCAGTAGTAGTGGAAGATGAGCGGCTAATCGATGCAGTTACAGCCGTTAGCGGCAGCGGCCCGGCCTATTTTTTCCTTCTTATCGAGGAAATGATAAAAACAGCCACAGATATGGGCCTGAGCCAAGAGGTAGCCGAGCAATTGGTATTGCAAACAGCCAGGGGAGCAGCTATGCTCGCCGTGAAAGCAAGCGAAAAAGGCGAAACCCCAGCCGACCTGAGACGAAAAGTAACTTCCCCCGGCGGCACAACAGAAGCAGCAATAAAGACGTTTTTAGAGGGTAAATTCGGCGATTTGGTTTCCGCCGCACTAAAAAATGCAAAGGACAGAAGCGAAAAACTGTCAAAATAACTCTCTACGCAGTAAATTATTGCCAAATAGGTAGTTTAGGGGTAGAATATCAGGCATGGACAGGGACAAAACAACCTTGGGTGGTTCTTTTGTGAAAGGGAAAATATGAAAGGCGGTGAAAGATGTCTGGATTTCTATATGCAGAAGATAAATCAATAGAAGACTGGTTAAAATTTATTTTTGGTGGACTTATTATAATTGCAATAGTGACGTATATCATACGCGACCGTCTGAAAATGATTAAAAAGGAGTTAGAAGAAGAAAAGGAAAAACAAAAAGATAAAAAATAAATAGAGGTTAGCTGTGAATTGAAGGAATTGGATTGTGAATAAAAAACAGTCTGGTAGGGTGGGTAACTGGTTTACCCACGCTGTTTCTTAAAGGAATTGTAAAGTCTCGCAGCTTTGTAGGGTGGGGTTTTACCCCACGCGACATCTGAGCAGCGGAAGCTGCCAGATAAAATAGCATCCCTTCCACATCCTGTCATTCCTGCGAAAGCTCCGAATCCATTCCTCTCCTGTCATTTTGACCGAAGTGAGAAAAGCAACTTCCCCCTGTCATTTCGACCGAAGCGAAGCGGAGCGGAGAAACCTATTCTTTCGTGTCATACCCGCGCAGGCGGGTATCCAGTTCTTTTGTCTTTTTCTGATTTCTGATTTCTGATTTCTGACTTCTAACTTCTGATTTCTATTAATGTTTTCCCTTTACTTTTTATCCCAAATCCACAATAATACCGCTATAAACTAAAATGACCAGTTTCGCTTAGTCATTGCGAAAGAGCAAAGCGACTGCGGCAATCTAAATTTGTCATTCCTGCGCAGGCAGGAATCCAGTCTTTTTGTCATCTGAGCGAAGTCGAACGGGTCTATTAAAATGTAATTCCTGACCCCGATCAGGAATCCAGTGGCCGCATGGGCAAATTATTTACCCATCCAACATATTTTACGATGTTGGTTTTAACAAATTATCCTCTCTTGTCATTGGATTCAATAGACCATTTATACAACAATATATTACGTAATAGATTCCTAAGAAAAAACCGAATGAGACAAATAAACCCATACCTACCCAAAGAAATATCGGTTTTTTTATATACCATCCTTTGTCTTTTGTTGTTATGTATAAGTCATCTCTGCCAAGATTTTAGACTGCATTGATAATTTCTTCAACATTATTATTGGCTTTTATTTCAATTCTCTTCGTGTACGGCATTTTGTTTGCAGAATCTATACTCACCAACAATGAAAGACCAAATGACATAACCAATAAGGCAAGTAATCTAGCTGCCCAAACACGTTTTGATTTCATAATACCTTTCTCCTAATAACCTCGTAGGATGGGCAATTTTTTTGCCCATGCGGTTTTATTTTTTTTCATCTAAACTCCAAATACCATTATCTCTTTTAAAACCCCACTTATCAACAAAAAAAACTCTTTTAAAAATTCGTGATAATTCGTGGTTCATTTTTTGTCTTTAACTTCTAACTTCTTTTTTCTTCGTGCTCTTCGTGTGCTTCGTGGTTAAAAAAATCTTTCAATCAAAAATGCAGGTAGCGTAAAAAATTTCGTAAAAAACACCCAACTTTTCCAAAAAATTCGTAAATATTCGTAAAAATTCCAAAAAAACACACCACTTTTCCCCCATTTTCACCCCTCAAGCCGCCTCTACCCGCAAAAATGATCGATCAAAATTGCATGGTTTTTTTGGAAATTTTCAGGATTTATTTTGACCTGAGGGCAGGTTTAGCTTAATATACCCGTTTTGATTTTAGTCGAGAGATTAGGAAAGTTAAGTATTATGCCAAAACAGAAAACCCATAAGGGGTTGAAAAAAAGAGTAAAAGTAACAGCTTCTGGAAAAGTTAAGTTTAGTAAGTCTTTTTCCGGTCATCTGATGAGCAGTAAGAACGCCAAGAGACGCAGGAGACTTTCCGGAACTGGAACTATGACCAAAGCTTTAGGTAAAACCGCCAAAGTAATGTTGCAGGCCTAACATCTATGTTATTGTAAGGCCTGTTTTCGTGGTTTTTTAAAAAATGGTTTACTTCTCGGCTTATCTCAGCTGCCGCCAGTAAACTGAAATGTTAATTTGATTATTTAAGGAAAGCTGAAAATGCCAAGAGCAAGAAAAGGCGCAGCGCGCCATCAAGCCAAAAAACGCATACTAAACTTAGTCAAAGGCCATCGCGCATCGGCAGGGCGATTAATCCGGTTAGCTAAAGAAGCCAGTGTTCGCGCGCAAGTTAATGCACGTATTGGAAGAAAACTTCGTAAACGCGATTTCAGGGGCTTGTGGATCACTCGTGTTAACGCCGCCTGCAAACAAAGGGGCATCCGATACAGTGAATTTATCAACGGCTTGAAGAAAGCTAATATTGAGATTAACCGCAAGATGCTCAGTGAAATAGCCATCGCAGACGCAGCCGGTTTTGATGCTATAGTCGAGGCAGCAAAAGCCGCATTGTAGCAGAAGTTAATTATTCAATATCGTCTCACGGAGGACGAAAGTGTCTAAGCTTGAGCAATTCGAACAAATTGGTTCCGAAGCTCTGGAAGATTTGCAGAAGGTAAGTGATGTTGAATCTTTGGAAGCATTTCGTATAAAATACCTAAGCCGTAAGGGCAAGGTTGTCGGAATGCTCAGCCAGATAGGCAAGTTCAGTAAAGAGGATAAGCCCAAAGCCGGTCAGATTGCAAATGCGGTCAAGAAGAAGGTTACACAAGGCTTTGATGAGTTAAAGGATAAATTAGGTGCAGCACCAGCGGCTGGTGAAAAGGAGTTGGTTGATGTTACTGTTCCGGGGGTTGGGTTTGAAATCGGCAAGCGTCATGTTATAAGCCAGACGATTGATGAGCTTTTGGAGATTTTTTCTCGGATGGGTTTTGATATTGCCTACGGCCCGGAGGTAGAGGATCAATGGCATAATTTTATAGCCCTGAATATTCCGCCTGAGCATCCAGCCAGAGATCCGCTTGACAACTTTTATGTTGATGAGTCAACGTTGCTGAGAAGCCAGACTTCGACGATTCAGATCAGGGTGATGGAGAATAAAAAGCCTCCGATTCGAGTGGTTGCACCTGGCAGGGTTTACCGGCCTGATACAGTGGACGCTACTCATATGTTCATGTTCCATCAGATCGAAGCCCTTGTTGTCGATGAGGGAATAACGATGGTTGATCTTAAAAGCTCGATAGGTCAGTTTATTCATGCATTTTTCGGTCAGGATATTAAATGGCGGCTGAGACCGAGCTTTTTCCCGTTTACAGAGCCCAGTGCCGAAGTTGATCTTCTCTGGGTGGATAAGAACGGAAACGAGAGCTGGATGGAAGTAGGGGGTTGCGGGATGGTCGATCCGAATGTTTTCGATGCTGTGGGGATTGATAACGAAAAATATACCGGATGGGCGTTCGGATTCGGGATAGAAAGGCTGACGATGCAGAAGTATGGTATTAAGGATATCAGGCTTCTGTTTGAAAATGACCTTAGGTTTTTGAGGCAGTTTTAGCTTTCGTTCGCATTTTTTATTAAAATCTAAAAAAAACTTCGCAGAGCATCGGTATTTGTTATAATAGCGTTGCTATGACTAAGTATCCGATATTTCTTGAGATGCAAGGCCGCAAGGCAGTTGTGATAGGCGGGGGGTCAGTTTCCTTACAGAAAGCACGTGTTCTATTTGATTCTGGTGCGAGAGTAGTGATAGTCGCCGAGAAGCCGGGTGATCTTTTAATCGATTTCTGCAATAAAAATCATATTGAACTCATCAGGAGCAAATATCTTAAGGAATACCTCAACGAGGCAACGTTAGTTATAGCCGCGACAAATAAGGAAGATGTGAACAAGATGGTCTATCAAGACAGCCAGAAGTTGGGGATTTTGTGCAATGTGGTTGATTGTCCGCAGATATGCGATTTTTTCGTTCCGGCTGTGCTAAGGCGAAACGATTTGCAGATAGCTATAGGGACAGAGGGCAATTGTCCAGCTTATGCGGGTCATTTGCGAAAAAAGCTTGAGGAGATCATAACAGAGGAAAGTGGTGATTTTCTTAACGAGTTGGAGCAGATTCGCAGAAAGATATTAACTGAAATAAAAGATGCTACTGAAAGAAAAGTGCTTTTGGGTAATCTCGTAGATGATGAGTCTTTCAAATATTACATTAAAAACGGCCCGGATATATGGAGAACCCGGGCCGCTGATATAATCGAAAAAACAAAAGCCTAAGCTTTAATTTCCTGTATAGTTACATTTAGATATTTTTGTCGGTGTCCAATCTTTCTTTGGCTGTCTTTTCTTCTTCTAAAGTACATTGGATAGAGTTTTAGCCCTTTTGTGATAGCATTTTCAGCTGTAGTTTTAAATGAGGCCACTACTTTTGCGCCGTCAATGTATGGGGTGCCGATCTTTTTGTCTTTTTCGTCACCAACAAACAAAACTTTATCAAATTCAATGTTCTTTTCGTTGGGTTCAACGTCCGTAAGTTCTACGTTAAGGTTGTCTCCAGCGGCAACTTTATACTGTTTTCCGCCATGTTCAAATACAGCGTACATATTTAGCTCCTGTTAATATTGTTTACAAAACCACATGAACGAAGCATTCTAAGTTTTTTTATGATTTTTGTAAAGCAAATTATCCGATAATTTTATATATTGGGCTCAGATTTAATAATTTTTTATCTTTGGGATTGGTATTTTTGATATGAAAATCGTGATGATTCAGGACAAGTTCTTTGATCCTTCGCGGGTTGACGATATATATTTTGACAGGGGTTTATACTTCGGAGACGGTGTTTATGAGGTACTGAGGAGCTATAAGGGTAAAATATTTGCCTTAGATGACCATCTGGCAAGGT
The DNA here is from genome assembly GCA_016782755.1 of Phycisphaerae bacterium. Lineage (GTDB taxonomy): Bacteria > Planctomycetota > Phycisphaerae > Sedimentisphaerales > Anaerobacaceae > BS750m-G65. The sequence continues at coordinate 8,099 of JADHXY010000033.1, read as the reverse complement.
TTGAGCGAAGTATGAAAGAGATATCGATCCTGGGATTGGATATCAACAAAGTAAGAGAGAGAGTTGAGGGAGCTTTTGCGAAGGCGGCGATCCCCGATGCAAAGATTTATTTTCATGTTACTCGTGGTAGCGGGCCGCGGGGGCATAGCTGGGATGACGAAATGAAGCCGAATTTTTTTCTAACTGTTTCTGAGCTTGATGACAGCAGTGAAATTAAGGAGAAGGGTGTGGCAGTTTCACTGTACCCCGATCTGAGATGGAAAAGATGCGATATCAAATCTCTGAATCTTCTTGCTAATGTTCTTGCTAATCAGGATGCAGTTAAAAAGGGATGTTTTGAGGCGATACTCGTCAACGACGATGGGTATATAACCGAAGGTTCGAGTTCGGCATTTTTTTCTATTAATGATGGTAAGTTGATAACTACTCCGCTGGCCAAAAATATTTTGCCGTCCATTACGCGTAAATATGTATTAAAAGCTGCGAAGACGATAGGGCTTGAAGTGATTGAAAAATTGCTCAGGCCTGAAGAGGTTAAAGCATTCGAGGAGACTTTTATTGGTGTTACGACCAGGGATATCGTACCAGTTGTTGAATTTGATGGTGTTACCATCGGTAACGGAATGGTTGGTAAACTGACAAAAAGTTTTATTGACACATTTGAGATTTTTACCAGTTAATATGGAGCATAGCGACATCCCGGCGCCTTTTGTCGGGATTTATCCGCCCGTTCGATTTCGCTCAGGGCAGGCTCTATGGCGGACTCGTCCAATCTCTTGCGTTTCATTGAATTACGTTCCTTCGCCTCTTTTGGCTACTTTTTTCTTATAGTAGTTTTCATAGTCATTTGGCTGGAGGTGGTAATAAGGTATTTCATGTAGAGAGTTAACCGGGATGTAATCTCTATTATGTTTATTCATAATCGAATCGGCGGTAAATATCTGTGGCGACAGGCTCAAGTACTTGTCGATTGACTCCCATTGATCAATCGGTACGAATTCAATCTTGTTCTGAAGGTCTTTACTTATAACTGTTTGCACGAAATTAATATCAGTATTTCTACAATATTCAATTACTTTTCTTTTAATCTTTTGTGAGGTATTTACACCAAAAATAACATTGGCAATACAACTTAGTGATAACGGAAAGAGATAAACTTTCTTATCACGATACGAAGTTCTTTTGGCAGGAGGACGATAGGTATCACAGTCAGCGAGTTCTCGCACAACCCTGTATTCCCTTTCGTATTTCCAGAGTTTTGTCTTTTTAATGAACATGGCATCTCTGATTCGATGGAATGGAATCGTATCTCGTCCTTGAGAGAGTCGATCTATGTTGACCATGTAGTCCTTAACATATCTGACTTTGTGTAATTTGAGGTTTGTATCTTCTGTTAGTTGCAATGTTGGCTTTGTCTTGTCTGGTATGTTGAATTCTATAAGAAAGCCTTTGTGCCCATTTGCATAATGACACCACATTTCGAAGGAATAGGGGTTGTCTGTAAGAGAAAGTATCCCAAACTTGTTTATTCGTGGCTCTATCAGGTTTAGCCAGTACCAGTAATGAATGCTCGGCATAACTACACCTTTGTATTGAAACTTCTTGTATAAGTTGTCACTTTCTAAATCAAATCTAATAGTAGGATTGAACTCCAGAGGGTCGTTCAGTGCGGCAGGTTGAGAGAATCGTATCTTGTGATCTCGGAAGATACCTTCCACTACTTTAGATTCATCTGATACATACTTGAATAGTGTGCTTAGTTGTTTTAACTCTATTTGTTCATTCATACTCTGTGCTCTCTGCGACTAAGTAAAGCTTTAGACCCGTTCGGCTCCGCTCAGGGTGACCATTTTCATATGAAACTGGTCATTTTCTTTTCACAACTTATTTCTACTTGTTCGCGGAGCAGTTCAACGCATCGGGCTAAGTATTTTAGTTCCTGTGGTGTTATCTTATAGCTATCGTGGTAGCGTGCCCCTACGTAGGCCTGTCCGGCAGATGATTTAATAAATCTTTCATAGGCTGGCATTATACGCAAAAGCGACAAGATAACAACGGTTTATTTTCTTTTTTTATTTCTTCGTCTGTCAGTCTTCAGGTCTTTTTGATTTTGGCATCCGGATGCTGCATATATGCCGGAACGATATCCAGCGGCAGATCAAACAGTCCTTTGGCGGCTTTTTCCCAGCCTAGCAGGTGCAGGTTTTGCGGCAGGGGGTTCCAGTACTCTTTGCTGAGTACCTCTATTCCGGGCGAGTTGAATTTATCTTCATAGTAGACAAGTCCTTCGCCGAAAATGGCTATCGGGTTTTCCGTGTTTGAGAACTGCTGTACAAAATCGTCGGCAGCCATCAGGCAATCCGGCAGTATCTTTTTGTATTTACCATCTTCATACTTAAACACAGCCACGTAAAATCTGTTGCGTTTTGCGTCGAGGATGGGTGCTATTCTTTCGGGAATACGGTGGTTTTTCGCGATATATGCGTGTATATTGTAAGCAATAAGGTCGAGAGTATCGATGGTTACGGTTTTCGTTTGGTTTGCGAGACTCATTATTTTTGCAATTGTGGCAGCGATTCTAAGTCCGGTGAAACTGCCCGGGCCGATAGATATATAAACCTGTTCGATCTGGTTGGGCGTTTTTTTTTGTTTTTCGAGCATTTTTTCAAGTGTTGGAAAAACCTCCGCACTATGTTTGACCGGTGCAGAAAAATAAGCCTTTTCCAGTAATTGACCGCCTTGAGCTATTGCAGCCGATCCGAGCCGGCCTGAGGTTTCGATGGCAGCGATTAATGGATTATTAGTTTCTGTGATAATATTGTAATTTTTAGCCATATTTTTTTATCTTAAACCTTTTATTATACCGAAGATAATATAGGACTCAGTCCGAGATATTAGTGTTAAAATCAAAAAAAATCAAATGTTAAGTGTGAGCAGGATTTAATTAATATTATTATAGAAGAGGTTAGTTAACGTGAGAAGATTTATCTGTATTTTAGTTCTGGCATTATTCTTATTTATCAACGCGGCATCAAGCGGCTACGATCAGCCCGCAGTTGATGAATTTCAAAAGCAAAAGATATTGAATAAGGTGGCAACGGAGTTGATATCTGTCGCCCGGGAGCAATATAACAGAGGTCTTTATTGCCATAGTGAAGAGTATCTTATAAGAGCTGAAAAATATTCAGAGTATTTGTCCGCTGATCAACTGGCTGAAGCTAAAGAATTGCTCGATAAGGTGCATGGATTGGCGGTGAAAAGGAGTGAGGTGTTCAAAGTTATTGATCTTGCCGAAGGGAATATTCAAAAAGGCGAGCTTTCCGAGGCAAGGGGTAAACTTGCTTCAGCGGTGGGGAGCAAATATTTATTGCCGCAGGAAAATGAAAAACTTGTGCAGAAGCTTTCCGGCGTAGATGCTCAGATCAAGCAAAGAGAGGAAAATTTCACTCAGATTTTCAGCACGAGTGTATCGCTTTACAAAAAAGGACAAGCAGATGAATCCAAAGCAGGTTTTGAGCAGATAGCCCGGGATGAGTCTTTCACAGACGAACAAAAGCGAAAAGCTGTTTATTACTTAGAGAGTATAGAAAAAAAGATGTCTGTTACGGATAATTTAACAATCGAAGAATTTGTTTTAATTGAGACTACTGCGGAACCAGGCGAAGTAAGTGAGATTGAGCAAGTAGCACTACCGGCAGAGGCGAGTAGGGAGGTTGCTTTAAGTAAAAAGCAGAAACTGCTGAGAGATTATGCAAAAGCCGTCGTTGAAGATGCGATTGGTGCTGTCGAGCAGGGTATTAAAGATGGTCAGTTTTTCAGAACTAAAGAGAAAATAGAAAAGGCTCAAGGTTTTTTGATGCAAAATCGTGACCAGTTAGGTCAGGCCGCATTTGATGAATACAAGGAAAAACTCGAGCTTATGAGCGAGGAAATTGAAAAGGGCAGACAGCGATGGCTGGGTAACTGGAAAGACAATGGGGCATGGAAGCTTTAAGTTGGGTCTGTTATCCTCACAAAAGAAGCAAAAAGGTCTTAGCTGAAGTTGTAGTATTTTTTTACAACTTCTCGTATCTGCCATGTACATTCAAGCCCGTTTGGGAATATTACATAGTCGCCGGCACCGAAGTCGATAGAAGACTGGTTATCTTTTACGGTTACTTTCCCCTCGATTAGCAGGCAGGTCTCCGTTTGAGTATAAGACCAGTCAAATGTACTCGGCTGACATTCCCAGATTGGCCATTTCTCGCAACTATTTTTTTCGTCTTCAGTAGGTTTTCTTACGATAACATCTTTTACGGTTGGCATATGCGATTCCTCTAAGGTGGATTCAACTCATAAGTGCAACTAAGTCAAATCCTGTTTTGTTATCCTGTTAATTTTTTCCGTTTATAGAATACTTCATTTGGCGTCAAAAAGCCAAGTGATTTTCTTGGTCTATTATTCAGCCGAAGCATGAGGTGCTGTATCTGCTCATCAGTAAGGATTCGAACATCGCTTCCTTTGGGCACATATTGGCGAATCAGGCCATTAGTGTTCTCATTCAATCCCCGCTGCCAGGCACTGTAAGGATCAGCGAAGTACACTTTGATCCGCAATGCATCGGCAACTGATTCGTGGCTTGCAAACTCTTTGCCGTTATCAACAGTCAGTGTATAGTTTCGTCTGGGCAGCAACTTCATCAAGTGGATGATTGTTTTTTTTAATGAGTGGGGATGGGGGGGAATTAGAATTATGTTGTCAATAATGTTTTAAACTATTATACTTCTATTGATGATAATAGTATCGGCTATGACAGAGCCGGGAATATTTTAGGTAATTGCAGGAGGAATATGAGAAAATATTTGCAGGAGAATGAAATGGGCCGCATGGGCAAAAAATTTGCCAATTCTACCAGGCTGAAAGGCCAATGGCCAGAAGGGACTGAAGGAAAGAATTGTTTAATAATCGAGAAATTGCAACTGTATTCTGGGCAACAATATTTTTCGGCTGGGCATTCTCACAAAAGGAAATAAGGCGATCGTTGTTTCAAGCAGTAAAGATATTCCTTTCACCAAAGATCATTATTCCATTCATGCTTCTTTTCATTTATTCATTCTTGATTGTTTTAATCCTTAGGAAAACCCGCATCTGGAGCTTGTCAAATCTAAAAGAAACAATTTACTGGTTCTTTTTTTCCGGAATGATTGTAGTATTTAGAGTTGTGGCCGACGAAACAACAGAAAAACCATTCAGAAAAATCACAAAAGAATTGGTTGCTTTTACCATTATTTTAGAATTCATTGTAAACACATATGTCTTTAAATTGCCTTTTGAAATGTTTTTTGTGCCGACGATAGCAATTCTGACTGCGATATATACATATGCATCTATTAAAACAGAATACAAAATAGTCGAAAAAATTCTTGGTACTTTACTTGCTATCATCGGAATGGCAATGTTTGTTCAGGCTTTAATCCAGATTTATTCTGATTTCGGTAAATTCGCAAGCGTAAATACACTCATAGACTTTGTTCTTCCGCCGATACTTACTGTAACTATTTTGCCAGCTATTTATTTATTGCTTCTTTATGCTTCCTATGAGATGCTTTTTATGCGGCTGGGCTTAATGTTAGATTCCACAAAGATACGCCGATATGCGAAGAAACTTCTCATTTTTCGTTGTGGCTTTAAGGTCGGAGCGGTGAAAGATATATTAAAATATAGAGTAAATTTGCTTTATAATACCGCCTCAAAAAGTGAGATAAGGTCTATTCTTTTTCAAGACGATAAGACTTCAACTGGATTCCCGCCTTCGCGGGAATGACAACGGAGGAGCGGGAATGACAAGGGAGGAGCTGGAATGACAGAAAGAATAGATTTCTCGGCTTCGCTCGAAATGACCCCGATAGGTCGGGACTTTCAGCAAGTTACCCACCATACCAGACTGGATTCCTGCCTTCGTCCCGATCAACTACATCGGGATGTCGCTATGCTCCTTTCCGATCAATTACATCGGGATGTCGCTATGCTCCTTTCCGATCAATTACATCGGGATGTTGCTATGCTCCATATTGATTATCGTGGTGTTTGTATTTTGAGATGACGAGTTTTGTTTTTCCGTTTGGGGCGGGTGGGATGTTTTTGACGGCTATGAATTTTGGGTGGATTTTTGGGCCGAGTGCGGAGCGGAACCTGGATTTCAGGAGTGTTTTAATTTTTGGGATGTCGGCGTCGCTTTCTGTGGTGAAATTTACGGTGATAGCAGCATCTTCGTTTTGAACGATTTGGAACTGTCGGATTTTCTGATGTGTCATGTAACTTTTTAGCTGGTTCCATGGTACTGTTTTGCCGCTGGTTAGTAAGATATCCTCACCGGTTCGGCCTATGATTTCAGATATTAGCGGCAGTTGGCAGCCGCAGGGGCATTTTTGGTTGGTGAGTTTTGCGAGGTCGCCGTTTTTGTATCTTATGATGGGCATTGCAAATCTGTTGAGGTTTGTTATTACGACTTCGCCGGAGTGGCCGGTTTTTGCGGGCTGGTTGTCCTTGATGATTTCCACGATACAATTTTCGGCGTTTATATGGTAATGCTGGCCGGCGAGGCATTGCCATGCGATGTCGCCGGCTTCATTGCATGCGTATATATCGGTAACTTTGATATTGAAGGTTTCTTCGAGCAGGTTTCTTACTTTTTTGCTGAGGCATTCGCCAGTTGTGAGGACGGCTGAGGGTTTGAGGGGCGGTAATTTTGAGTCTTTTATTTTGTAGGCGAGAGCTTTTATGGCGGGGGTTATTGCTATGATAGCGGGGTTTTTGAGTTTTGTTATTGTTCGTGCGGCATAATCAATGTCAGCGAGGGTTTGCGAGTAGGGATTGATATAGTATGTCTTGTGTACTCCCTGCAAAAAAGTCCAGTGGGGCGGTTTCGGTGGGTCATTTTCTGTTTTTAGCAAAGTCAGTATGTCGCTGCCGAGAAGGTTTATTCCTAATTGCTTTCGATAGCGAATTACAGCGGCTGAGTTGTTGATTCGCGAGTTGGTGTCGGAGAATAGGCATAGCGGCTGGCCGGTACTGCCGGAGGTTCTGCTGACTCGGCAGGGGGGGAGGTGTTTTGGGAGGAAATCCCAGCTTTGGTGCCTTAATTCTTTTTTGGTTAGTATGGGTATTTTTTGCAGGTCGTCTATTGTTCTGATGTCTTTGGGTTTTATTGAATTTGCATCGAAGATTTCACGGTAATACTTAATGTTTTCATAACTGTATTTTATGAGTCTTGTTAGTTTTTCGTTTTGGATTTGTTTTATTCTTTCGGGGCTGTATTGCTGTTTGAGAAATTTGTAAGCTTTACAGTATGTTTTTAATGTTATGTTGATTTTTTCAAAAATGGCTGGCATCGGCTTTTCCTTAATTTTCCATGATCCATTTTTCTGTTTCGTCGAATATTTGCTCTTTCCATTTGTAATGGAAAAAACTGTGGTTGGCGTTTTTGATAACGTTAATTTTATTTGGTATGGCGAATTTTTTGCAGATGCGGGTGTAATGGTGCCGTGAGGCGGCAGCTATCGGGTCTTTGGCGGCATAGATGAAAAAAAGGGGGCAGGTGGTGGTGAAGTTTTGGTCGGAATTATCTTGGTATCTGCTTCGGATATTTAGCGCAAAAGCAAGAGTTCTGAATATTTGCATGATATTTGCTTTGCCTGTGAGGATTTTTTTGAGACTTTGCGGATTTTTGAATTTGTATAGGTATTCTTTTAGTCTGGCTGTGAACGACTTGAGGGCAGTTTTGCCGCTTGAATGCGGTATCGAGAGCAATATGCAGCCGTCGGCTGGGACATTGTGTTTGGCGAGCGTCTCGAAGATTACTTTTGCACCTCTGCTGATGCCGAACAGGAGTATTTTTTCAGGCTTATAATGGAGATTAAAGAAATTTATTGAGCAGAGCAGGTCTTCGATGTCGTTTTGGATTTGTTTTGCCGGCTGTCCGGTGCTGTCACCGCATCCTCGCATGTCAAATCGCATCGATGCGATGGAGTTGCGGCTGAGCCTTTGAGCGAGTTCGACAAACATGCGATGAGGTCCGAGTCGGTTGCTGTTTGCGGCATGTACGAAGATTACAGCTGTTT
>JADHXY010000032.1 GCA_016782755.1 Phycisphaerae bacterium | reverse complement strand
AAACATTTGAAGTTCTTTTGTTGTGTGGTGGGATTCAACATTCATAATAGCCTCCATGCTTAAAGATTATTGTTATGACTACTATGAACTATATCGGTTTTTAGATGCTCAGCGCATTAATTATTCGTACTTCGTATTATAATGAGCATACCAAAATGAAAGGATTCGCTTATGGCATATCGGTATGGAGATCGTAAACAAAGAACACTTTTTCCCCAAAGTATCGATGAATACATACCATAGGATGCACCTGTCAGGGCTTATGATGTATTTGTCGATTCGCTGGATTTTACCGAATTGGGCATCGAAATAGAATCTCACAAGGTTGGATGTCCACAATATGACCCAAAAATCATGCTTAAATTACTGCTCTATGGGTATTCCTACGGTGTTCGCAGTTCTCGCAAGTTGGAAAGAGAGGCCCATTACAATCTTTCGTTTATCTGGCTTACAGGCGGATTGAAGCCTGACCATAAGACAATTGCTGAATTCAGACGCAAAAACAAATCTGCTTTAAGGAAAGTTCTAAAACAATGTGCCTGGCTTTGTGTTAAGCTGGATTTGATAGAGGGCAATACCTTGTTTGTTGACGGCACTAAAATCCGAGCCAATGCGTCAATCAAAAACTCATGGACAAAAGAGCGATGTGACAGGCATCTTAAAAAAATAGACAAACGCATAAAAGAGATTCTTTCGGAATGCGAGGTCGCCGATGAGAATGAAAAGGATCAATTGTCCCTGGTAAAAATGAAAGAGGAACTCAAGGATCAGGATGCACTTAAATCCAAAGTTGAGAACATTCTCAACGAACTTAAAGCCGAAGATAAGAAATCGACTAATACCACGGATTCTGACTGCAAACTAATGCATAGTGTACAAGGCTCCCATTCGGCTTATAACGTACAATCGGTAGTTGATGAGAAACATGGTCTAATTGTCAATAGTGATGTAGTCAGCGAGAATAATGATATTCACCAGTTTGCCGAACAGGTCGAACAGGCCAATGAGACGTTGGGAAAGAAGTGTCAAGCCGCCTGTGCCGATGCAGGTTACTCCAGTGTTGACGAACTCGAAAAGATTGATGAGCAAGGTATTAAAGTTGTTGTCCCCTCGCAGAAGCAGGCACTTAAAGAAAAAAAGGAAGACCCTTTTGATAAATCGCATTTTAAGTATGATTCTGTTGACGACTGTTATATTTGTCCCCAAGGTCATATCCTGAAATACAGTTATACCAACACTGTCAAAAAGGCGAAAGTATATAGAGGCGGTTCTGCTTGCAGACGATGTTGCCATTTTGGCAAATGTACTAAACAGTCAAGAGGCAGAGGGATATCGCGGTTACTCAAAGCCGAACTGAAGCAAAAGCTGGAAGCTCAGTACGAAGAACTTGAGTCTCAAAAAACATATGCACTTCGCAAGCAAAAGGTCGAACTTCCGTTTGGGCATATAAAACGAAACTTAAAAGTTGACAGCTTCCTTTTGCGAGGGTTGGATGGCGTCAAAGCTGAGGCTTCTGTTTTGGCCAGTTGCTTTAATATCGCGCGAATGATAACTATTGTTGGTGTCACTGGCTTGATAACGAAGCTTGGTGGCTGAGTAATAGCCTGTGAATCGTAAAATCGTAAAGGAAAAACTAATAATCCGACAGAAATTCGAGTGAAAATACTGTAATGTTTGGTGTCAGCAAAAAAATCTTATAATTTTGCGATGGCAACTCAAAAACGATTGAACTAAACTATAATTGCGACACAGCCTGTCTGTCCCGATCAACTACATCGGGGACAAATTTAATAGACCCGTTCGACAAGCTCAGGGTGACAAAAAGATTAGATTTGGGGCCTTCGTTCCGATAAATTACATCGGGAACAACTTCGTCCAATCTCTTTTATTAGATCATTCCGTGTGTACAAACCCCGACAGGTCGGGACTTTCAGCAAGTTGCATGCCCTACTTGGGTGGACACCTTTAATTATTCCTAAATAGCTAATTTTCACGGATTCGTGGTTGCGACAAGGATTCTCTTTTTTGACAGTTTCTAATCTGTTTGCCGAAGTCTTTTAATTTCTTGTTGAATTTCTTCAATTACTTTTGGGTTCTGAATTATTTTCTGCTTACCTTCAGCAATTGAAATTATATAAAAAACTTTGCCACCATACTTGGAAGTGAACTTTTCATGCGATTCTTTTTGGAAATTCAACTCATTTATAATCTGAGTGATGTAAGCATGGCCGGCTGGCTTGATTTGCAATCCTATATATCTGTCGTTGATGTCAATAAAGAAGTCTACATTATAACCTCTGTCCCATTTATCGGGAGCAGGTTGTATTTTTAGTCCTAATTGATTTTCGAGTTGTCCGTATATAGTTTGAATTTCGGATTGATAACCATCAAATGTTCTGTTTACAACTAAGTTGACAATGAAATCAATACAGTCCTGTTCTGCAATACTATTTATTTCTGCCCGGCAAATCTCAGTGATTTTGATATATAATTTCCTCCCTAAATCTTCCAGATGTTCTATTGAATAAGCATTTTGGAAGTAATAATCCTGCCATTCTTTTACTGTTTTTGGTGAACACTTTCTTATTAGTTCGGAAACCGGCCCGACTTTATTTTTCCTCGTCAAACCCCATCGCATATTTGCACCGTTTAGAATCCATTCCTTTGTCATATCTCGCTAACTCCTTTTAGACATAAAGTTATTTCGATATTTATAATCACAAGAAGAATCTACTTCAACTATTCCCTGCTTTATTAAATGGGCATTTAAAAAGGTTTTGTTTTGGAGATACAGATAGCAGAGCAGGTTGTTCTCCTGATCATATTTTTGTTTGTCATATTTCATAAATACTCTTTGGCCCTTTGTTTTTTCTCTTAAAAAATCCATAGCCTTATCTCTAGTTCTGGGGTTTACTTTTATTCCCAACAATTTAATTTGTAAATCATTATCGAGAACTAATCTATCAGGCGAGACAATTTCTTTAACGCGGAAATACTTCTCTCTCTTTTTGGCATTATTATCTATCTTCGAGCCAAATCTGAGCTTTCGCGGGTCAACTTTCTTGTCAAATTTAACAGTGTCATGAAAAATATAAGGTAAAACCTTTATCTCTTTAGAAAAGTCTTTATTTATGTCCTGTTGCTGAATAAACTCAAATATGTCATCCCGAAACAAAGTTTTGCCTGCCTGCAATTTGTCTTTGATTATTTCAAGAAAATCCTCGTTAATTTCATATCCGATTGAATTTCGGTTAAGGTTTTTGGCAGCTAAAGAAGTTGTTCCGCTTCCTAAAAATGGATCCAGCACGATATCGCCAACAAAGCTAAACATCTTGATAAGCCTTTTAGGTAGTTCTTCAGGGAACATAGCAAGGTGTTTGTCCTGTTTTTCACCTGAAAAATTCCAGTGGCCTGTAAAGTATTTATTCCATTCCTCCGTGGTCATTTTGGACAGTTCTTTAACCTCTTTGCTCACCTTTGGAGCAATCCCAGGTTTTTTGAAGATAAGAATAAACTCGTAATCAATCTTCAAAATACCGTTTCGCGGATTTGGGAATGACCCCATTATCGTGGCCCCGCCGGTAGTATTGCAGGTTGTAACCTTTTGCCAAATAACCGCGCCCATGTAATCAAGCCCGATAGTTTCACAAAATTTTATTATCTCGGTCCGAATAGGTATAACCTTATACCTTCCGTAATAAACACTCCTTGCAAATTGATCACCAATATTCACACACAAACGGCATCCCTTGTGCAAGCTTTTAAAGCACCGGTGCCAGACAAGGTTGAGATTGTTAATATAATCTTCATAAGTATCGTTAAAGCCAATTTGATTGTGATTTCCATAATCTTTTAGTTGCCAATATGGCGGAGATGTAATAATCAGATGTACCGACTCCGGTAAAATCTTCGACATATCTCTACAGTCACCTATAATAATCTTATGTCTCGTGTGCATTAAATCTTCTCCGTGGCTATATAAATAATTGCATCTTTTTTTCACAGCTTGATTGGGTTTGATCTTTTAATAGTTCTACGTAGCGGGCTAAGTATTTTAGTTCCTGTGGTGTTATTTTATAGTCATCGTGGTAGCGGGCGTCTATGTAGGCCTGTATTATCATCTCGGCCTGCGGGGCGGAATCGCGAATGATGCTCACGATCCGGGCAAGCTCGCCACGTTTCCTCTGCGGCAGATGGTTTAATGAATCCTTCATAGGCGGCATTATGCCCGATTGACGACAGATAGTAAAGAAAAAAGGCAGAGCTTTCGGGTGATAATAAGGTTTTGTGTTATTATCAAAACCTAGGTATAATGAGTTGCTCTATAAAAATGGTTTTTACGTTCTGCGATTGCAACGCTCAATTTTTGACAGGCTCAAGCGTTATGGATATTATTTAGAAAAAAGGAGAAATGAAGATGGATAAACAAATCAAGATCATGCCGTGCCTCGATATGCAAAATGGCCGGGTGGTTAAAGGTGTTCATTTTATTGATATCAAGGATGCAGGTGACCCTGTTGAATGTGCCAGGGCCTATTGCCAGGCGGGAGCGGATGAACTTGCTCTTTTGGATATAACGGCAACGATTGAAAACCGGCAAACCATGCTCGAAGTTGTCAAAAACGTGGCTAAAGCCACAACCATTCCGTTTACAGTTGGGGGAGGTATTTCTGATGCAGCCTCGGCAGAGGAGGTTCTGAATGCAGGAGCGGACAAGATATCAACCAGCAGTGCTGCTTTTAGAAAACCGGAAATTATCAAGGAAATGGTAGCGAAGTTCGGCCCGGAAAAGGTTACCGTTGCTATAGATGTAGATGTAAATAAGTCTCTGCCATCCGGCTATGAAGTTTATATCGATGGCGGACGAACGGCTACGGGAACTGATGCTTTGGAGTGGGCCAGGAAAGTGGACGGCTATGGAGTTGCTGTAATACTGCCGACGAGCAAGGCTGGAGATGGTGCTCAGACGGGCTATGATCTGCCGATCATAAAGTTGATGGCCGATGCGTGTTCTGCGGAAATTGTAGCATCAGGCGGTGCGGGTAAAATGGAACATTTTTTTGAAGCAGCTGAGGCCGGTGCGACAATTCTGCTTGCGGCGTCAGTATTTCATTTCCACATGATCGATATACCAGCATTAAAAAAATACCTGCGAGATCGCGGTTTGAATGTAAACTGAAGTATTTGTTCTGAAAGATTGGTATAAAGGTAAGTTATGAAAAAATGTCCCTTTTGTGCAGAGGAAATTCAAGAAGCAGCGATCAAGTGCCGTTTTTGCGGTGAGTTTCTCGATGAAGCTGCCAAGCCCAAGCCGAAAACGAAATGGTATTATTCCACTTCGGCTATTGTGACCAGTTTGATTGTTTTAGGGCCGCTTGCTTTGCCTTTGGTATGGAAAAGTCCAAAATATAAAGTGATTACCAAGGTTATTATCACAATCGTTGTTGTTGCCGTTACGATCTGGCTTTGCTATCTTGTGGGAGATATGTATCAACGGTTAATAAAAGAGGTAAACGCCCTTGGCTTACATTAGTTTAAGTGCTGCTCAGGCAATATACTGCCGAATGGAGAAATCAATGAGTCAGTCAACACCAACAGCGGCTGGCTAATAAAATAGGGATCATACTGTGATGCTGAAGAAAGTATTAACACCTTTTTGAAAGTGGAAGTGATGACTAAGAAATCTATAAATAACATTGGTGTCTTCACAAGTGGAGGTGATTCTCCCGGTATGAATGCTGCATTGAGAGCGGTTGTGCGTACCGCCATTTATCACGGCAAGAATGTATTTGCCATCAAATGTGGATATGAGGGCATGATAAACGGCGATATAGAGCAACTGAACTCGCGTTCGGTTTCTAACATAATCCAAACCGGAGGTACGATAATCAAGACTGCACGGAGCGAGCGTTTTCGCGACCCCCAGGGTCGTAAGCAGGCTTTTGAGAACCTGCAAAAGTTCGGCATAGATGGATTGATTGCAATTGGCGGTGATGGAACATTTCATGGCTGTGTTGCTCTTTATAATGAGTTTAAAGTTTCAATAATAGGTATCCCCGCAACAATAGATAACGATATTTACGGCACTGATTTTACTATCGGATACGACACTGCCGTCAACACCGCTTTGGATGCAATTGACAAAATCAGAGATACCGCCCAATCACACAACCGCTTTTTTATCATAGAAGTCATGGGACGTGATGCTGGGTTTATCGGGTTGGAAACCGGCATAGCCGGAGGAGTTGAAAGCATTCTGATTCCTGAGGTAAAGACCGATGTTAATAAGCTATGCAACCAAATCCAATCTTTATTCGACCGTGGCAAGACCAGCAATATCGTGGTGGTCTCCGAAGGTGACGATGCTGGAGGTGCATACGAAATCGGTGCTAAAATAAAACAGAAAACCGGCATTGATTACAGAGTTGTCATCTTAGGATATATCCAACGCGGTGGTAATCCATCTGCAAAGGACCGCTTGCTGGCTTCCAAGCTTGGGTATTGGTCGGTGAAGCACCTTATTGATGGAAAAGCAAATGTGATGGTCGGTGAAATTGGCGGGGAAATAGCGTTGACCGATATCGAAGATACCTTCGGCAAAAAGAAACCGATTGATATGGATGCACTTGAAATGGCTATGACACTTGCGTCCGGATGATGGATAAATGTTCGTGTTGCGCTTCCCCGAACCGGCTATCGTTTTACTGTCCAGTTTTGGTGTCCCGATTCTATCGGGATTTAGAAGAAAACACTAAAAGTTTGAAAGGGACAGAAATGCATCAATAGTTTGTTTTTTTTGTTTAATCTGTTCAATAGGTATTGACTTTAGGTTCATCTTTCTTAATATTGATTATTTAATTTAATACCGTTTTTTTGCACGGAGGCAGATTTGGGAAAATTTGATAAAGCGGGTTGTTTTTTTTATCAGCAACCGGAGTCTGCGTCAAAAAAGAGCGTTCTGTATAACGAGCATTTGAAGCTGACTAACAAGAGCCGTATGGCTGATTTTGCGGGTTATGTTATGCCTCTTTGGTATTCATCGATAAGAGAGGAGCATGGGGCGGTTCGAAGTGCGGCTGGTATGTTTGATTGCAGTCATATGGGGATTTTGGAATTTTCGGGGGCGGCAGCTGAGGGGTTTTTGAATCTGATCGCTACTAATGACGTGAGTCGGCTGGTTTGCGGCAAGGCACAGTATTCTTATATTCTCGATGCGGCGGGAAATATCCTGGATGATATAATCATTTACAAGAGGGGCGAAGAGGTTTTTATGGTTGTAGTCAATGCCAGCAATGAACCGAAGATAAAGGCGTATTTGATTGCTCTGAAAGATGGCAGTGCGGTGGTTGATGCTGATGATGCAGGAGGGAAGATTGAGTCGTGGCCGGTGATAAGGGATATGCGTGATGCGGGCAGCGATGGTGAGAGCAGGGTTGATATTGCGTTGCAGGGGCCGGCGAGTTTGGAAGTGATATCGGGTATGCTCGAAGATGAGGTGGAAAGGGAAAAACTTGAAAAGCTTGGGAAATTTTGCTTTTTTGAGGCGAACGTTGGCGGGATAGATTGTATTGTCGCCAGGACGGGATATACGGGTGCTAAGGTCGGTTTTGAGTTGTATGTTAATCCGGGGCGGGCGAGTGAGTTGTGGGGGCGGATTCTTGGCAATGGTGAGAAGTCTGGCTTGCGAGCTTGCGGTTTGGGTGCGCGGGATAGTTTGCGTATAGAGGCAGGGTTGCCGCTTTACGGCCATGAGCTTGATGGTGAATATGGTATATCGCCTTTTGAGGCTGGTTACGGGTGGGCAGTGAAGCTTGATAAGGGGTTTTTTATTGGTAAAAAGGCGATGGTCGAGCGGAATGAGAGTTTTGATATGGAGGTTTGCCGGTTGGAGCTTGCGGGCGAGAAAGGAGTACGGCCTGTTCGCAGCGGTGATGCGGTGATAAGTAAAGATGGGGAATGTATTGGCTGGGTTTTGAGTGCTTCGAAGGCGGGAGAGAGGCAGGTTGCACTTTGTTATATCAATCGCAACAGCGTTACCGAGGATGACATTGGAGGTGTTTATTATTTAGCGAGAAACAAAAGGCAGGTTGAATCGGGGAAGAGAGAGGCGGTAAATAAGGGCGAAAAAATAGAGGTTGAATTAAGCGGTAAGATTGTCAACAGATTTGAAAATTTTTGATTAGAGGGGTTTTATTATGATCAAGAAAGATTTACTTTACACTAGTGAACATGAGTGGGCAAGAGTTGAGGGTGATATTGTTACTGTCGGAATAACCGATCATGCACAGGAGCTTTTGGGAGAGCTTACATATGTTGAGTTGCCAGAGGTTGGTGCCGAGGTGAAGATCGGTGATGAGATAGGGGTTGTAGAGAGTTCTAAGTCGGCAAGTGATGTTTATTCTCCGGCTGAGGGTAAGATTATCGAAGTAAACGATAGTCTCGAAGACAATCCGGAACAGATAAATGAAGAGTGTTATGGCGAAGGGTGGATATGTAAAATTCAGATATCCGGTAAAGAATCCGTTAAGGGATTGATGAGCGGGGAAGAATACGAAGAATTTCTTGTAGGAATATAAAATGCCTTTTATATCTAATACCGGCGAGCAGCGAAAAGAGATGCTCAAAGGGATTGCGGGTGGGATTGATGATCTTTTTTCAGACATTCCAACGGAGTTGCTGGCGGATGAATTGAAGATTCCATCGGGATTGACCGAACAGCAGGTTCGAGAGGTGTTGGCAGAACTGGCCGGCAAGAATTCGATAGATCTGACGTGTTTTCTGGGCGGCGGTTTTTATGACCATTTCATACCGGCGGCTGTATATTCGATGATTTCCCGGAGCGAATTTTATACGGCTTACACTCCTTATCAGCCGGAATTATCTCAGGGGACATTGCAGGCTATTTATGAATATCAGTCGGCGATTTGCCGCTTGACGTGTATGGAGGCTTCTAATGCATCGCTTTATGATGGCGGGACGGCGATATATGAAGCGATAATGATGGCTCTGCGGATAACGAAGCGGAATAAGGTTATCATCGATGATTCTGTAAATCCCATTTACAGGGTGATGGTGAATTCTTATACTCGTAATTTGAAGATTGATCTGGAGGTAACTCAAAACAGCGAGGGGCTTGCGAACAGGAAAGATATTCTTGGGCGGTTAGATGGCGATACGGCTGCGATTATATTGCAGAACCCGAACTTTTTCGGTTGTATAGATGATTTTAGTGATATTGTCAAAACGGCTCACGAGAAGGGAGCTTTGGTAATAGTATCATGTTATCCTATATCGCTTGGCATATTGAAGACGCCGGGTGAGATGGGAGTTGATATAGTAACAGGCGAGGGACAGAGTTTGGGTATGCCGATGTCTTTTGGCGGGCCTTATTTGGGGTTTATGGCTACGAAGTTGAAATATGTTCGCAAGATGCCGGGCAGGATTGTTGGTCAGACGAAGGACAGAAACGGTGAGAGGGCGTTTGTGCTGACTCTTCAGGCGCGTGAGCAGCATATTCGTCGGCAGAAGGCGACTTCGAATATATGTTCTAATGAATCACTTTGTGCGTTGACGGCACTGGTTTATTTATCTTTGGTTGGCAAGGAGGGATTGGCCCAGACGGCGCAGCTTTGTGCGGATAAGGCCAGCTATGCGTATCAGCGATTGACGGCGATACCTGGTGTGAAAGCTCATTTCGGGGCCAAGTGGTTTTTTAATGAATTCGTTCTTGATCTTCCGTGTCCGGCGGCTGATGTGATTGCGAAGCTGATCGAGAAGGGGATAGCGGCGGGATTTCCGCTGAGCAGATATTATTCGGGTATGGAAAATTCGATATTGATCTGCGTAACTGAGAAAAGGACGAAGCAGCAGATAGGCATATTGGCCGAAGCGTTGGAGAGCTGTTTATGAAACTAATTTTTGAAAAAAGCGTAGCTGGCAGGCGAGGAGTCGGTATCAGCGGCAGTGATGTGCCGCATTCGATTAATATAAAAAAGGAGTTTTTGCGTGAAGGCAAAGCCGAGCTTGCCGAATTGAGCGAGCTGGATGTGGTGCGGCATTTTACGGAGTTGAGCAGGCGTAATTTCGGAGTGGATACGAATTTTTACCCGCTTGGCTCGTGTACGATGAAATACAATCCAAAAGTTTGCGAGCGAATAGCATCTTACCCGGGTTTTGCGCATCTTCATCCACTGCTGCCACAGTTGAGGATGGGCGGTATGCTGACGCAGGGGGCGTTGAGTGTTGTTTACCAGACGGATATGCTCTTGCGTGAGATAACGGGGATGGATGGTTTTACGATGCAGCCGATGGCAGGTGCGCACGGGGAATTAACTGGTATAATGATAATGGCTGCATATCATGCGGACAAGGGTAATAAGAAGACGACGGTATTGATCCCTGACAGCGGTCATGGAACTAATCCGGCAAGTGCGGCGATAGCCGGCTATAAGGTGGTTACAGTTGCGACTAATGAAAATGGAGTGATGGATGTTGGGGCGTTGAAGCTGCTGTTGAATGATGATGTGGCGGGTTTGATGCTGACGTGTCCGAATACGCTTGGTTTGTTTAATCCTGATATCAAAGAAATATGCGATCTGGTTCATAGCGTTGACGGCTTGGCGTATTATGATGGTGCTAATCTTAATGCGATTTTAGGGAAGGGTAGGCCGGGAGATTTCGGTTTCGATATTGTTCATTTGAATCTGCATAAGACTTTTGCAACACCTCACGGCGGTGGCGGTCCGGGATCCGGGCCGGTGGGCGTTAAGAATAAATTGTTGGATTTTCTACCGGTAGCCTTGGTAATAAAAAGAGACGATGGCACTTTTGCGCTGGAATATGACAGGCCTAAATCGATAGGTTATATAGCTCCTTTTTATGGCAATTTCAGTGTAATATTAAAGGCTTTTGTTTATATTCTTATGTTAGGCAGAGAGGGTCTGGTGAGGGTGGCTGAGAATGCGGTTCTTAATGCAAATTACGTTAAGGAAAAACTCAAGGGCCATTTCGATATAGCTTATGACAGG
Source organism: Phycisphaerae bacterium (assembly GCA_016782755.1). Classification (GTDB taxonomy): domain Bacteria; phylum Planctomycetota; class Phycisphaerae; order Sedimentisphaerales; family Anaerobacaceae; genus BS750m-G65. The sequence goes on along the minus strand of JADHXY010000032.1, from coordinate 7,065 downwards.
AAATGCATGCATGAATGTGTTTTTAGTGCATCGCGGCAGTTGAAAGAAAACGGCATCCACGCAATTGATATTGCTAAGGGCTTAATAGATCGTGGTTTCCACCCTCCGACGGTGTATTTTCCGACAATCGTTGAGGAGTCGATGATGATAGAGCCAACTGAGACCGAAAGCAAGGAGACATTGGATGCGTTCATTGCGGCTATGATAGATATAGCCGAAACCGCCAAGACGGATCCTGATAAACTACGCCAGGCACCGGGAAGTACGCCGGTTAGCCGGCCTGACGAAACGGCGGCTGCAAGAAATCTTGATATAGCATCGTTGTGAAAGCTTGACTTTTGGATTTATATGGAGTAGAGTCGCAGAGAGTTTAATAAGACTATAAGGAGATTTTTATGGATACGAGTAAACCCAAAATCAGTGTGGATTACGTTGATGGTTTGACGGTAATCAGGTTTACAGACGAAAAGATTCTTGAAGAGGTTGATATATTAGCTCTGCAGGGGTCAGTTATGTCTGTGATAGAAAGCAGAGAGAAGCTTAAGCTGATACTGGATTTTTGTAATGTTGAGTTTTTGTCTTCGGCGGTTCTCGGTCTTCTTTTGAGGATAAGTAAGAAGGTTTATGAGAATGAGGGGCAATTACGGCTTTGCTGCATAAGCCCTAAGATTTATGAGGTCTTCAAGATAACACGTTTGACTAATATCTTTGAGATACATGATAGTCTTGAACTGGCGAAAGAGTCTTTGGTTGAGTAGTTAGTGTTTTTTTGGCGGCCTTGCGTTTGGTTGAAGTGAACATATCTTATTATTAGTGTAATTCATTTTTTAATATGCCGGAATTTCAAAAGAGGTTGGTTGAGAATTCATCAGATGCCGTGGGTGAGGTGTGTGAGGAGATTTTAACTGAGTTGAAGAATAAGAAGCTTGATCAAGATGATATTTTTGCGATTCATCTTGCCATCGAAGAGGCCTTTGTGAATGCGGTTAAGCATGGCAACGGTAATGACCCATCTAAAAAAGTAGGGATTGATTATAGAATAGGCGAGAGTGAATTTGAGATATTTGTGGAAGATGAGGGGGAAGGTTTTGATCCTGTTTCCGTGCCGGATCCCCGTACCAACGAGAATATCCAAAAACCCAATGGGAGGGGCTTGTTTTTGATGCGTGCTTATATGGACAAGGTAGAATTTGGCGGGCGGGGTAATCGGCTTCATATGGTGAGAAAAATATCGAGCGAATGATGCATTTTTTTTTAATTTTCAAGTCAGGTTTTTGTTATGACAAATAAGATTTGTTTTTTGTTTTTTTCACTAATTTTACTATCCGGCTGTGCTATGAACGATGAGCCGATGCCGGTAATAGTATCTCATCAGTCAGTTCAACCAGTTTTGCCAAAATCGCCAGTGGTTAAACAGCCGTCGTTATCTTTTAATGTTCCTTCGAGCTGGTATCCGCCGAGGTCGCTTGAGCACGGCTGGACAGCAATTGTAATCCACCATTCCGCTACAGCCAGTGGTAATGCGACAATGTTTGATAAATGGCACAGGGAGAATAATCACTGGGATGGTGTTGGCTATGATTTTGTGGTAGCTAACGGTTCTGATAGTGGCGATGGCGAGGTTGAGGTTACTTTTCGCTGGAAGCAGCAACGGGTTGGTGCTCATTGCGGAGGTACGCCGGGTAACTGGGCGAATGAAAAAGGGATAGGTATATGTTTGGTGGGGGATTTCAATAAGACACAGCCTTCACAGCGACAGATGCAGTCGCTTTTGCGTTTAGTTCGTTTCCTTAAGGGCAGGTACCATATCGGATTGGACAGGATATATGGCCATGGTACAACACCGGGTGCGCGGGTGACGGACTGTCCTGGTAAGAATTTTCCGATGAGCAGTTTCAAATCTAAGCTTTGAGAAGTAGGTCCTATAATCATCTATCCTTTTTTTGTGTTTAATTTTTGTGGTAAAAAGTTTAATTCCTGCGATCTTGAACTGCATAGGGTGATTTTGTTTTAAGGGGGTGGAATTTGCGGTTGTTCTGGAATTGGATGAATGGGGTTGGAAAAATTGAGCGGTTGCGGCCATAAATTTGAATTTTGTTTCTAAGCAGGTGCTTTTTTCCCCCGAAATAGTTATTGATTTGAAAATTAGATTATTTCGGGAAGTTAAAATGTACAAAGAGAAATCAAAGGCTTTAGAAGCTTTTTCGCTTGATAAGGATGTTGCGGATTTGGTATTTGAAAATATTCCGGAAGATTCGCCTTTGATGGTAATTGTGGCTGGGGATAACGATATTTATGCAAGCGATGACGAAAAGCTGGCTGCTGTGGGGGTAGATAAGAACTTGTTGTTGTCAATGTGTGCGCACATCGATGACGGTGCAGAGCCGGTGGTGGTCGAGGATAGAAATTGTACGATAATCGGCTCGCAGATCAGGACAGATAATGTGAGTTGCGGCTATGTGATGGTATTGGTAGATAAAATCAGCAGCAATAGTGATTTTACTGTTTTGACGCTAATCGAGGCAATCTTGCAGCAGGTGAATTTGATCGTCTCACTTTTAGAAAAAAATGCATTATTGCGGTGTGGTCAGGGCCTTGAGAATTTTGATTCGTTAGGTATAAACCTTTTAGTAGGTTCTTTGAATTAATAAGTGGTTGCTGAACGAAACTTAACTTCTTTTTTTATAAGTAGATACATTCTGTTTATGATGTACCAAGTGAATGGGTTTTACTGCAAATTAGTTAAAATGCTTGCACTTGGAGAGCAAGGATGTATCACAAAGACGACGCAAATCAGTTGAAATTCCAAACTTTCTACCCTCCCTTTGGCGGCAAATTCAAGAGCGATAATCGCTGGGTTCTATTCTCAAAACAGATTCCTTGATAACTTTACTTGATTTATTGGCAAAATACGATTACATATAAAAAAGTTAAAAAAGGCTGTATGTGAAACAGGCTCTAAACTCTTTTATTCGGTAAAGGTATAAAGATGAAAAGATTAATTCCTCCTTTTTTTATTATTTTGACTCTCCTAACTTTCCAAAATGTTTGCTCTGCCAAAACATTAACTTTATCCAGTCCCGACGGTAAAATCACAGCTGAATTTTACGACGGATCTCAAGCTTCATACAGCGTAACGCTAAGCAAAAATGCAGTAGTCGAAAAATCCTCACTCGGTATAACTATCGACGGCGCAGATCTGGGCAAAAATACAAAATTCCAAACTCCACGGTACGGCAGTCACGACAGTTCATACCCATGGCTGGGTATAAAATCTACCGTCAGAAACCATTACAACTACATCGAGATACCCGTAAAACAAAAAAACAAGCAATACACCCTTCAGGCCAGATGCTACAACGACGGTTTTGCTTTCCGATATCACGTCGACGACAGCGGCGAACATCTCGTCAACGGCGAAGCCACTGAATTCAGCATCCCAAAAAATTCCACCCTCTGGTATCACAGCCAAGACACTCATTACGAAGGCGTTTACAAAAAACGAGATATCGCCGACGTTAACAGCGGCCAGATATCCGGCCCGCCGCTTACGATAAAACTCCCCAATGACAACGGCTATGCCGCTATCACCGAAGGTGCCCTTATCAATTACAGCGGAATGATGCTGAAAGCCGACGGCAAAAGAGCGTTTGCGGCATTTTTCCATGATGACCCCAACGGCTGGAAATTAAACGCACCCATAACCTCGCCATGGCGGCTGGTTATCATTGCCGCTGATCTGAACGGACTTGTAAATTCCATGCTCGTGCCAAACGTCTCACCTGCTCCACAGAAAATACTCTTAAATGACGGCAAATTCGCCGACTGGATACAACCCGGAAAATGCACATGGAGTTATCTCGGTGGTGCAAAAGACAGGAAAATGGAATGGATGGGGCTTGAAAACATGAAAATCTATGCAAAACTTGCTGGACAACTCGGTTTCGAATATAATCTTATCGATGCCGGATGGGGCGGGTGGAAACAAGGCTCAAAAGACTGCTGGCAGCTCATGAAAGAACATACCGCGTACGCAAAAAAATTCGGAGTAAAAACGCTCGTCTGGAAAAAAGTCGACAGCTACCAATTTCCGCCAATAAGAGACAGAAAAACCAGACGCCAATTCTTTGATAAATGCGTAAAAACCGGCATTGCGGGCATCAAGATCGATTTCCTCGACTCCGAAAGCAAACAAATGGTCGACTTTATGCAGCAAACCCTTGAAGACGCTGCCGACTACAAACTGCTCATAAACTTTCACGGCGTGAATAAACCCACAGGCGAGGCACGTACCTGGCCAAACGAACTCACTCGCGAAGGCGTAATGGGACTCGAATATGCCGGCGGCGACCGGGGTTTCCATTGGTCCGAGCACAATACCATTATTCCCTTCACAAGGCTGCTCGCAGGCCATGCTGACTACACCCCTCTCTCCTTCGGACCCAGAAAAAGAAACACCACCTCCTGCCACCAGGTCGCCACGGCTGTAATACTCACCTCGCCACTGCTTATCTTCTCAGAACATCCCCAAAACATGCTCGAAAGCTCCGCCGTTGACATAATTAGATCAATCGAACCTGTCTGGGACGAAACAATCGTCCTGCCCCAAAGCGAAATCGGCAAATTAGCCGCATTTGCCAGAAGAAAAGGCAGCAAATGGTTCCTCGCCGTCATAAACGGCCCACAAGCAAAAACAGCTGTTCTCAACACTGACACAAAGTACATCAAACCATTCGAATTTAATTTTTCTTTCCTCGCTGATGGAAAATACTCCGCACTCATCCTCAAAGACGATATCGATCAGCCGGACAAAATGACTATCGAAACAAAAACTGTAACAAATCAAGACTCAATAAAGCCCCAGCTGCTCGCCGCCGGCGGACTCGTCATAAAATTCACCCCTACGCAAAAATAATTACCTGAATATTTCACGCAAAACCTTTTTAATGAAATAACCTTGTACAAAATGGGGTTGTAAGTTAGAATCTTTGTTTTATTCCTGTTTTAGAAACAAGGTTTTCGTGTTTAGTAAAAAGCTAAAATCCCTGTTCGCCGACGGCAAAAACACACTGCCTATATGCATTGCCGGCTTTATGCACAGCGGCAGCATAGCCGCATATTTTGTCGCCATCCCGTTTATCCTCAAGAGGTTAGGCGGTTCTGATACCGACCTCGGGGTCAGCCTCGGGTTCTATTTCACCGCATACCCCATCTGCTGCCTGCTCGCCAGCAAATTCCTCGACAGATTCAACCCCAAGCACTCCGTGCAATTGGGTGCTTTTGCAATTATTTGCAGTTTTGCCGCCCTCGCCGCAATTATAATTTTAGACCAGAAACAACTCTGCCCAATAAACCCCGTAACGCTCACCATTTTCATCTCAGGATTTATAGGCATCACAACCTCAATGTTCTGGCCGCCGCTGATGGGATGGCTCACGGCAGGCTCCGAAGGCCGCCAACTTAACCGAAAACTCGGACTTTTTAGCACAACTGTGGCTTTAGGCGGCACTATGACACCTTTTTTTGCCGGTCTGCTTGTCGAAAATAGCTCTCTGGCGCCAGTTATCGCTATGATCGCTTTGACTTCCATCGCCCTGATCGCAATATCTTATGCAAAAAAAACCGGTCCAAACACCATACACTCAATCGATATCAATCAGGACACCGACTGTCAAAAAAACGTTCCTGCATTCATAATCATGGCAAGAATAGCCCTTTTCACCTCTTTCATGTGCATGGGGGTTATCAGAAGCCAGCTCGCTTACTGGTTCAAATTCGAACTTCTCTTTTCAGAATCCGATTTCGGACTTACAATTTTAGCTATGTCCGCAGCAATGTTAATCACTCTAAACTTCGCCGGAAGAACTCACCTCTGGCACTATAAATTTTTACCATTTATTTCTATTCAGGTTTTACTTCTGATATGCATGTTCTTCATTACTGCCGCAAATTCTCTACTCATAATCACCTGCATAGTCATGCTGATCGGAATTGGTCGATCATTCATCTACGCTTCTCACCTCTATTATGGTGCCTCGGGAGCTAAAAAACGATCAGGTGCTATGGCAATTCACGAAACCATACTCTCTATGGGTTTTGCATCCGGCTCGATTCTCGGCGGCCTGCTCAGCGATAACATCGGAAGAAGCTCACCCTATTATTTCGGCTTCGCAATAGTCACAGCCGGCTTGTTAGCACAGGTAATTATCTGGGCATCTGTAACCAGGAAAACCGCAAAAGTCACCGACAGAAGCGAAACAGCAGAAAGCTGGGAAGGCACTTCAGAAGGCCACGGAAGACGGTACGATCGAGCTTGAGATCGCGATTTGCGATTGTGACAAACTTTTGAATGTTGACAACGTCGCTAAACACTCTAAAATCACGGGATGGAAAATACTGGCTGTAAAAAAAAGAAGAAAAAAAAGAAAAATCACCCTGCAACAGATTATATGCTATATCTGCTTGTCAGGCTCCTTATTTTCATCTTGAACTTCTTCAGCATAGAAACAAACCTCAAAACCGCTCGCTTCCTCGGCAGACTCCTTTTCAAACACTACCACCGCGGAAGGAAAAGAGCACTCGACAACCTCCGCAGCTCGTTCCCCGAAAAAACCGAACGCTGGATATGGCAAACCGCAAAAACAAGCTTTGAACAGATCGCTATGCTCGCTTTCGACATCCTGCTAACCCCACGCATCGTAAAAAAGTGCAACTGGCGAAAATACTCCTGCTACAAAAACATCGAGCGAACAAAATGGCTCATACAGGAAAATCGCGGCCTCATACTCCTCACCGCCCACTATGGAAATTTCGAGATTATCGGCTACATGCTCGGACTCTTCGGATTCAACATCTACAGCATCGCAAGACCACTCGACAACAAATACATTAACAACTACCTCTACGGCATCCGACAAAGAGCCGGTCAGAAAATCGTCGACAAAAAAGGCGCCTCGCAAATGATGCCAAAAATCACCGCCTCCGGCGCAACACTCTGCTTCATAGCCGATCAGGACGCCGGGAGAAAGGGTATTTTCGTCGACTTCTTCGGCAGAAAGGCAAGCA
>JADHXY010000031.1 GCA_016782755.1 Phycisphaerae bacterium | reverse complement strand
CCAGAGGTTTGTTTTTCCGAAACGGGTTTCCCAATCATCACGGCTGTAATTTTCGATATATGCTTTTATTTGTTGTTGTGCTTTTATTACTTTGTCGAGTTGTGAGCGGCTTTGCTTAGCGATGTAATTCAATTTGGGGCAGCATTCGAGGTTTGATAAGTCTGAGTTGAATTCGCAGATCATGCGAAGATCAAAGGTTTCGCGGTCGAATTCGGTTGTTATTGAAGCGGCCTTTTGGCGGAGTGTTTGTATTTGGGTTTCTGTTGGGATATTGGCTTTGGCAGGCTGGCTGATAAGGATAGCAGAGGCGAGAAGTAAGATATATAAGTTGAGTTTGTGAAATCGGCTCATTTTTGTTCACCTGCCGAACGGCTTGGGAGTAGTATGATATTTGTGATTTGGGAGCCGTAGAGCAGGTTGTAGAATCTTGCAAGGTGTTTGTATTTGAGTTTTTTCGAGCATGAAAGCTCTATTGGGTCAGAAGCGTTTCGTTTTTGGGAGATGAGAGTCTGCTGTATTTTTTCGAGTACGAGTGCCAAATCATGAGCGGGATTCTGGTCGGAAACTTTTATCGGCGGGGCGGCGGCTATCTGTACCCAAAAGCCATCATCGCAAGGTTCAAGAGTGACGGGCATTGGTTCGAGGGGGGGTAAGCCTGCGGCTGATGCGAATCCGGGCAGGTCGAAGGGGAGTTGGTATTCGGGATTGCACCATTTTGCGGCTACGAGGAAGAAGATCAGCAGCAGGAAGATGATGTCAATCATGGCGGCCATTTGCAAGGTGGAGCAGCGGTCATACTTTTGCGATATGGCCTTGATAATAGCTGTTTTTTTGCTGTAGTTAATATTTTTCATTGTTTAGAAAACCGCTACCAAATCTTTTGACACGGATTAACACAGATTTTATTATAACATATTGTCGTTAGAAAACAGCGTGGGTAACAAGTTACCCACCCTACAAAACTTATTATTTTTATTTTGAATTCTTTTATATAATTTTTGCTAAGTATATTAGATACCCATAGCAAAATTACAATGTATAGCACAATTGCAAGGACAAGAGGCCCAGATACCATGTCAATATATCGATGAAGAAGAAAAAACAGAACTCCCATAACACACAAAAGTGCAATACCGATGAAAACAAGTTTATGTGCAATCTTTTTCCGCTTTTCCTCGAGGACATTGAGGTCATTTAATAATGTGGTGTTATAAAACTGTTTTAGATCTTCTATAGTTTTCATCAGTTATCCCATCATATTAACTATGTGATTTAGTATGATACTACAGATGTTCATCTTTTCCTCACATAGGGCTAAGTATTTCAGTTGGAGGTATTATGTTGGAATGGTGATAAAAAGTAAAGGGGAAATGTGAAGGAAGGACTGGATACCCGCCTGCGCGGGTATGACAAGGGGGCAGGAATGGCGTGATATTCTTTCGCCCCGTTGATCCCGGCGCTCGCGCTTCGGGCTTTTAGTATGCTGCTGCTTCGGAGCTTAGTTTTGAATAGGTCCCTCGGCTGCGCTCGGGATGACAAAGGGGGGGGCAGGAATGACATTGGTAGTTTTGAGTTTTTAGTTGATTTTGGGATATTATTTTAATCCCTCCCTCACGGTCGGGGCTCTGAAAGGGTTTTTGGGTGTTGATCCCGGTGCTCGCGCTTCGGGGTTTCATTGTTGCGTTCCTGCGGGACTTGTTCTTAATTTGCAATTCCTTTTAGAAACAGCGTGGGCAAACAAGTTGCCCACCCTACAAAAAAACTGTTATTACAAATTTCTATATTTTACCTGGTGGGTTTTTTTAGTTCTTCTACTTTTGGTAGGTCTTTTAGGGTGTTTAGGCCGAAGACCTGTAGGAATTTTTTTGTTGTAGCGAAAAGCATAGGTCTGCCGAGAATTTCTGCACGTCCGGCGATTTTGACCATTCCCTTGTGCATGAGCGAGCGTATCATCTCTCCGGCACCAACTCCTCTTATGGCTTCGACGTCAGCTCGGATTACCGGCTGTTTGTAGGCGATTATGGCAAGTGTTTCGAGGGCGGCAGGGGTGAGTTTGTTGTCTGTTCTTATGCGTGTGAGTTTTCTCAGCCAGGTGTTGTAGGTGGGTAGAGTGAGCATTTGGAATCCGCCGGCGATTTTCTCGATGAGGAAAGAATGCTTGTTTACTCTGTATATTTCGTTGAGTGCGAATATGCACTGGCGGACTTGTTTGCTGTCGGTTTCGAGTATGTCGGAGAGACGATTGAGGGTTAGCGGCTCATCGCTTGCGAAGAGTACGGCTTCGAGTGCAGAAGTTAGTGTGATTTCCGGCTGATACTGATCGGAGAGCGGCTGAGGATCGGTATTAATTGCTTCTTCCGGCTGCTGGGGATCGCTGTCGGCGGTTTCGGTTGGCATTTCGGGGGCAGGGCTGGTTGATTCTTCTGGCAGCTGTTCGTTTTGAGTCTGTTGGTTCAATTCTTCTTTCATATATTTTTCCAGTTAAATGGATCCGAGTCTTTTTTACTGACCTTAAAGGTTATTGTATTTGCAAGTTTTTGCAACCTTTTTGCTAAAATTTTGAGCATAAAACGCTCAGAAACGGTGTGGCTGAGGCAGATACAGGTTAGATTTGCTTCGCGTGCGGCTATGGCGTGGTGGTGTTTCAGTTCGCCGGTTAGATAGAGGTCTGTTTTTTGGGCGATTACTGAATTGATAATTTTACCGCATGAGCCGGCACAGACGGCGGCTTTTTTGACGGTTCTTTTCTCGGGGCCGACCATTCCGAAGGCTTTGGTGCCGGTGTGTTTTTTTACAATTTTGATGATCTGCTCAATGGTCATTGGTTCTTTGAGGTTTCCTATGCGGCCAAGACCGAATTTTTGAGGATCACGGTGTAGTTTTATGACGTCATGGGCTGGGGTCTCGTATGGATGGTTTTTTAGCAGTTCGGCGAGGACATTATCGAGTTTTGCGGCTGGGACTATTGATTCGAATTTGATTTCGTTAAGCTTCTCGATTTTTCCGACTTTTCCTATCGCGGGTTTAGCACCTTTGAGGGGTAGGAATGAGCCTGTTCCTTCTGAGGTGAATCCGCAGCGGCTGTAATTGCCAATTGCGCCGGCACCGGCTTTGAAGAGGGCGTTTGTGAGTGTTTTGAGGCTTTCGGGCGGAACGAATGTTATTAGTTTGTAGTTGTCTGCGTTTTTGGGCTGGACATAATCGCCGATGGGTTCGGGGTCTTTTAGGCCGAGCATTTTTGCAAGTGCGTCATTAACGCCGTCTTTTGCGATGTCTAGGGCGGTGTGGATTGAATATACGGGGGTGTTTGAGCGGATGAGCTGATATACAATGCTGCCGGGGCCAGTTGAGGTTACGGTTTTAAGGCCGTCCCAGATTACCGGATGGTAGCTTAGTATCATGTCGGTGTTGAGTTTTGCGGCTTCGGCGAGGACGTCTTTTGTTATGTCTATGGTAAGGAGGACGGTTTTGATGGGTTTTTCAGAATCGCCAACGAGCAATCCGACGTTGTCCCAATCGAGGGCGAGTTGCGGGGGGGCGATAGAATCGATTATTTTTGCAAGGTTTTTAACTTTCATTTTGGATCCCACATTCATTTTCAATTTCTTTTTTGTAAAGCTGCGATATCTGTTTTGTTATTTTGCCGACTTTGCCTTCGTTGTAGGTGTGTTTTTCGAGGCAGCTGACGGACATTACTTCCATTATTGAATTTGTTATGAACATTTCGTCAGCGGATAAGGTGTCGTCTATGGAGATGTCCTTTTCGAGAAGTGGGATGGAATTTTGTTTTGCCAGTCGGCAAATTATGTTTCTTGTTATTCCCGGCAGAATGGGTGTGTCGAGGGTAGAGGTTAGCAGTTGCGAATCTTTAATTAGGAATACGCTGGATATGCAACCTTCGGCAAGGCGGCCATCGGTTGTAAACCATAGGGATTCGGCTCCGCCTTTTTGGTGGGCGGTTTTGAGGGCGAGTATTCTTGAGAAATAACATAGTGTTTTGTGAGCGGAGAGGGGGTCGTGGGGATTCTGGCGATATTGACAGAGTGTCGCAACGATGCCTTTGTCGTAATATTGCTTGGGGTACGGGGTCAGGGCAGTTGCGGTTATTAGCAATGTGGGCTGAGGATTTTCGGTATCAGATGAAAGGGGGCCGCTTGTTAGAGTGAGGCGTATTCGTGCGTTGTCGAGGGCGTTGCACTGGAGGAGCGAATAAATTGCGTCTGTTATTGTCTGGCGGTCATAGGTGTTGTGGATATTGAGTGTCTTAATGCTGTTGAAGAGTCTGTCGAGGTGGTCGTCGAGGGCGAAAACTTTTGTGTTATAACTCCGCATGGTTTCGAAAAGTCCGGAGCCGTATAGCAGGCCGGTGTCGGCTATGGAGATGGCGGCTTTGGTCGCATCTATTATAGTATCGTTGAGGTAAACTTTTTGAGTCATATTTATTCCGTAATTTTCTGTACTGCATTTATTCCCGCGATAAGAGCTTTTGCTTTTAGCAGGGTTTCGTCGTATTCGGCCTTTATGTCCGAGTCGGCGACGATGCCTCCGCCGGCGCAAAAGGCGGCTTCGTTTTGTGAGATGATAATCGTTCGTATCGCAATATTCAAGCAAACATTGGAGTTTATGGCGATAAAACCTATGCAGCCGGTATAAACGCAGCGGGTGTGGGGTTCTGTGCGGCTGATGATATTCATTGCGCTGATTTTTGGCGCGCCGGTTATTGAACCGCCTGGGAAGGTGGCTTTGAGGATGTCGCAGAGGGTTATTTCGCTGCGGAGGCGGCCTTGTATGGTTGCGAGGGCATGGAAAACGGTGGGGTATGGAATTATTGTGCGGGGCTGAGTGACTTTTATGGTGCCGGGGCGGCAGATGCGGCCAAGGTCGTTGCGTTCGAGATCGATTATCATGTTCAGTTCGGCTTGCTCTTTTTCGCTTGTGAGGAGCTGGCGGCGATATGTATTATTGAGCTTTGCGGCGGCGGGGTCGCTGGGGTTGAGTCTGGGGCGTGTTCCTTTTATGGGTTTTGTTGTTATTGTGCGGTCGGTGACTTTTATGAAAAGCTCGGGCGATGCGCTTACTATCTGGAAGGTGCCGGTGTCGATGTATGCCGAATATGGGCTGGGATTGTGGGCGTTTTGCCAGCGGTAAAGGTCTATCGGCGGGGCGGTGAAAGGGGAGGTGAATTTTTGTGAGAAATTTACCTGGTAAACATCGCCATCGAGGATGTGTTTTTTTATGTTACGAACAGCACTGTTGTAATAGGGTTCGGTTATGTTTGAGGTAAAGGGAATATTTGATTTTTCGAATTTGGTATTTGGGATTTTGATGGGCGGGAGTGATTTTGCTTCGTTGAGCCAGGATTCGAGGGCAGAGAATTTATGGTCGATTGATTCCTGCTGGTTGGTTTGTATGACAAAAAGGATGAAGTTTTTTTTTATGTGGTCGTAGCAGATTACTTTGTCGTAGAAGAATAATTTTATCAGGGGCAGTTCGGTGTCAAGATTGGTTTTCGGGGTGATGTTTTCTATGTGGTGGCCGAGTTCGTAGCTGAAAAATCCGAGCCAGCCGCCGGGGAAAATGTCCTTTGGTAAATCGGGATTATTGTCGCCGGCGAGATGGTATTTTTTCAGGCATGATTGGAGCTTTTCGAATGGATTTTTCTGGTTGTGGTAAAATTCGAAGGTGTCTATGGGGTCGGCTGACCAGTAGCTGTATCGGGAGTCGTTTGAGTTGTTGCCTCCGAGGACAGAAGGGCGGCTGAGATTTGAAAAAACCTGTGTAATTGAAGGCAGGGGGATTTTTTCTTTTATGCGTTTGTAATGCAGGGTGCATTTTATTGTTTTCGGGTGTGTTTCGGTTTGCGGGGGAATCATTTATTTTGGTCCTGTTTGAATTGTTCGATGATCTGTACTCCGGAAGATGTACCGATTCTTTGTGCTCCGGCTTGTATCATGTCGATTGCCTGCTGGTAGGTTTTTATTCCGCCGGCGGCTTTGATTTTGCATTTTGGGGCGTTGATCTTCATTAGTTTTATGTCGTCGATGGTTGCTCCTCCGGCGGGGTGCAGGCCGGTGCTGGTTTTTATGAAATCTACTCCGACGTTATCGGCTAAGCGGCAGGCGAATATTTTTTGCTGGTCGGTCAGGGCGGCGGATTCTATTATGACTTTCAGGGTGACGGTTGGCTTCATTGAATGGCATATTTTTTTTACAGCCATGAGGTCTTTGAGGTAATAATCGTCGTTGGCTTCGATGATTGCGGCAAGGTCAGCGACCATGTCTATCTCATCAGCACCGGCGAAGATGGCCTCTTTTGCCTGTGCGGCTTTGATTTTTGTTAATTCGGTTCCGAAAGGGAATCCGACAACGCTTGCGACTTTTACTTTTGAGTCTATCAGAAGCTCGGCGGCAAGGGATATCCATCTTGGGTGGATGCAAACGGAACAGAATTCGTAACGTATGGCTTCGGTGCATAGACGCTCTATGTCGGTGCTTGTTGCGGTTGGGGTAAGGAGAGTATGGTCGATGTAGGATGATAGATTTTGTATTTCGGTCATTTAGTAGAGTATCCTTTCTTAGAGAAATAGGTCATAGCCTGTTCGACAGAGCGGAAGACTTTGTTTGCGGTCTGGGTGACGAAAACGGATGGGTTTTGTTCGGCTGTCCATATTACATATACCTGTTTTGCTGCTTCGTGAGCGTGCTGGAGTTCACGTTCGACTCCGCTTGATATTGCGGCACGGCCATCTGGCAGGGCGGGTATGAAACTGATGATCATATCCGACTGGTCGATGAGCAGGAAATCTCTTGCGTATATCTGGCTGTTAATATCCCGCTCAATCTGCAGGACCTGATTTATGTCAAGTGAAACATTATGGTCGGATATCTTTATGTTAAGGCAATTGTGGCCGTCGGCTTTTGCTTTTTTGGCGGCGATTGGGAGGTAGGCTTCTTCAAGATCGGCAGGGTCGAAGCAAATGAATAAATCGTGCATTTGGTCACGAAATTTTAAAATATCGTTTTTTACGGCTGGGATGTCTTCAACGTGGGTCATGGGGAAGCTTAGGTAGGCTTTTTTTGTGTTTTCTGCGAAGATGAGTTTATAAAGGGTTTTGACGGTGCTTTCTTGATTACCTCTGGCAAGGCAGTAGAAAGGTATTTTGTCATTAATTCCTTTGCAGATCATCTCGGTGCCGAGGATTTCTTCTTCTCTCCATACTATGAGGTCTTTGAGGTCGTGCTGTGTGTGGTGCTCGTTTTCGAGCCTGTAATGCAAGGCCGGTACGCCGTCAATGAGATTGATGTATATGTCGGCATTCAGCAGCCGCATCTGATCGAAATCGACGGCAGGGAAGAGGCCATGTTTCCAGCGGAAGGTGGCATGAGTGTTGACAATGAGGTTTTCGGTTTTTTTTGATTTAGCAATTACGTCTTTGAAAATGCTTCTTCTTAAGGAATGCAGCTGCCTCATTGATATGTCGAGTATTTTACCGGCGGGTATGTCAGCGGCTTCTTTGTACATCATATCGCCGATGTTGCACAATTCGATTTCTTTGCCGTTTTTGCGTGCCAGATCGCAGACATCATTCAGATAGCTTTTTTTGTTGACACCAACCATTCCGGTAACTACTACGATCATTTGGGAGTTCTCCTGTAAATTGCTGAAAGACCAGATGTGATTATCGACAATTTTGTCAGAAGGTCAAAGGTTTTTTAATCTTTGCTCTTTGTCGTGTTCTTTGAGAGCGTCAATAATCTCGCCGAAATTTCCGGTCATAATCTTATCGAGGCTGTAAAGAGACAAATTTATCCTGTGATCGGTAACCCTGTTTTGTGGGTAATTGTATGTTCTTATTTTCTGGCTTCTGTCTCCGCTTCCGATCATAGTTTTTCTTTGCGAGTCCCTTTCGGCTCTTTTTTCGCTCTCGAAGTGCTCGTATATGCGGCTTCGAAGTATTCGCCATGCTTTTGATCGGTTTTTGTGCTGGCTTTTTTCGTCTCTCATACTGACGGTGATGCCGGTGGGGACGTGCTCGAGTTTTATGGCGCTGTTTAGTTTGTTAACGGCTTGCCCGCCGGGTCCTCCGGCTCTGCTTACGTGTTCTAAGACATCTGCCGGTTTTATCTCAATATCGACTTCCTCCGGTTCGGGCAAGACAGCCACGGTTGCAGCAGAAGTATGAACGCGGCCTTGCGACTCTGTTTCGGGGACTCTCTGGACTCTGTGCCCGCCGCCTTCGTAGCCGAGATCAGCCCAGACACCGCTGCCTTTAATTGCTATGATGACTTCTTTGAATCCGCCTCTTTCGGTAGAGCTTAAATCGAGCTGTTCGACTTTCCAGCGTTTACCTTCAGCGTATTTGACGTACATATTCAGCAGGTCACGAACAAAAAGAGCGGCTTCATCACCGCCGGTACCGGCCCGAATTTCCATTATTATGCCGTTGATATCTGTATCGTCAGCCATGACGAGTGTGTCCTGAATATCCTTGATAAGGTTTTGCTGCTGGCTGGTGAGGTCTTTTATTTCTTCTTCGGCGAGTTTTTTGAAATCATCGTCAGCGGATTCGTCAGAGATGATAATTTCGGCATCCTCGATCTGGGCGGAATTATTTTTGAATATACGGTACTTTTCTACTATGGTTTTGATCTTGCCCAGTTCTTTGCTGAGTGAAGTGATTTTTAAATGGTCGCAGGCAATAGATGGATCGGATACCTGTACTTGCAGCTGGGCGTATCGCTGATCAAGTTCTTCGAGTTTTTTTATTACGCTATCATTAATATCAATCATTACCGGCATGAGCTTTCTATATCATGGTCAATAAAAAAGCTCTGATTTCGAGACAGATCAAAATCAGAGCGTGTTTTAATTAGCCACGTAGAACTACTTTTTCTGGTCTTTTTTGTTCTTAGCAAAATAGTCTGAACCATACTTTTTCTGGAATCTTTCGATACGTCCGGCAGCATCAACGAATTTCTGTTTGCCAGTATAAAAAGGATGGCATGCAGAGCATATTTCAGCACGAATCTCTGAGGCAGTGCTACTTGTCTCGAAACTGTTTCCACAACCACAGCGAACTGTTACTTTCTGATATTTTGGGTGTATTTTCACTTTCATTATCTGTAAATCTCCGATTATATTTTGAAAAGCAGGGATTCTACCACAATTAGCGTATTGTTCAATAAAAAAGTTTGGAAATAAGTCAATTAATACACGCAGCCATGTTGACAAACCCCTTTTTACAGTCTTAAAGGGATAATTTATCATTTAGTTAGTAGTTTTGCGGGTAAAACTTGACAAAAACAACGGTAATGGTTAAATTGCACTCTCTGTAATGGAAATCTAAATTTTGGGAGATTTATTATGAAAACTGCTATTACGTCTTTTCTTTTTTTATCGATGGTGTTTTTTTACGGCTGTTCCTCAGCCGAGAGCTATTCAAAAGCAGGTTACGACTTCAAGCAGGTTGATAAGGTTGCTGTTATTGATGTGTTGGGGGTTGTTTCTAATGAGTCGGCAAAAAATCAGATCGCAGATTATTTTGTTATGGAGCTACTCAAGAAAGGGTATTCTCCCGTAGAAAGATCGCAGGTGCAAAGCCTGCTCAAGGAGCAGAAGTTCCAGGCATCGGGAATAACCAGCGACCAGGAAGTTGCCCAGGCCGGCAGGGTGCTTAATGTTCCGGCAGTTATTGTCGTCAATATCCCCAAATTTAATGAGGAGATATCATTAACAGCCAAAATGATCGATGTACAGGATGCGAGCATTCTCTGGATGGGGAGCGGGAGCGGAACAACCGGTAAAATGCTGTCAACGATCGCGGGAGCGGCAGTCGGGGCTGCGGCAGGAGTGGCTGTGACGGGAGACGATGACAGCGTTATAGGCGGTATCGCAGGCGGCGTTTTGGGTGGAGTCGCTGGCAGGGCACTTAGTCCGCAGGAAGCGGAAAAAGCCCGCGAAATCGTGAAAAAAATCTGCGTTAGCCTCCCCTCGCGTATGTGAGCAGGCACGGCTGAGAAAACGCAGGCTTATTTTTCAGTTTCATTGCCGATTATGTAGCCGGCACCTGCACCTACTCCGGCTCCGATCAGTGTGGAACCTGTATCTCCGCCGATAGCCTGTCCGGCAAGTGCTCCTACGCCAGTACCAATGAGAGCACCAGTTTTTGCCTGACTATCACAGCCGTTGATAAAAGCGGTTGATACACCCAACAGCAGAATGGCTAAAATTATCAAAATACACTTTTTCATTTTTTATGCCTCCACAAATAAACATCTCTAAGAGTTATATTTATTGATAACGCAATTGTTCATTCTATTCGTGCTGAAAAATTTTGCCATACAAAACAGCATTAAATTATTTACCTTGTAATAGGGCAGCGTCGAAGTTATATTTATTAATCAATTTTAATGCAACGATTGCAAAGGAGTCAAGATGAAAAATCGAATTATTGTCTGCGGAGCTGCCGGCAGGATGGGGCGGCGTATTGTGGCTATGGGAGCCGAAAGCGGCGATTTTGAGCTTGCAGGGGCCGTGGAAAGCAGGGGTAATCCGCACATAGGAGCCGATGCGGGTATTACGGCTGGGATAGGTGAAAATTCGGTGATTATAAGCGATGGTTTTTCTGATTCTGCTGATGTTGATGTTGTTATAGATTTTTCACTTCCGCAGGCGGCTGAGGCGACGATAGATTATTGTGTTGAAAATGGGTGCAGCCTTGTTATGGGTACGACGGGACTCGGCGGCGGGCAATTGGATAAGATTAAAAAGGCCGGCGAAAAGATAGCTGTTATTTATGGTACAAATATGAGTGTCGGGATGAATGTTTTGTTCGAGTTGGTGGGCAGGGCGGCTGATATGCTCGGCGACGATTACGATGTCGAAATAATTGAGCAGCATCACCGCTTTAAGAAGGATTCGCCGAGCGGGTCGGCTATGACGCTGGCCGAGAGGATATGCGAACAGAGCGGGAGAAAATTTCCTCAGTCGCTTGTTCACGGCAGATCGGGGAAAGATGCTCTGAGGGAGAAGGGGACTATCGGTATGCATGCGGTCAGGGCTGGTGATATAACAGGGATTCATTCGGTAATTTTCGGGACATTGGGCGAAACTGTAACGTTGAATCATAACGCAAACAATCGAGATAATTTTGTGAGTGGTGCTTTGCGTGCGGCAAAATGGTTGGCTGGCAAGAAGGCCGGCAGTTATTCTATGGCAGATGTTTTGTCGCTTAGATAATAATAGCGGCTACCATTCGGCTACCTCTCCGATAATTTCTTCGGCGAGGTCTTTCATTGTTATTAATCCTGTGGGCTTCTGGCGATGAAATTTGCTTTTTCCGGAAACCAATACGATCTTGATCTGATTTTTTTGCATGAACCTTATTGCTTCGATGACATTTGTGGAAATATGAAGTGTCATGATGGGTTCAACGAAATCATCGAGACGAGTGAAATCATTTTTGGTGCTGAGGGCTTCGTAAACATTTATGAAGCCGATGATGTTTTCCGGGTAGCTTTTCCAGACGAGCAGCCGCGAATGGCTGGTTTTTTTCAGGATAGCGAGTAACTCTGAACGGCTTGTATTGATATTGACAGAATCTACACGGCCAAAAGGGGTCAGAACGCTGCGTAGGTTGGTTGCGAAAATTTCTTCGATACTATGGATCATTCGGGATTGTGTGGGGGTTATGAGTCCTTCATCGTGGGTTTCCTGGATTATTGCTTTAATGTGTGAGGGTTTTACTGAGGTGCTTGTTGTTTTGAGGGCTGCTGAAGAAGTTAAATGTGTAAAAATGGATGATAGGAAATTGAGCATCGGAATAAGGCCGGTAAATGTGAAAAGCTTTTTGAATATTAAAAGCATCGGTGCAAAAAAGAGCATTAGTGAATCGGAACGGTGGAAGAAAATATTTTTGGGTATAAGCTCAGAAAAAATGAATAAAAATGGGGCCATTGTTATTGTTACAAATAATTCCGGCGACTGACTGACGTGGAGGGTTTTCATAAAAAAAATCGTTACGAGAAATGTTGCTATGTAATTGCAAAGATTTGTTCCGATCAGCATTGTCATAAGAAAGGCTGTCTTGTCGGTGACTGTTTTTGAGAGTATTTTGTATGCAAGTATTTTTTTCTGTACGCCAAGTCTGAGCCTTAGCCAGCTTATGCGGTATATTCCGGTTTCGGCGCCGGAAAACAGGGCGGCAAAGAAAACCGAAATCAGAGCGATCAAAATTAATATTAATAAGTTAATCATTTTTAGTTTCAGGTATTGCTTTGAGCTTTAAGATAATTGTTAGGATCCGTCTTTTTTCGACCTTTTCTACGGTGAATTCGATGTTTCTGAATTCTGCCCTGTCGCCTTGTGCTGGGATTTTGCCCAGAATGGCGGTGACTAATCCGCTAATTGTGGTAACGTGGATATCCGAAGGTTCTATGCCGAAAGCTTCGGCCCAGTCGTGAATTGAAAGACCACCTGCGATGCGATATTCAAAAGGTCCTATTTGTTTGACAGGGTCGCCGGTAAGGGGTTTTTCAATCGGTCCGAGTATCTGCTGGGCAATATCTTCAAGGTAAATCGAGCCGGAAATTCCGCCGTATTCATCAACTGCCATGGCGATGTCTGTTTTGTTTCGGTGAAAAAAATCCAGTAGTGATTCGATGGTTTTTTGTTCGGGGACAAAGTTAACTTTTTGTACAAGCCCGTCAGGTTTTGTTTGCGGGTTTAGAATGAGATGCCTGAGGTAAATCAGGCCGATGATGTTATCGATATTGTCAACATATACCGGGATTTTTGTTAGATGATTATCGTGCATTACTTTTCTGATATTTTCGTTTGTGTCTCGAACGTCACAGGAGATCATATCGACACGCGGCCTGAGGCAGTCGCGAACTTTTAGAAAGCCGAACTCGACGATTCCTGATATGAGTTTGTTTTCGTCTTCGCTGATAAGGCCGGTTCTTCTGGTTTTTTCGATAAGAGTTTTGAATTCATCGGCTGTAATTGAGTGTGGATATTTTCGATTTGTAAGTATTAGCCTGAGGGAGGGTTCGACGAAAATGAACTTAAGAATGATTATGACCGGATTTGCAGCTTTCATTAAAATGTAAACCGGTAGGGCGGTAAGTACGCTTATTTTATATGAATTATTATAAGCTACTGATTTTGGAAATATCTCACCGACCAAAAGGACTAATGTAAAAGATACAAAAGCTGTGAAAGCGGCGGCAGTGATGCCAAAATCAGTTTTAATCTCGGCTGCAAAAACGCTGGATATGGCAAAGAAGAGGATATTAACAATCATATTACCAAAAAGGACACATCCTAAGACTTTGTCAGGGGTTTTCATAAGCGAGGCCGTGAGTTTTTCGAATCTTTTCGGTGAACTTTTTAAGAGATTGAGTTGTCTTCTGGATAGGTTGAAAAGGGCGGTTTCTGAGCCGGAAAAAAAGGCTGAGAAGAAAAGTAAAATCAACATCAAGATAAGTTCAAAGATGTTTTGTGAAAAAATGATCATGTATCGACCTGTTTGGGTTTGGGAAATTGTATCGCAAAAGTAGTGCCCTGTCCCTGTATGGAATTTACGCTGATATCGCCATCATTATTTTCTACGGCCTTTTTGCAGAAAGACAATCCGAGGCCTGAGCCTGAAGTTTGCGAGCTTTGACCATCGTTGTTTTTTGTTGTGAATAGAAGGTCAAATATTTTGTCAATGTTTTCGGCGTCAATACCACAGCCGGTATCTGAGATATCAACTTGAATAGTGTCGCCGGAGTCTATAGCTTTTATGTCAAGTGTTCCTCCAGAGGAGAGCATTGCATCGCGAGCGTTAAGGATCAAGTTCATAAATACCTGCTGAATTTCTATGGGGACTACGAAAAGACTCAGATTTTCGGGTATATCAATATTTACCGTTATGGAATCTTTTGAGAAATCCCTGCAAAGGCAGGAAAATATCTCATCTATCGTTTGCCTCAGGTTGACGCATCTTTTTTCATTGGCTTCGCCGTTGATGACAGCCAGGATGCTTTTTGAGATATTAGAGATACGATCGGAATTGAGAACGCTTTTTTCAAGTGCTTTTTTGCAGAGTTTATCATCTTCAGGGTGCATGAGAGCGAGCTGAGAATAATTTTTAAGAGGTGTGAGGAGATTATTTATCTCATGGGCAACCATAGCCCAGTTGGCACCAATATTTGCCAGAGCATGGAGCTGGCTCAGTTGAAGCTGGAGTTTGTTGTTTTTTTCCTGCTGTTTTTTTATGTTGTTATGAAGAGACCTGCGTTTTTCAATGATTTTTGCCAATTTAAGGCTCCCAAACTACAAGATACTAAAATAAAAGCTTTATTAAAATAATATCTAAAATTATAATGTTATAAAGATGTATATCGACTTTTCGAGCGATTTTCTTAAAAAAGGGCCATTTTTTGGGACTGTGAAACGATTTTTTATGAATCAGGAACAAATATTACAAGAGTTATTGTCTTTGCTTGAAGAAAAGGGCGTGAGGATTTGCAGAGAAGATATGGGCGGCAGGGGCGGTGGACTTTGTGTTGTTGGTGGGGAAAAGCTGTTTTTTCTTGATAACAATGCAGGTTGTACAGAGAATATTCATCAATGCGGTATGGCAGTGAATGATGAGATTGATATCGAAGAGGTGTATATTACTCCTGAGGTAAGGGAGTATCTGGAAAAGCTGAGAAAAAAATAAATTGATATTAACGGCTAAAAAGCCTATCATTTCTTAAAATTGATTTACTAATGGATTAGGTACAGGAATTGATAATGTCCGAAACAAAAAAACCTAAAATACTCGTTGTAGATGATAACCTGCAAAATCTTGAGCTTTTACTGGTTTATCTTGAAGATATTGATTGTGAAACGATAACCGCAGAGGATGGAGTGGAAGCCCTTGAGAAGATTAATAATAACGATATCGACCTTCTTATGCTTGATATTATGATGCCCAAAATGAGCGGATTCGAGGTATGCAGGCGCATCAAAAATGAGCCGTCCACGGCTGACATACCAGTTTTGATGGTTACGGCTTTGACGGAATTCGGCGATATCGAACGTGCTATAGAGTCGGGCACAGATGATTTTATCAGTAAACCCATAAATAAACTCGAATTGCTAATAAGAGTTCGGGCGATGCTGAAACTAAAGAACCTCTCGGATAAGCTGCAGAGGACCCTGGCATATCTTAATGAGATTGAGAAGCAAACCCAAAACAGTTAAATCACTGTCAATTCAGACTGAGCAGGGGGTTAGTACGTCTTTTCACATCATTAATTGCGTTTTTCCGCTCGTGTTGTTCCGATAATCGATCTGTTTAAAAAGTATTTTGATTAATACTCGCCTTATTTTTACCGATACCAGTCAATAGTGAAAGCTAACTTGCATAAAAGCTTAATCGGAGACAGGTGATGTACAGATTGTTAGAGATAATAGGCAGGGGTCTGGATTTAGATCCTTGTCGGCTTGTTATAGATTGGTTCAGTTATTGTGGGAATGAGGACAAAGATAATGAGTTGTTCGAAGTAATTGAACTCATCGAGCAATCAAAAGTTGAATCGGCTTATAATGAACTTGCGTCTTATCTCAGGTCGAATCCTGATTGTGTAAAGGGCAATATTGTTGCTGCGGCTATACATATTGATCAGAGGCAATTGGATAGGGCAATTATTCATCTGAAGGCCGCATTGAATAAGCAGATCAATAACACATTGGCACTTTTTCTGATGGGATATTGTTTGGAAGTGACAGGGGAAGATCGAGAAGCTGTAAAATATTATCAAGATTGCCTGAAGTTCAAAGCTTATCTGAAACTGCCCAGCTACAGACTTGCATCGTATTATTTCAAAAACGGACAGATCGAAAAAACTATTGAACAATATGATGTTTTGCAAAATAACTGCCCTGAAAATTTAGATATTTTAATGACACTGGGTTATCTGAATATAACCAGGGGCGAGCTTAAAAAAGCCGAAGAAAATTTCAATAGGGCAATCTTGATGTACCCCGACAGCCAGTTAGGAGACGATGATCAGATTCAGAAATTCATGGCTGAAGGAGAGTTTTACCAGGCTTTGGAAGTTGTCGAAAATACAATAGCCAATCAGGGTGAGAATGCAACCTCAGTAACAACTCGTGCGGATATACTGGCACTAATGGGTTCTACGGAAGAAAGTATTGCCGAATACAAAAAGGCTATATGGTTTAACTCTCATTATATTGAGCCACGGATCAAGCTTGGGAGCCTTTACCGAAAAATCGGTGACAGAAAAAAATCCGCAATGCAATATTTAGCAGCCATGGAAATAAACGACAAAATTGTTGATACATATATTGGCCTGGTATTGATAAAGAAGCTGCAAAAAAAACGAAACAAAGCAATTAGCAACTTAATGTCATCATCAATTATAATGAAAAACAGCCAGATTTTAGTAGCAGAAGCGACAAGATTGCTATTTATTGAAAATGACAGGGAAATTTCTGGAGATAAGTCGTATAACATCGAAACTACACTTGAGCAGATAGTTAATGCATATATTAGCGTGCCATATAGTGAGCAAAGCAAAGAGGTGGCGATTTATTTGGCGATGCTTCTTATGGCGGGGAATAATTATGCTATGGCTGGCGAAATTTTAACTGACATATATAAGGCGAATCCTGCTGATAATATCGTGGCAAAGTTGCTTTCATTCACTATGTTTGAACAAGGCGACAAAAAAGGTACGCTCGAATTATTAAAGCCGCCGGAATTACCCAATGAAAAAATATTAGAAACATACTACGAAACGGCAATACTTTATTGTGATAAGTTAAAGTTTGCGTCCACTATGATAAATTTCTCTAAATTTTATGAATTAGGTTCATCAGGTATCACAGATTTAAAGCAGGTATCACAAATACTTCAGGAAATCGGAGTGCTCAACAGGGCAGAAATATTGTACGACAATATCAATGATAGCGTCAAAAGCTGTTTTTCTTTCAATTAAGCCATTTTATCGAAATCCCATGCCCAAAGCCGCTCGAATACCCGAATGAAACATAACATGTATTATCAGACGTTAATAGGGGAGTTGTGTTTGGAAAATAATCACTTTTACGGTAATGCACTATTGCCTGAGGGCTAAGGGTTTTCCGATTATTTCAGCGTAAATGATGGCTTTTTTCAGTTCATCAGGCTCATTAATTCTCAATAGACTCTCTTTTTCTGCCTCAGCATGTTCAGGATGTTTAAGACTTTTAGATTCAGCCTTAGCAAATTCAGGCATTCTTATATGTTTTTTCTTAACTTTCTCAAACCCTTGAACTGCTAAATCTTCAATAACGTTCTCCGGCTTTTGTGCGATTTGTGTGGGAGCATGACGAATCTTTTTAGACTCAATGAGTTCTTTAGCATTCAAAGTGATAATTTTGTGTTTTTCATCTTCCTGTTCCTCGGCAAAGTCTTTGTCAGTTATCTTATTTTGCCTGGCCTTGATTATTCCGCCCAATATCCAAACTACAGCCATAACAGCAAAGACAAGCAGCTGCGTCCAGCCGCTTTCATCATTTTTTCGCGCAGCCAGCATTATGTTATTCAAAAGTTCCTGCATTGTCCGACTCTCATTCTGTTATTTTTTATCCTCGGGCTTAGCGATAGAATCTCGCATGGTTGTATCGGCTACGATGTTTTTCATGCGGTAATAATCCATTATGCCAAGATTACCCTTCTGGAATGCTTCTGCCATAGCCAGCGGCACCTTAGCCTCATTTTCCACTACTGTGGCCTTCATTTCCTGTTCCCTTGCGACAGCCATTGCACGGCGTTTTTCGGCTTCGGCTTTTGCTCTGCGCATATCGGCTTCGGCTTGAGCAGCCTGCAGTTGCGCGCCAACATTTTCTCCTACGTCAACGTCGGCTATATCGATTGAAAGAATCTCAAATGCAGTCCCCGCATCCAGACCTTTAGCAAGAACAGACTTGGAGATTTTGTCAGGATTCTCAAGGACACTTTTGTAACTTATTGCTGAGCCGATAGTTGTAACAATTCCCTCGGGTGCTCGCTTAGTTCAATGTGCATCCATGCCTCATGGTGTAAGCCCAGAACTGTTGCCATCGGCCTTTAGTCATCTTCAATGAACGCAGGGCTAAAACACAACTGGCACCATCATCTTTCCATCTTGACCCCGAAAT
>JADHXY010000030.1 GCA_016782755.1 Phycisphaerae bacterium | reverse complement strand
TGAACGGCTATAGCCAGGTTGGCCGCCAATGTCCATGGGGTCGTTGTCCAGATCATAAAGGATATTTGCTGTTGGGATGCGTCTTCGGCAAGCCCCAAAGCGACGATCTTTTCAGCAGCCTCATCTGTTGCACGGAAGTTGACATAAACACTTGGCGAATCAATATCCTTGTACTCAAGTTCGGCATCCGCAAGGGCGGTTTCACAGCCGATAGACCAGTGAATAGGTTTGAGCTGTTTATAGACAAGGCCGTTACCGACAAGCTCGGCAAATATTTCGAGAATTCCCTTTTCATATTGCGGTTTCAAGGTCAGGTAAGGATTTTTAAAATCACCGAAAATACCCAGCGACTGGAATTGCTTTGTCTGGAGTTTTACGTATTTGCTGGCATATTTTTTACAGAGTTCTCGCAACTGGGTCTTTTCCATTGTTTTAGCTTTTTCGCCCAGTTCGGCAACTACTTTTACCTCGATCGGCAGACCGTGACAATCCCAGCCGGGAACGTACGGGGCATCGTAGCCGGTCATGGTCTTGTATTTTACGACGATGTCCTTGAGCACTTTATTTATGACGTGGCCCATGTGAATGTCGCCGTTGGCATAGGGCGGGCCGTCATGGAGTATGTATTGGGGTTTACCTTCAGTCGCGTTGCGGATTTGGGTGTATATATCGTCTTTGGCCCATTTTTTTCGCATTTGGGGCTCTTTTTGGACGAGGTTGGCCTTCATCGAGAAAGCGGTGCTCGGAAGATTAAGCGTATCACGGTAACCCTTATTTTTCGACATTTACGTACCCTTTAAACAAATCGCTGAAAAGCAAAATAGCCATCATAATTATATACCTGGATCATGTCAAGGGCGTATAGGCTGCCTGAGTTAATTGGGTGGGAATATTTACAATATACACCTCGTTTAAGCCGGGCTGCTAAGATTGTTATGAGCGTAGAAGTTGTTTGATTTACTTTTCGGTGAGTTTGTAGATGAGTTTTTCGGCTGCGATTTGCGGTCTTGTTCTTCCGGTTTTTATTTCAAAGTCTGTCTGGGCTAATAATGTGAGATTGGTTGCTATCTGCTGGAGTGTTAGTTTTTTTATCTGGGCAAAGAATGCCTGTTTGTTCCCCCAGATTCCGAGCTGTTTAGATATTTGGAATTCGCTTGTTCGATTGTTGAGAAGGGTTTTTGCATTGAACATTTTTCTGAAATGATACGCAAATGCTCCGACAAAAGTGAATTGGGCGGATTTGTCTTCGTTTAACATTTTTCTTAGTCTGTTGACGGCTTTGGCGGTGTTTTTTTCTATTATTGCATCGATAACATTGAAACATCCGAAGAGCCGGTTGTGTCCGACGAGGTCTTCGATATGTTTTTCGGTGATGGAATTTTCTTTGTCGGTGTATATGGCGAGTTTGTCAATTTCGCTGAAGAGGTTCGAGATATTGTCACCGGAGATATCGAGGAGCATATTAGCGGCTTGATAGGTGAGGTCTTTTTTGTGCTTTTGTTTTGCGTATTCGATCAGCCTTGGCGGTATCTGGTTATATGTTGGTTTGGTGATGTCGATGAGTTTTCCGGTGGCAGTGAGTTTTTTTGTGATTTTTAGTCTTGCGTCCAATTTGGTTACTGTCAAGATCAGGATGCCCGTTGGTGAGGGGTTGTCGCAATATTTTCCGAGGGAATCGCGGTTTTTTGAGATGAACTTATTTGCTGATCTGATGAGGACGATTCGTTTTGGAGTCAGAAAGGGAAGTGTTCGCAGCTCATCGAAGATTTCATTAGGCTCGGCTTTATCCGGATCGACTCTCAAAAGAGCCATATCCGGGTCAGTGCCTTCTAAGAGCTGGTTTAGAAGGAAGTCTAATTGCTCTTCGAGCAGAGCAGGTTCCTGATCGTCGATCTGGATAATATATATCGGTGAAAATTTCAGAGTTTTTTTTTCAGTTGCCATATTTATTCAGGCACAAATTATGTTTATTTAGATTTTGGCTTATTATTCGTCGATATCTTCGGGTTTAATAACGGCAGTTGCAACAAGTTTGTCGCCTTCTTTAAGTTTTATCATTCTAACGCCTTGTGTATTTCTGCCGATAGAACGTATTTCGTCAAGGCCGGTTCTGATGATAATTCCGTTGGCTGTGATCATCATTAGTTCGTCTTTGTAATGTACGGCTTTTAGTGAGACGACCTTTCCGTTTCTTTCGGAGGTTTTGATATTAATAAGCCCTACGCCTCCGCGGCTCTGGGTGCGGTAGTTATCCATGCCGGTACGTTTGCCATGTCCTTTTTCGCAAACGGTAAGAAGGGCGGCCTTTTCGTCGGCAATAACCATTTCGACGACTTCATCGTCTTTACGCAGTTTTATTCCTATCACGCCACGAGAAACTCTCCCCATCGAACGTGCCTGTTTTTCGGAAAATCTTATTGCCATGCCGTTTTTTGTTCCAAGTATAACGTCGTTTTCGCCGGTAGTGAGAGAGACTCCGATGAGGGCATCGTCATCGTCAAGTTTTATGGCATTGACGCCGTTAGTTCTTGGGTTGTTGTATGCGGCGAGTTCGGTTTTTTTGACGATTCCTTTTGTGGTGGCCATTAATAGCTGTCTTTTGTCGCCCTCTTCTTTTTTACAAAGGTCTTTTACGTTAATTATCGAGGCGATTTCCTGTCCGCCGAGTTTCAGGAGGTTTACGATATTTCTTCCTTTGCTCTGTCGTGACATGCTTGGGACGTTATAGACCTTTAGCCAGTAACATTTGCCCTTGTTTGTAAAGACCAGGAGATAGTCGTGCGTAGAAGCAGTGAAGAGGTGTTCTATGAAATCACCTTCTTTGGTATCAGAGCCGATGATTCCCTTCCCGCCTCTTGCCTGCTTCCGATAGGTGTCTATCGGCAACCTTTTGATGTATCCGGAATGGCTGAGTGTTACTATAACTTCTTCGTCGGCAATGAGGTCTTCGATGTCAAAATTTTCTATTGCAGCGATGAATTTTGTTCTTCTTTTGTCAGAGTATTTTTCTTTTATTTCGTAAATATCCTCGCGGATAATATCGAGAAGAATGTTTTCGTTTGCAAGTATAGCCTCGTATCCTTCGATTTTTTCGAGCAGTTCGGCGTATTCCTTTGCGAGTTTTTCGATTTCAAGGCCGGTTAGCCTTTGCAGCTGCATTGTAAGAATAGCATCAGTTTGCGGGCCTGTGAGGTACTGTTCGTTTTTGGTTCTTTGGGAGAGGAACTTTTTGGGGAGAAGTTTTTTCAGTGCGGCTGTTTCAGCGAGCTTTAATGCCTTTTTCATCAAATTTATTTTAGCCGTGGGAGCATCGGGCGATTTTTTGATGATTTCTATTATCTCGTCAATATCACTTACGGCGAGAATAAGTCCCTCGAGGATGTGGGCGCGGTTCTGGCACTTTTTGAGCAGGAACCGGGTTCTTCTTGTAATAACGTTCTTGCGGTGGGATACGTATTGTTCGAGGAGCTGCTTGATGTTCAATGTTTCGGGTCTGTTGTTTACCAGGGCGATGTTGTTGATCGCAAAGGTTGTTTGCAAATATGTGAATCGGTACAGCTTGTTGAGAACTATCTGGTCATCGGCGTCTCTTTTCAGATCGACAACGATACGCATTCCGTGCCGGTCTGATTCGTCGCGGACATCCGATATTTCGGCGATGTTGCCGTTGTTTACGCAATCGGCGATCTTTGCGACGATGGTTGTCTTAACGACCATGTAGGGTATTTCCGTGAAGACAATTCTTACTCTACCTTTCTTGCTGGTTTCGATCTTTGAAGTGGCTCTGACGGTGAGGTGTCCTTTGCCAGTCGTGTAGGCATCGACAATACCTTTTTTGCCGCAGATTATACCTCCGGTTGGGAAATCGGGTCCGGGTAGGACTTTTAAGATGTCCTTAAATCCGCATTCGGGGTTGTTGACCACGGTGAGCAGTGCATCGCAAACTTCGCCAATGTTATGCGGTGCCATGTTAGTTGCCATACCAACGGCAATACCGGAGCAGCCATTGACCAGCAG
The DNA here is from genome assembly GCA_016782755.1 of Phycisphaerae bacterium. Lineage (GTDB taxonomy): Bacteria > Planctomycetota > Phycisphaerae > Sedimentisphaerales > Anaerobacaceae > BS750m-G65. Next base: position 14,222 of record JADHXY010000030.1, on the reverse strand, counting down.
GTTTGGGAATTTCGCAGGGAGTACTACGGGTTCCGTTCGTGTCTCGTCATAGTTTGGTACGAAATCTACGGTGTCGGATTTCAGGTCTTCGAGTATGTCGGTGGCAGGCGAAGCCATTCTTGCCTCAGTATAACGCATGGCTGCTGGTGGGTCTGAGTCTATGCTGCCGAAATTTCCCTGTGGATCAATAAGAGTGTATCTCAGGTTCCAGTGCTGGCCTAAGCGGACAAGCGTTCCATAGGTGGCCTGATCGCCGTGGGGGTGATAGTTTCCGCCGGTGTCACCGACTATTTTAGCGCATTTTCTGTGCTTGCTTCTGGGTCCGAGATTCAGATCGTTCATTGCAACGAGTATTCTTCGCTGCGAAGGTTTTAGTCCGTCTCTGACATCGGGGAGGGCACGCGAAACTATAACGCTCATCGCGTAATTGAGGTACGAGTGCTTGAGTTCTTCGAGGATTTTCTTGTCCTCGAAATTTTCCTGCATTTGCTTGAATTCTTTCATTAGACTTTCGTTATCCTTAACGTATCTGGAACCTTAATTAAAATCTAAATAATACAACCGTTGCACAGAAAAGTCAAGAATTCAGGGGCTAAAAAAGTTTTTGAGGGTTCTTTATTAGTGCAGGCTGAACCGTGGGGGCTTAATGGCGTTAAAGAGAGCAATAATATTTGGGAGGAAGTTTTTTTTTGATAAGTAATAAAAAAAAGGTTAATATGCCCGTTTAAACTATAAGGGATTTTTTTGAGGTTAATTTAATGGCTTTTGAGAAGACCAAGGCAGTGTTTTTGTTTGTTTTGATCCTTTTTATATATGGGTGCAATCAGCAAAACGATAAGGTGGAATCCTTTGATGGTATTTCTACAGGAAAAACTGTAGAAGATCAGATGGTTGAGGCTGAACCAAATTCTGTTGAACAGATAGAGTTTGTCAGTCCTGAGGTTGTTGATATTAATGTTTCTGAGTCAGTATCGCAGGTTTCTGAGGATTTGTTGGAAGCAGAGCCTGACTTTAATACCGCCCCTGATGCGAATATCTTGGAAGCGGGGTTGATAGAGTCAGCGGTGGAGATAATTGAAAAAAGCCCTGAAAATATCGTGGAACCAGTTGATATTGCGAGTGTGAACGAACCGAATGAAGCATCTGGAGAAAAGGATTTATTAGTTGATGAGCCAAATGAAATTGGGGTTGATTTTCATCAGAAATGTGCTGGCTTGTTGAGGAGTTATGTCAATGAAAAGGGCGAAGTCGATTATTCGGCGTTGAGGAGGCGGCGGTTGGAACTCAATGGGGTATTGGATGAATTTGCAAATATGGGCCGGGAGGAATACGAGAGCTGGGGAGAGTGGGACAAGATGGCTTTCTGGATAAACGCTTATAACGTGCAGATGCTTAATGTAATTGTCAAAAATTATCCTATAGAGTCATCTCGTGTAATGCGTTTTATCTGGCCCCCGGATAGCATAAAGCACATAAAAGGTATATGGACAGATTATAAGTTTATCGTAATGGATGAAGAATTTACGCTCAAAGACGTTGAGGTTGATTTTTTTGGTAAGGAGTTTAATGACCCCCGATTGTTTTTTGCTCTTAATCAGGGAAGTCAATCAGGCCCACTTCTGAGGATGGAACCTTATGAAGGCTCGCAATTGGACGAGCAGCTTGAAGAACAGGTAAAGAATTTTTTGTCTCGCGAAGAAAATTTCAGAATAGACAAGGATGGGAAGATGGTTTATCTTTCATCGTTGTTTAAGCCGGCTTGGTACGGCAAATATTTTGCAAGAAAATACAGTATAGATCGTAAGTTTAAGGATTTTTCTGCTGATGAGCGAGCAGTGATTAATTTTCTTACAAATTATGTATCTGAGGATGAGGTAAATTTTCTTGAAGTTGAAAACTATAAAATCGAATATGTGAACTATGATTGGCGGCTGAACGATTTTTGATTTGTTTTAATAAATTTTACTTGACGAAAATTGGATAGTATTTAAGTTTATCAATATTTACATTTACCTACTTTTTAAGGATTTTAAAAATCATGACAAGAGCTAAGAGTTTGGCTAATCCATTTTGCAATAATGAGAAGTATCTTTTTACAAGCGAATCGGTGACGATGGGACACCCTGATAAAGTTGCGGATTGTATATCTGACGCGATTCTGGATGCGATGCTTGCTCAGGACCCTGAAAGCAGGGTTGCCTGCGAGACAATGGTGACAACTGGAGTTGTTATAGTAGCAGGTGAAATAACGACACAGGCGGTTGTTGATATTCCTGAGGTGGTACGTGAAGCGATACGCAAGATCGGATATACGGATCCGGAGATGGGGTTCGATTTTGAGAATTGCGCGGTGATGGTGAACATTGATAAGCAAAGCCCTGACATATCTCAGGGAGTTACCGAGGGGGCGGGTCTTCATAAGGAACAGGGAGCCGGCGACCAGGGGTTGATGTTTGGTTATGCATGCAAAGAAACATCCGCGTTTATGCCTATGCCGATACAGCTTTCGCACCAGATAACGACAAAACTTGAAAAGGTAAGACAGAGCAAGAAACTGCCCTGGCTTCGTCCGGATGGTAAGAGCCAGGTTACGGTTGAATATGAAAACAACAAGCCCAAACGAGTGCATACGGTTGTGGTTTCTACTCAGCATGATCCTTCGGTTAGATATTCGACGCTGAGAAAGCAGATCATTGAAAAGGTGATTCTTCCGGTGCTTCCCAAGAGGCTTGTTGATAAGGATACAGTTTTCCATATAAATCCTACGGGTAGATTTGTTATTGGCGGCCCTAAGGGCGATTGCGGTTTGACTGGCAGAAAAATCATCGTCGATACTTACGGTGGCAGAGGCAGTCATGGCGGCGGTGCGTTCAGCGGCAAGGACCCATCGAAGGTTGACCGTACAGCCAGCTATATGGCAAGGTACATCGCAAAGAATATTGTTGCGGCAAATCTGGCAGATTCATGTGAAGTTCAATTGTCTTACGCAATCGGTGTTGCAGAACCCATCTCTGTTCTGGTTGATACGGAGGGGACAGCTAAGGTTAGCGAGAAGATGCTGGGTGAGATAGTTAAGGATATTTTCCCGCTTACGCCTAAAGGCATGGTAGATCATCTTAAACTTACGCGGCCAATTTTCTCAAACACCTCTCATGGCGGGCACTTCGGCCGTAAGGGAGACGTTTTTACCTGGGAAAAAACCGATATGATTAATAAGCTCAGGAAGGCTGCAGGATTGAAAAATAAAAAATAATTTGTGTGAAATAACAACCGCCAGCTTCCGCGATAGGATGGGTGAGGCTGGCGCGTTTGTTTTGTATTATAATCAGGTTTTAAGACTGGAAAGAGTGCCGCACATTAATGGCTGATATTGCAGAAAGAATTAAGGTTGTCAAAGAAAACATTCGAGCAGCATGCGAGCGTGTGGGCAGGGACAGCCGAGAAGTAAAACTTTTAGTCGTCACCAAATCTGCCGATTTTGAACAAATCAAAGAAGTGATACGGCTGGGGTGTGCTGATCTGGGTGAGAATCGTGTTCCGCAGTTAAAAAAAGTTTCGAGCCAGGCGGTCGATTTTTTACAGTCGGAGAATAATTCAAAGCTGCCGCAAAAAATCAACTGGCACATGATAGGCCATCTTCAGCGGAATAAGGTTAAGCAGGCGATTAGTCTTGCCTCATTGATACACTCCGTTGACACTTTGAGGCTTGCTGAGGAGATAAATAGCAAGGCCGCAGGTATGGAGCTTTGTCCGAGGGTTTTGCTGCAGGTCAACGCATCCGGCGAGCCGCAAAAGTATGGAGTTCCAGTTGGTGCGGCGATTCATCTTATCGAGCAGATAGTCACGATGCCTAATATTAAGGTTGTAGGACTGATGACAATGGCTCCTTTGACTCGTGATAAGGATGTTGTCAGGTCTTGCTTTAGACGGCTTGGAGAGTTATTTGTCGAAATCAAGGGGGAGAGAGTTGTGGGTCCCGATTTTACCGAGCTGAGCATGGGTATGAGCGGCGATTACGAGATCGCTATAGAAGAAGGGGCTACTATCCTGCGTATAGGTTCAGCGATATTTGCCGGTTAAAGGCGTTTTTTCTTTCTGTTCACATTTCTTAGCAGCATTTACTATAAGTCATTTTGTCTAAATTACCCAAAGTACCGTTGTTATCTTGCCGAAATTAACATTTAGAAGGCTAAGGTTTTAGTAATAGTCCTATAAGAAAGTTTTTTAGGCGGCAAAGATGGATAAAAACGGCTTGGCATTTGAAAGTAGGGCAAGCGAAAAGATTGTTGAACGCTATGGAATCGGGGAAAACATTGCTACTCAACTTAAAATTGCGGGTAGGGTTCAGAGGGATTTTTTGCCCGCAACTCTTCCGGATAATGATCGTTTGCGCTGGGATACTGTGTTTATGCCGGCTGAATATGTTTCCGGTGATATTTATGATGTTGCGAGGATCGATGAGGATCATATCGGTTTTTATATTGCGGATGTTGTTGGTCACGGTATAGCGGCTGCATTGCTGACAATATTTGTTAAGCAGGCAATGGCCATGAGGGAAACATTTGCAGATTCTTACAAGATATTTTCGCCGGTTGAGGTAGTGAAAAATCTTAACAGCCGAATTATAGCTCAGAATCTTTCGGATAACCAGTTTATCACTTGCTGTTATTGTCTTGTGAATACGAAAACTCTTGAACTAAGTTATGCGCGGGCGGGCCATCCTTACCCGTTGCATATTCGAGGCGATGGTACGATTTGCCAGCTTGAATCGCGGGGTTCATTGCTTGGGGTATTTGAGGATGCGGAATTTGAGCAGGGGCATATCCAGCTTGAGGCAGAGGACAAATTTTTTGTTTATTCGGATGGGCTTGAATCGTACGTAGGCGATTTTGTTAATGGCAAAGGTTTTACCATTAGCGATGATTTTGCAAATATGTGCTGTGGCGACGTATCAAGTTTGATGGATAAGTTGTCAGCAAGAATTAATCGCGACCTTGAAAGCGAAAGTCAGTTTGATGATATAACCGCTGTCGGGCTTGATGTTCTTAAGAAGTCTTAACCTTTTCTTATGTGCGTACTATTCTTCGAGAGTAATGAGGTCTTCGTAGGTTTCTCGTTTTCTGATTACCCTGAATTTGTTACCATCTACCAATACTTCAACTGCTCTTGGACGTGAGTTGTAATTGCTGCTCATGGAGAACCCGTATGAACCGGCGGTGAACACGGCTATAAGATCATCCCTTTTTACAGGCGGCAGGGATATGTTCTGTCCGAGGAAATCGGCGCCCTCGCAAATAGGGCCGACAACGTCAACTTTTTGGGTGCCTTTTATTTTTAGCGACTTATCTCTTTTTGCCGGTGTAAATTCCTGTTTGATATTTGCAGGCCAGATAAAATGGAAAGCACCGTATAGGGGCGGGCGTATCAGGTCATTCATTCCAGCATCAACGATGACGAAATTTTTCTTGCCGCCTTTTTTCAGGTATGAAACCCTTGTCAATAATATTCCGGCATTTGCAGCGATGCTGGCGCCTGGTTCGAGAATGAGCTTTAGATTTTTCCCTTCGAGCAGCGGCACAATAGCAGCCGCGTAATCGGCTGCGGCAGGCGCGGTTCCGGTGATGTAGTCGGCTCCGTAGCCGCCTCCTATATCAAGAGCTTCGATTTTGAAATTGTCATTTCTAAGCTGTTCGATAAGTTTGAGGGTTTTTTCTATGCCTTCGACGTATGGTTCTACGGTGTGTCCAGCTGAACCGAGATGAATGTGTATTGCACAGAGATCGACGGCACCATTATTTGCGTATTGTGTAAAAACTCTTTTTGCTCGTTCGATATCGACTCCGAACTTTGATTCCTTTTTGCCAGTTGTGGTGTAGATATGGGTCTTTGGGTCGACGTCCGGATTGACTCTGAGTGCGGCTTTGGGTTTTTTGGGCGGTTTGGTTTCTTTTGTGAGTTTAATTAAGTTTTCCAACTCAGCTTCGGATTCGATGTTGAAATATGCGATTTCGGCTTTTATAGCTTCGATAATCTCTTTGTCTGTTTTTCCTACTCCCGCATATACGATTTTTGAAGTATCGGCTCCGGCATGGCATGCACGATATAATTCACCGCCGCTGACGATATCAAAGCCGCTGCCAAGTTCTGCCATGAACTTTAGTATATTGATATTGCTGCAGGCTTTTATTGAATAGCAGATCGTGGTATCAATGCCGCTATAGGCCTTCTGCATTTTTTCGAGGTGTTCTTTGAATGTGGCTTTGCTGTAAATGTAAGCAGGTGTGCCGGTTTTTGCGACAATTTCACTTACTCTCAAGTCTTCTACGAATAGCTCACCGTTTTTGTAACAAAAGTAATCCATTTTGGAATCCGCAAATTTACAATTATCAAGTTTCTCACGATTGGTCAGTATAAGCAATCGGGGCTTGATTTCAAGGATTGATCGAGGATTTTTTGTTTTATTAATAAAAAAAGGGAAAGTTTATCACAACGATAAACCTTCCCTGATCTTTAAGCGGATTTAATTTTTATCTTTTCCTTTTTGCTACTTTCTTCTTCGCTACCTTTTTCTTCGCTACTTTCTTTTTAACCACTTTCTTCTTCGCTACTGTTTTCTTCGCTACCTTTTTCTTGGCAACTTTTTTCTTTGCGACTGTCTTCTTTGCTACAACTTTTTTCTTAGCAACTGTCTTCTTCGCGACTTTCTTTTTTGCAACTTTTTTCTTTGCCATTTTTTATTGCTCCTTTCACTTTATTTTTTTGTTCATTAAGTTTTACCTATTGATGTTTTTATCGGCCATAAACTCAAGCTTACTTCATAAAAAAATCTCACATTTTGTTTTCTGTAAAGGGTTTAGGGCAAAAGTGCGATTTACTTTTTATTATTTTTACAAACGATTTTAAGTTTCAGATTTTGCGAGACGGGTAAAAAATAATTACAGACAACAATAAAGTCACTGTATTGTTTGCTTTTAACTATTTTATAAAATGGCAAAATTTTATATCGTAGGGCTGTTTTCGAGGCAATTAAAAGCAGAGTGGTTTTTTAAAGTCACTGTATTTGAATTTGTGTTTATTTTTTATATTAGGATTCATAAGATTTATGGAGCTAATTTTGTTATGGAAAAATCGAACAACTAAATTTATTTGGTGGAAGAAAAAAATTTTATTTTTTTGGGAAAAAGTTTATAATAATTGCAAATTTTTAATGAGTATTCATTATGGAACGAAAAAAAATTGTATTGTTTGGCGGCACGTTTGACCCGGTGCATAAAGGTCATGTTGCAGTTGCTGCGGAAGCTTCAAGAAAGATATGTTCTGAAGTGACGGTTTTTCTTCCTGCGAAAAGGTCACCTTTAAAAGCGTTGATGCCATCGGCAAGTGACGAGGATCGTTATGAAATGATTCGCCTTGCGATTTCGAAGTATCCACAATTTAGAGTGAGTGATTATGAGCTTAAAAAAGAGGTGCCAACTTATACGATAGATACAGTAAGGGGATTTAAGGCTGATTTTCCTGAGGCTGATCTATATTGGCTTGTTGGGGCAGATGCGGTGAGTGAATTGCCTCTTTGGTATAAGGCGGCTGAGTTTATTGATGAATGTAATCTTTGCGTGATGTACAGGGGTGGATTTGAGCTGCCTGATTTTAGTAATCTTATTGAGAAATTGGGCCAGCGGAGGGTTAAGAAGTTATCGCAGAATGTGATTGCAACTGCGTTGATAGATGTCAGCAGTACAGAAATTAGAAAAAGAATATTACAAGGGCTTGATGTCTCGGATTTGTTAGATACCAAGGTTGCAAAATATATCAAAGATCACGGTCTTTACAGGATTAGTTAATATAGTTGATTTTAGTGGTTGGTATAATAGAATCTGTTTGTGTGGCGGGGTTTGTTGTTTTATAGAATGCATTAAATTATGGGATAATATTTAGGAGGCAAGAAAATGACAGATGCACAGATTTTTCAGATTTTTGGGATTGTTTATCTGGCAATAGGTTTAGGGATAATTATTAATCCGAATCACTATAGGCAGATGCTGGTGGATTTTGCTGCGAACCGGGCTGTGATGTATTTAGGCGGTGCTATGGCTTTTGTGGTGGGGTTTCTTCTGATAACTTTCCATAACATATGGACGGCAGAGTGGGGAGTTATTATCACGGTTATTGGGTGGCTGGCACTGATTAAGGGATTGTTTATTTTTTTACTGCCTAAGATGCTGATGAAGGCTTGCAGTTATTTGGAGAAAAATACCAGATTACTGATCGTTGAGTCGGTATTGATAATAATCTTCGGTGGTTTGCTTGTGTACCTTGGTTTTTTCGCTTGCTGCTTGTATAGCTTCTGAGAGGATTTAGGTTATCCCCTTGAGAATCTTTTTGCAAGGCAGCCAACGAATACTGCCGTCAAAAATCGTTCGGCGATTGGCTGGGTTGCGGCAATGATCTGGAATTTTGATGGGCCGGAGGGAGGATTTGCGAAAAAAATTTGAAATTAGTTAGACTTGAGAGTGGATTTTGATATTATCGCGGAGTTGCAGTAATTGGTTGTTTGGCAGAAGATTTAACGTGTTAAATGCCTGCTAATTAAAGAAAGGTTATTTTATGACTGGAAGAGAAATAATTAAGCGTACGATAAAATTTGAAAGCCCGGGTTGTCTTGGCTGGGATTTTTTGCCGGAATACGGCAGTGATATTGTGCTCTTGAATATGGATCCTTCTCCTGATGGTAGGCCGCAGGAAGGTGTCGATGAATGGGGAGCGGTTTGGGAGAATATAGGGGTTTCAAAGTTTGGCGAGGTTAAAGATTACCCCTTGAAGGACTGGAAGGATTTTGACGGTCTGCCCATTCCTGATATCAATGATCCGAAGCGATGGGAAAGCATTAAAGGTGTTCGAGAAAAGTATGGCGAAAAATTCCTGTTGGGCATTGGTGTTTCGTTGTACGAGAGATTGCATTTTATTCGAGGTTTAGAGAATACCTGGGCAGATATATATATAAATCCTGATGAGTTGGAAAAGTTCATAGAAATATTAGTTGATATGAATCTTGGGGCAATTGAAAAATACGCTAAGGAAGGTTTTGATGGTTATATATGGCCTGACGACTGGGGTCTTCAGGATAGGTTGATGATTTCGCCTGATAAGTGGCGACAGTTCTGGAAAAAGGGGTATGAGCGTGTTTTTTCGGCAGCACATGAGGCCGGCATGTTGACTTTTCTGCATAGTTGCGGAAATATTGTTGAGATTCTTGATGATCTGATAGAGGTTGGTCTTGATGTGATCCAGATGGATCAGCAAGAGAATATGGGTCTGGAGGCTTTGGGTGAGAGGTTTGCGGGGAGGGTTACTTTTTATTGCCCTGTGGATATACAGGCGACAATGGTGGGGGGCAGTGTTGATGATATACGGGCTTATTGCCGGAAAATGGTAAAATGCCTCGGTACGGACAAGGGCGGTTTTATTCCGAAATGCTATATGGATCCTGTTGGTGCGGGACATCGGCAGGAAGCTATTGATGCAATGTGTAAGGAATTTATTAGATTGAGCAATAGATAAGTGGCGGGTTGGGAAGTTTAACTCGCAGGAGATGCTGGTTAAGGACTTGTAAATAAATTAGGTTTCATTTTGGCCCCAGCGAGAATACGGTGAAGATGCAGATTTTGACACCAATGAAAGAAATAAACAAAATGAGCGTGTCTATAAGCCGAGTTTTGTGCCCCGAATCGGGGTGGCGATCATTTAACTTGACCGGCTGTTACCAACCGGCTCTGCCGAATATCGGCAAGCGATCTACCCGCTGGTAGTGCCCGGGCCGAGCACCAGCTTCTTGATCTTGCAGGCGGAGGGGTTTGCCATGCCGAAACTGTTACCAGTTTCGCGGTGCGCTCTTACCGCACCATTTCACCATTACCTGTGTCCCTAAGGGGATCATCGGCTGAATATTTTCTGTTGCACTTTCCCGCCGGTTTCCCGGGGCGGCAGTTAGCCGTCACCGTGCCCTTTCCTGCTCGGACTTTCCTCGCCGCACAGAACGTACGGCGCGACCGCCCGACACGCTCATTTTATTTATTCAATTTTCAAGGTTTTAAGCTTTTGCGAAATTTTTACTATTATAGCATATTATTGTTCTATATCCTAACGCGAGATAAGTATGTGTTTTTTAAACTTTTGGTCGTTTTTCAGTGGGTAGTCGCTTCTAAAATGAACGCCGCGGCTTTCCCTTCTTTTTTCTGCGGCTTGTGCCATCAAAAGAGCGTCAGTGAGCATATTCTGGCATTGCCAGCCGGTCCGTGAGTCGAAGACTTTGTCCATGACGTATCTATGCCAGAATGTGATTATTTCCTGTGCCTCGGTGAGTGGTTTTTTGCTGCGAGTTATGCCGACGTTTCTCCACATCAAAGCCCTGAGAGAGTTGGTAACATCTTCGGTATCGAGTCTTGTTCTATCAGAGGGTGTGATATGGTATTCAATGTTTGTTCTTTTGGTGTATGAGGTAATTTTTTTTATATCTTCCGCTGCGTTATTTCCGGCAATTTTACCGAACACCAGTCCTTCGAGCAGAGAGTTACTGCCGAGCCGGTTTGCACCGTGCAAGCCGGTAGCGGCTATTTCTCCGCAGGCGTACAGGCTGGTGACGGAGGTTGCGGCGTTGGTATCGGTTTCGACACCGCCTACCATGTAGTGTGCACTTGGCCTGACAGGTATGAGGTCTTTTGTTGTATCTATATCAAAACTTCGGCAAAGCTCGCTGATGGTGGGGAATCTTTTTGCGAAATGTTCCTTTTCGAATTTTCGAACATCAAGGAAGACATGGGTGGATTTGGTTTTCAGCATTTGAGAAAGAATTGCACGGCTGACGATGTCTCTTGGAGCAAGCTCAGCATCGGGGTGATAATCCGGCATAAAAGCCTTTCCCTTGCAATCGACAAGTACAGCACCTTCTCCGCGGAGAGCTTCAGTGATGAGTGCTCTTGAGGCTCCCGCAACGTAAAGAGTTGTCGGGTGGAACTGCATGAATTCAAGGTCCGTTAGTACGGCCCCGGCACGCCATGCCATTGCTATACCGTCTCCGGTAGCGACTTCGGGGTTTGTGGTTTCGCGGTAAAGCCTTCCCGCACCGCCGGTAGCGAGTATGGTGTTTGGTGCCCAGATGATTTGCCTGCTGCGAGAGTTCTGGCCGACAACACCTACGCATTTATTGTCGCTGTTTGTCAACAGATCGATAGTGTAGAAATTTTCTATGATTTTTATGTTATTGTTTTGCTTTACTTTTTCTATAAGTGTCTGGGCGATAATTTTACCAGTTTCATCGCCATGAGCATGTGCAACCCTTGAGTATCGGTGTCCTCCTTCGAAAGTTGTGGCTATATGGTTGTTTTCGATATCAAATTCAGTGCCCCAGTCGAGCAGTTGTTTTATCAGTTCTGGCCCCTGTCGGATCACCATATCGACGATGTTGAGGTCATTAATTCCACAGCCGGCATTTAGTGTGTCTTCGATATGCGATTCGAAGTTGTCTTCGCCGGTCAAAACCGAAGCTATTCCACCCTGAGCCTTCCAGGTATTGGAATTTTCAAGACTGTCTTTGCATAGGAGAATAACGCTGCATTTTTGGGCGGCTTCGATTGCTGCTCGAAGACCCGCTATTCCGCCACCAATTACCAGACAGTCAGTGAATAGCTGGGGTGTAGAGTTCGAATCGATATCTACAAGGTATCTTCTGCAATCCTGTGACGCACTCATTAAAAAAACCTCTTATTAATTTCTCTGCTTATCCTCATCAGGCTCGTTTGCCTCTGTAACAATTACTCGCTTAAATTCCCCTGACTCTAAAAAAAAATCTTCATCTTCAGCATGTTCTTTAATGAAATTCTGTAATTCCAGGGTCGATGCTGTCAAAACAATTTTGTCATCTTTGATAACTTCATGCCTAATCAAGTCGGGTTTATCTTCCAGCATGTTTGCTATTTCATCAGGATTCATAAATCTCGCTTTGAAAATTGAATCTATTTGTTCTACCTTCATAAATGTATGCGCTGGTACCAGATGCATAAGCCATATATCACCTTTTTCCCCCAAAGTGCCCTCGGGGTAAAAATCAAGAAACAGCATATCATCTAATCGAACAAGATGAACTATTAATTTATCCTTTTTTTGTTCTTCTCCCGGTTCTTCTGTTATAAAAAGATCATAAGAGTTTTCTTCATCGCCCTTTTCGAATTCCCACACCCAATCAGGGTCGTCACTTTTCCATGTGCCCAGTAGCTTTTCTTCAAATATTATATCTTTTTCAGTGTATAGCGGATGCAGGGAGGGCACACAACCGCCGACAACTATTAACAATAAATATAAAACCTTTCTAATATTCATATCCAGTCCCCTTTCATAAAGAAATATCCATTCTTCAGGCCAAGGCCGTATTTTAACAACCTTACCCTGTAATAGCAATTAACTATATTACCTTTAAGAAATGGTTTGCAAAACAATTGTTTTTGTTGGAATATTATTGTTATGATATCAAGAGATGAAAATGGAAGACAAATTTAGTCAACAGCGGGTTGATATGGTCAGGTTTAATCTTGTTGGGCGGGATATCAGCGATGGGGATGTTTTGCGGGTATTTGGCGAATTGGCCCGAGAAGAGTTTGTTCCCGATATGTATCGCCATCAGGCATATTCGGATGGCCCCCTTCCCATAGGCCTTGGTCAGACAATATCACAGCCGTATATAGTAGCGTTGATGACGCAGCATCTTAGGGTTGATTCGGATTGTGAAGTTCTGGAAATCGGGACGGGCAGCGGGTATCAGACGGCAGTGCTGGCAAAACTTGCGAAAAAAGTTTATACTATTGAAAGGCATATCGGTCTTTCTGAATCGGCGCAGGCTGTACTTAAAACGCTTGGGATAGAGAACGTGGAGTATTATATCGGCGACGGCAGCTGCGGGTGGCCAGCGGAAAAAACTTTTGACAGGATAATCATAACCGCAACAGTGCCACAGGTTCCGAAAACTATGCTCAATCAGCTAAAGTCAGGAGGCCTGATAGTTGCGCCTGTGGGTGGAGGTTGGTATCAGCAACTGATTGAGTATAGTAAGAGTGAGTCAGGTATTAGCGAAAAAGTAATTTGTGATGTGAGATTTGTAAAGCTTGTTGGAAAATACGGCTTTGAGGAGTAAGTCATGGATGCGGTGTTGTTGATGCTGGTTTGTTTTGGCGGATATTTTATAGCTTATCACACTTATGGTAAATTTCTTGCCAAGAGGATATTCAAGTTGAAGGACGATTCACCTGCACCTTCAGTACAGTTTTGTGACGGGGTTGATTATGTTCCGACGAAAAAGCCGATAATTTTCGGCCATCACTATACATCTATTGCAGGCACGGGGCCGATAGTAGGTCCAGCCATAGGTATTATCTGGGGTTGGCTGCCGGCTGTGATCTGGGTTCTTTTTGGGTGTATCCTTATGGGTGCGGTGCACGACTTCGGGGCTTTGGTTATTTCGATGCGAAACGAGGGAAAAAGTATTTCGGAGGTTACGGCGAAATATATCAATCCACGTGTCCGGTTTATATTTTTTGGTATTGTGTTTTTGTCACTGCTGATAGTGATATCGATATTCGGTGTGGTTATCGCAGCAGTTTTCAGCCAGTTTCCAAGTTCGGTACTGGCGGTCTGGCTTCAGATACCTATAGCTATAGGGCTGGGATATGCGGTTTATAAGAAGAATGCGAGGGTGATCGGTTCGACAGCGATAGCGGTAGCGGCTATGTATTTTTGTATTTATTACGGCAGCGGTCATTCGATATCGATGCCGTCGCTGGGTTCAATACCGCCGACGGGAGTGTGGGTTATAATCCTTTTGATATACGCATGGATCGCATCCACACTGCCGGTGACGGTTTTATTGCAGCCGCGAGATTATATTAATGCTTGGCAGTTGTTTATCGCTATGGGGCTGCTTTATGCCGGTGCTGTGGTTTCGGGGGTGTCGGGGAAAATGAGTATGGTTGCTCCTGCGGTGAATCATAATCTTCCCGAAGGTACTTTGTCGATATGGCCTTTTATGTTCGTTGTCATCGCGTGCGGAGCGATAAGCGGATTTCATAGTCTTGTGGCGAGCGGGACCAGTTCGAAACAGGTAGCCAAAGAAAGCGACAGCTTGTTCATAGGTTACGGTTCGATGCTGATGGAGGGCGTTCTTGCGGTTCTTGTATTGA
>JADHXY010000029.1 GCA_016782755.1 Phycisphaerae bacterium | reverse complement strand
CGTATGAAGATATGCTGGCTGTTATAGATGAAAAATTGATAGCCGCAACGAAGGCCAGGGCACTTACGCCGGATAGGCCAATGATAAGCGGTACCGCCCAGAACCCGGACGTTTATTTCCAGGGCAGAGAGACAGTTAACAAATTTTATCAGCTAACACCTCAGATTGTTCAGGAAACAATGGATAAGTTCGCAAAGGTCGTTGGAAGACAATATAACTTATTTGATTATGTAGGTGCGCCGGATGCTGAAAAGGTTATAATTATCATGGGTTCGGGTGCGGATACAGCCGATGAAACTATAGATTACATGGTATCTAAGGGCGAAAAGGTCGGAGTTGTAAAGGTAAGACTTTACAGACCTTTCAGCGTAGAACATTTTATCGCGGCTCTGCCAAAGACTGTCAATAAGATCGCAGTTCTCGACAGGACAAAAGAGCCGGGTTCTGTTGGTGAGCCTCTTTATCTCGATATTCGCACAGCTATCGGGCAGGCTATGGAAAAGGGCAGTTTTGAGTTTGATGGTTATCCGGTAATAGTCGGCGGCAGATATGGACTTGGCTCAAAAGAGTTTACACCTGCAATGGTTAAAGCCGTCTTTGATAACCTCGATGCTAAAGAGCCTAAGAATAGCTTCACAGTTGGTATAATTGATGATGTTACAAATACGAGTGTCGAAGTTGACGAGAATTTTGAAATCGATGCCAAAGACGTTTACGCTGCCATGTTCTATGGTCTTGGCTCAGACGGAACTGTTGGCGCTAATAAAAATTCTATTAAGATCATCGGCGAAAAAACAGATAACTATGCACAAGGTTATTTTGAATATGATTCCAAAAAAGCAGGTGCAGTAACTATTTCTCACTTGAGATTTGGAAAATCACTGCTGAGAAAACCATACCTGGTATCAAAAGCAAACTTTGTTGCCTGTCATAACCCCAGCTTCCTTGAAAAGTACGATATGCTTTCCAATGCCAAAGAAGGCGCAACATTCCTGTTGACAAGTACTCATAGCAAAGACGAAGTGTGGGACACTCTCCCACAGGAAGTTCAGAAGCAGATCATTGATAAGAAGCTCAATTTTTATGTTATAGATGCTATTTCTCTTGCACAGGAATTAGGTCTGGGTGCAAGGATTAATGTCATAATGCAGACGGCTTTCTTTAAGATCAGTGGCGTAATTGAATTTGAAATAGCTATTGCCGCCATCAAAGAAGCTATCAAAAAGTCATACGGCAAGAAAGGCGAAAAAGTTGTCGAGATGAACAACGCAGCTGTTGACGGCGCACTTGAGCGAATATTTGAGGTCAAAGTTCCAGATCAGGTTACAAGCAAGCTCACTATGCCTCCTGTAGTTCCGCTCGATGCCCCTGACTTTGTACAGGATGTTACAGCCGCGATTATGTCACGTAGAGGTGATAAACTCCCCGTAAGTAAAATGCCTGTCGATGGCAAGTTCATAACAGCTACCACACAATATGAAAAACGTAATATAGCTGTCCAGATACCGCAATGGAAGCCTGAGGTTTGTATACAATGCGGCAGATGCTCATTTGTATGCCCACATGCTGCAATTCGTATTAAGGCCTACTCTGAAGATGTTTTGAAAAATGCACCACAAACTTTCATGAGTGTCGATGCCAAGGGCAAGGAACTTGCCGGAATGAAGTTTACCGTTCAGGTTGCTCCTGAAGATTGTGCAGGTTGCGGAGCTTGTGTTTTAACATGTCCCGCTCTCGAAAAAGATGCCGAGAAAAAACCCACTGGCAAAAGAGCAATCAATATGGTCACTCAGGAACCGATCAGGATGCAGGAAAGAGAAAATTACAAATTCTTCCTCGATATTCCCAATACCGATCGTTCACTGTTTAAAGCTGATACAGTTAAGGGAAGCCAATTGGTTCAGGCATTGTTTGAATATTCCGGAGCTTGTGCCGGATGTGGCGAGACTGCATGTGTTAAGCTTCTTACGCAGTTATTCGGCGACAGGGCACTTATCGGCAATGCTACCGGCTGCTCATCGATTTATGGAGGAAATCTGCCAACGACACCATATGCAAAACGTGAGGACGGCAGGGGACCAGCATGGAGTAATAGCCTTTTTGAGGATAATGCCGAATTCGCTCTGGGTATGCGTCTGACAGTTGATAAATTCAAGGAATTTGCCCTGGAACTGCTCGACAAGGGAGCTGAAGCCGGATGCATAGACACCGCATTAGCGGAAGAGACAAAAGCAGCTGCGATTAAAAACGACCCCGATCAAAATGCTATCGAGCAGCAGAGAGGGCGCGTTGAAAAGGTCAAAAAAGCCTGTCAGTCGAGTAAATGTGATATCTGCTCAAGGTTGTTAACAGTTGCCGATTATCTGGTACGCAAGAGCGTGTGGGCAGTTGGCGGAGACGGCTGGGCGTATGATATCGGTTACGGCGGACTTGACCATGTGCTTGCAAATGGTGCGGATATCAATGTTTTAGTACTCGATACGGAGGTTTACTCCAATACTGGCGGCCAGATGTCAAAATCCACACCGCGGGCAGCCGTTGCTAAATTTGCAGCAGGCGGAAAACTAAGACCGAAGAAAAACCTCGGTATGCTCGCTATGACTTACGGTAATATTTATGTAGCAAAAGTTGCTATGGGTGCTAATCCTAATCAATTAGTTAAGGCATTTGTAGAGGCTGAGGCCTATCCGGGTCCATCGCTTATTATTGCATATACCCACTGCATTGCTCACGGGATCGATATGACAAAAGGCTATGATGAGCAGAAAAAGGCTGTTGAGTCGGGTCATTTCCCGCTTTACAGGTATAATCCGCTGCTCAAAGATCAGGGCAAGAACCCTCTGCAACTGGATTCTAAGGCTCCAAGCTACGATTTTGAAGAATATATCTACGGCGAAAACCGTTATCGCTCGTTGCAGAAGGCAAAGCCGGAAGTGGCGGCTGAGCTGTTGAAATACGCGAAACAGGATGCTCTGCAGCGATATGCGATACTTGAGCAGCTTGCAAATCTCAAATGCGACGAGTGCGGCAAAGAAAATTGTGAAAAATAGGCTGAATTTTAAGTGATTTCTAACGAAAACGGTGAAAATCTTAGGTAGGTTTTGCCGTTTTTCGTTGGAAATTTCAGGTGATATTCGTTGTTTTTCTTAAATTATTTGCCATTTTGGGGGTTTTTTTAGGTAATTTTTGCGAATTTTTTAGGAAATTTTTGTAATTTTTATCAATTCTTTTGAATATTTATCGCTTCTTTACGAATTTTTTTGATTTTGTTGGAACATTTTTTTGCCGATTGAGTCTAAGAGGCTATGAAACGAGGTTTAATTTTTATGCATTTTATGGGTAAAAATAATTTAAATTTTAAGTCAATTTTCTGGATTTTTCTGCTGTGTTTTTTCGGCGGGAATTTGTTTGGTCAGGATGTAGTTGAAAGAATCGAAAAATTGCTCAAAGAGCCGACGGCAGTTGAGAAGTTTGTGAAAGAAAAAGGCGAGAAGGCAAGTGACAAATCCGGTCAGGTTCCACCGCTGGTAAAAGAGTCGCATTCTTTCGCGTTATACCTAAATCCTCCTGTGAAGCCTTCGGTTCGGAAGCCTGTTGTTAAGAAGGGCAATACCATGGGTCAGCCTATTGTTGCGGCAAGGCCGGGTAGTGTTTCGGTTAAATTTACGGTAATCGGGACAAGTTATTTTGAGGCAGCACCTGATTTGTCTCTTGCATTTGTTGATATGCCCGGTAAGGGATTTAGGTGGGTGAGGCAGGGCGATAAAATAGGTCATATGCTGCTTGAAGAAGTTAAAGACGGCTATATAGTTGTGAGTGACAGCGGCAGTAAGACCGAATTATATCCAGATAGGCCAGTGAAGAGGTCGCTGGTTAAAAATGACTCTTCAGGCGGAAATAGTAAAACGGGCAAGTCTTCTATGGAGACGATTATTTCTACCAAGGAACCATCAAAAGAGCCTGCTGAGGTTAGTCAAGTTGATCAGCAGCAGTTTATTAAAGAGTTTACAGTAATGATGAAGGCCTTTGAAGAGGGCAAAGATCCAATGAGTGCTCTTGAAGATGGAAATGACTCTAATGAGTCAACTATTAGCGAGGAAGAATCAGAAAAACTCGAAGAACTTGGCGATGAACTCGATGCCGAGAAGAAAAGCTCTGGCGAGAAAAGTAGCCCTGAGAAAAGCTCCTCTAAACCTGGAAATCCGGTAAGAAGAGGCCGCAGGTAATATTCGCTGACGGCTATATTTTAAAAGAAATAATTTTCACCACGAAGGGGAAAAGATATCAGAAGTCAGATTTCAGAGGTCAGAAAAATATTTTGACACAGATTGCACAGATTGACACGGATTTTTTTAATCTTTTTTATCCCGCCAAGGCGTAGAGGCACAAAGTTATTTTTTCATATACCGCATGGGCAAAAAATTTGCCCATCCTACAAAACTGATGACTTCGCAGGTAAGTGAGAAGGAATTTTTGACAGGCCCGATTTATCGGGATATAGGATAAAACAGGATTAAATTTTAAAAACAAAGCCTGGATTCCTGCTTTCGTCCCGATAAACTACATCGGGAACAAATTTAATAGACCCGTTCGACTGCGCTCAGGGTGACAAGGGCCTTATACAAAACTCTCTATTTTTTCTTTGCAGATTTTTTCTGTTATTTCGCGGAGTTTTTTTACTCTCTCTGCGAGGTATTCTAATTGTTCTTTTGTGATTGTGTATTCGGGGTCGTATCTTGCGCCGATGTAGGCATAATCCAGCGAGTCAAATAATTTCTGGTGCTCTTCGCTATCGCTGGGGAAAATGTCTTTGAGGCTAACATTGAACTGGAAAGTCATTTCGCCGAGCAGGCCCAGATGATGCTCTCTCGGACAGTTTTTGGTAAAGACAAGGATGATAGATTTGTAGTATGCTTCGGCAGTAAAGAAAAGTTCGAGAGCTGCTTTTCTAAACATCCCTTGTTTTAAAACCATCTCGTAAACACAATAAGATTCTTTTGCCTGTCCGAACCAATGGTCGTAGTATTCGCAGATTAGTTCTTTGTTTTCTTGCGGTGTGAGGTTGCGTTTGTTTTTGAGAGTTACTTTTTCGGAGTCGTAGAGGATACGGCCCTCTTTTTTGATGTCGGAGTAGAAGTAATATCCGAATTCGAGGTAGTGGTTGAGCTTTTCGATATCTTCGCGAATGATTTTTGGATGGGCGGAGAGTTTCATTTTTCGGCATTGTGAGTTAATCATCTGCCAGAGTCCGGCGTTGTTAGCCTGGTTTTTGTCGGCTGTTACGGCTAATATGTCAAAATCGGATGGATGGCCGCTTTTTGAATCGGGGGCAATGTCTTTTTGCTCTCTGTAGTCGCCGCGGGCGTAAGAGCCGAAGAGGATTATCATCTCTATGTCGGGGTAGGAGGCGAGGATCGTATCACAGATGAGCTTTAGCTCGTCCTGTTTTAATTGTGGTAAATGTGTCAGGTCGCTTTTCATAATGGGGTATTATGTTGGAATGGGGATAAAAAGTAAAGGGGAAACGGCGAAAAAAGGCGATTGCCGCGCTGCCCCTTCGGCTTCGCTCAGGGCTAAAGGCTTTTTCGCAATGACAAGAAATGACTGGATACCTGCTTTCGCAGGCATGACAACGATGGGGGGAAATCGGGTTTTATTGTCATTTAGTGCGTTTTTTTCAGGTTTTTGTGTAGGATGTGGTCAAAATGTTTTGGTCCGAATAAAATATCTGAAGAAAATGGAACTTTTGGGGTTTTTCTTTGTCTTATTAGGTATAGCCCTTATTCGATTATGCCGACAAAACACACGAGTAAAAATGTGCTTAGTGATGCGAAAAAACGCATTTTTGAGCTTTTTCGGGTATTTGCAGGCCCGATAATTTAATTTTTGGATTAGTTGTTATATCTGTGGAGAAAACGATGAAGAAGGAACAGCAGCCCGGAAAACGGCTTTTGTGCTTATTTTTACTGATTGCTCTAACTTTTAGCTTTTTGAGTTTTTCATCGAATGCTGAATCGATATCCCCATCTCGGAATAGAGTAGTGAGGCTTAGGAGCATAAGTTCGGCGAAGGCGATTGAATATCTTAAGGAATTCAATATTGATTGTGTTGCTTCGCAACTGCCTCCGAATACGTTGTTGTTGACGGCTGGCAAAGGTGATATTACAAAAGCAGCTTCGTTGATGCGACTGGTTGATTCTGAAGATGCGTATGTTATGCTGAGATTAGTTGATGGTTTGCAAGCCGAGGAAATGCCCAAGAATGAGGATATTGAGTCTCAGCTTGATGATGTGGCAGTGGGCAATTTTCTGGATTTTCCCGAAGATGGCAAGAAACAAAAAGCGATTATTGACGTTCATGATGGTAATGTTGTGGCTATAGCAACAGAGCAGATAGTAGAAGAAATTAAGGAATTTGTAGAAAAGTATATGAATCCGGAGGTTGTGGAAGCGAACGATGTGCAGGTGATAGAGTCAAACGATGCGGCTTTGGAGGTTTCTGCAGATGTGAATGATACGTTAGTTGCGGATTTGAATGATGTTGCGACGGCTGATGCTAATGAAGTTTTAACCGGCGAAGAGAAAAGTTCGGACGATCTTTTTAGTGAGTTGATAGAATCTCTTGAAGATGCTAATGCGGTGCAACAGGAAGTAAATGAGCTTGAAGAGCTGATGTTGGAGAAATTGGCGGCAGTTGAGTCGTCGATAGTTGAGGAAGTGGAAGAGGTTATTGAAACGCCTGCCGAAGAGGTTGCTGAGGCTGAAGAGTTACAGGAGGCGGAGGCGGAAACTGAGGAAGAAGTTGAACAGGATAGCGGTTTTGCCCGTAGGTCTTATGAGCCGGAATATTCGGAACTGGCAGATATGGAGCTTGAGCTGGATTTGCCGGAGAAGATAATGATTGTCGAGCTTATTGATTTGGTCGGTAAATATCTTCAGCTTGACTATATGTTTGATCCGGAGGAGATTAAAGGGGAGGTTACACTGCGCGTTCAGGGGCCGATTAAGGTAAGAGAGCTTTATCCTCTTCTTGAGTCTGTGATGAAATTCAAGGATTTTGTTATGTCGCGGAAGGGTAATTTTGTGACTATAACGCTGAAGGCTAAGGTTCTGGAAATTGACCCGGTTCTGCTTGATGGAGATATATCGGTCAAGGCTGGTGATGTTATCGTTACGAGGGCTTTTGAGCTTGAGTATGTTGGTACTGAGACGGCGAAGACCCTTCTCGAGGAAATGCAGCTTGGTGCGAGTATCAGCCAGATCAAGGATACGGGTACTCTTATCGTTACGGAATACGCGTATCGTATGGAGCGTATTGAAAATATATTGAAGATGATAGATAAGCCCGGAGAGCCTAAGGAGTTTCGGTTCAGACAGTTGAAATATACCATGGCAGAAAATCTTGCAGAAAAAGTAAAAGCTCTGGTTGAGCAGATGGGTGAGATATCTATTACTATTGCAAAGACGCCGGCAACGGCTGCAAGGCCTACGCCAGTGAGAGGTAGGGTTACTACTCCCAAGCCAACGGCTGCGACTGCGACTGAAGCGGAGGGGCCGAGTGTTTATCTGGATGCCGATGCGAGGACGAACCGAATACTGATGATAGGTCTTGAGAGTCAGCTTGAGATTGTTGAGGATTTTGTTGATTCTCTGGATGTTGCCCAGCAGGATTTGCGTGCGTTGCAGATGTACGAGATACAATTCGTTGGTGCCGAGGAGGTTCAGCAGAAGCTTGTTGAACTTGGTATAATAACTGAGGTTACAACTAAAAGGCCGACAACGAGCAGAACAACTACAAGCAGGACTACAACCGGCAGGACGACGACCCCACAGCCGGCGACTTCTGCGGCGAGTTATGGTGAGGAGGGTAAACTTCCTTCTGATGAGCCGCAGGTGGTATTGCTTGAGTCAACGAATTCTCTGCTGGTTAACGCGACGCCTGAGCAGCATATTCAAATCGCTACGATTATAGGGTATGTGGATATGGAGCCGGAGAAAGCGGCAATTCCTTATGTTGTGTATCCGCTGGAAAATCAGGATCCGGTTGAACTTAAAGCTGTTCTTGATCAGCTGATACAGGAGACCATACAGGAGCAGCAGGATAAGGAAGCTAAGATACAAACGACAGCGGTACGTCAAAGAACAGAGGATGAGGTAGTTGTAGTATCTGATGAGAAGACATATTCGCTAATCGTATATGCCAATAAAAAGAATCAGCAGTGGGTAAGTTCGCTTATCAGGGAGCTTGACCAGTACCGACCGCAGGTATTGCTGGATGTTACATTAGTGGCAGTTACTAAAAACGATAGTTTTACCTTCGATCTTGATTTGGTTACTAAAATTCCGTCGATGGCGGTCGGAGGGAGTATGGTAAGCGGAACTATTGAGGAAGGTGTTTCGGCGTTGGTCGATGCATTTCCGGATGGAAGAGTTATGGAATTATCATCTAGAAAAGGGGTTGGCAGAGGATTTTATTCAGATGAACAGATACAAGTCCTTTTGAAAGCGGAAAAGGTTCGTAACTGGGGTCGAATATTATCTAATCCGCAGTTGCTTGTTGATGACAATGTAGAAGCTAAAATAACTCAGGACAGGACTATTTATATAACAGAGACGAAAGTTACTACTACTTCGACAACTACCACACCATCAACTCAAACCGATATTAGCTTTACTCCTTATACTGCGGGATTGGAGCTTATGATAAAACCTCATATTAGTAAAGGTGACCAGCTTCGATTAGAGATATATTTGAAAAGAAATGATTTTGATGGGGCTCCAACGGATGTTTCCGCAGGAGGTCAAACAGTTCAAAAGCCGGCAGATGAAAGAAAGAATGAGATTGAATCAACTGTAACGGTTCCTGATGGTTATACTGTTATACTTGGTGGTATTCAGACTGCAAATCAGGCGAAAGCTGGCAGCAAAATACCGTTGCTTGGGGATTTACCGTTAATAGGTGGATTGTTTAACAGTATACACGATGGAGATGAACAGAGCAGACTTTACATTTTTGTAAAGGCTCATATTTTAAGGCCTTCCGAAATTGTTGATGAGAATACTGATATTGTAAGAGTATCGAGAAAAAACAAACAAGAGTTTGAGCAACTTGAACGGGATTTTCAGGAAAAAGAGGATTGGCCTGGTTTGAAGCCTAAGCCTATTGATCCGGTACATATTTTAGAGGAAGATTGATTGCTTCGCTTTGCTCGCAGTGACAGGATGAAAAAAACAGCGTGGGTAAGCAAGTTACCCACCCTACTGATTTATTAGAGATTTTATGAAGAAATTATTAATAGAGACGGCTAAGCGGACGGGTTTGCTTGATGCGGATCAGCTGGCGGAATATCTTGATAATAATGCAGCCTCTGGCGGTCGTATTGACGAGGCTTTACTGGCGTGTCCTTATTTTACCGAGGAGAGCGTTCTGAAGCTGATTGCTGAGGCTCTTGGTATGGATTACTATCAGGATGTTCCGAGTGATCACGTTCCTGCGGAATTTATTGAAACGATACCTGCTACATATGCTCAGCATCATTCTCTGATCGGTATCGGCGGCAACGGTGAAGATGAGGATATGACGATATTATTGTCCAAGCCGCTGGAAACAAACGCATTGGATAATGTTTCTAAGATGCTCGGCAAGCCAGTAGTGTCGGCGATTGCTACGAGGACGGCTATAACTTCTGCGATAGATGTTGCGTATGAGCAGCGTTCGACTGTTATCGAGGAGGTAGCAGAGGAACTTGACGCACAGAATATAGATAGATTAGCTGATGAAATCGGCGAATCTGACGACCTGCTCGATGTTGTCAACCGTCCGCCAGTTATACGGCTTGTGAATGATATATTGTTTCGGGCATTGCAGCTTCGAGCGAGTGATATTCATGTTCATCCATACGAGACAAAGATACAGATACGTTACAGGATAGATGGTATTTTATATGATACTTTGAGTCTTAACCGGAATGTTTTGCCGCTGGTAGTATCTCGAATTAAAGTTATGGCGGGGATGGATATTGCGGAACGTCGAATGCCGCAGGACGGCAGGTGTACTGTTCGTCTTGGTCAGCGAGAGGTTGATCTTCGTGTGAGTACGGTTCCGACGAGCTATGGCGAGAGAAGTGTTTTGCGTATTCTTGATAAGAGCACGGCTATGCTGGGGCTGCATGAGCTTGGATTGTGGAAAGAAGACCTTAAGAAGTTTGATTTGCTTTTGACGAGAACGCATGGTGTTATTTTTGTTACAGGGCCGACTGGAAGCGGTAAGAGTACGACACTTTATGCGTGTCTTAACAGGATTAATTCTGCTGAGAAGAATATTATAACGATTGAGGACCCGATCGAGTATCAGCTTGGCGGTATCAGCCAGATGCAGGTTGCGAGTAAGAAGGGTATGACATTTGCGACATCATTGAGGCACGTTCTTCGTCAGGATCCTGATGTAATAATGATTGGTGAGGTTCGTGATGTAGAGACGGCGAGAATGGCGATCCAATCATCTTTGACAGGGCATCTGGTATTCAGTACTTTGCATACGAATGATTCTGCAGGTGCGGTTAGCAGGCTGATCGATCTTGGTGTTGAGCCTTATCTTGTGAGTTCGTCGCTGATAGCTATAATGGCACAGCGGCTTGTTCGTAGGATATGCCCGAATTGCCGGCAGGAATACAAGCCGACGGCTCATGAGATGCGAGCGTTGGGGCTGCTTGATTCGGAGCTGGCCGAGAGCGGGCAGTTTTTTGCGGGTGCCGGCTGTGACAGGTGTTTCCAGACGGGTTATCGCGGACGAACAGGTATTTATGAATTGCTGTTGGTTAATGAACGGATACAGGAGATGATCTATAGCCAGGAAACAGCAGGTTCGATAAAGAGAGCGGCTCTTGATGGCGGGCTGCAAACGTTACGTATGGATGGGACGAGAAAAGTTCTTGAGGGTCAGACAACGATTGCTGAAATTCTCAGGGTTACACAGGCTGATATTGTCTAAGATTTGCGGTAAACAATAATGCCAAGATTTCATTACACAGCTATAGCTTCGACTGGTAAGAAGAACAGGGGTTCTCTTGCTGCCGAAAGTGCATATGCGGCTCGCAAACAGCTTCGTATGAGGGGTATTCATGCAACTTCGATAAAAGAGCTTAAGGAAACTGAAAACGGCGGGGTGTCAATATTATCTATTTTCAAAAAAAGTAAAAAGTCTCAGCTTCTTGATTTTACAAAGCAAATGGCGACGCTGTTGAATTCTGGTATAAAACTGACTGAGTCGCTTTCGGTTTTGAGTGTTCAGGTTAGGGATTCGAGATTTAAGAGCGCGATAACAGATATTCGTGACAGGGTGGTTACAGGTGAGGGGTTTAGCGACGCTCTTAAAGATTATGGTGATTATTTTGATATTATTTATATTAGTATGATTCGCGTTGGCGAGGTTACGGGCTCTATTGGGCAGAGCTTTTCGACGATATCAGGGTTTATGGAAAAACGCCAGCGGGTAGAATCAAAAGTTATTACAGCCATGATATATCCTATCATTCTTGTAGTATTCTGTTTTGTGGCTGTTTTGATATTGACGACAGCAGTGATACCGAAAATAACGGCTCAAATCGAAAGTACAGGCCAGCAACTGCCGTGGATAACACAGCAGATCAAGGCATTTGGCGATACGATGACAAGCTGGCGAGTGTTTATTATAATAGGCGTATTGGCTGTGATAGTGTGGGCGGTGAAGAGATTTTTGAAAACGGAAAAGGGAGCATTTTTGCGAGATAAAACGCTTTTGTCGCTTCCGGTTTTCGGGCCTTTGATAAAGCAAAGGGTTGTATCGAGATTTACATCGACTCTTTCGACCCTGTTGAGTTCGGGGTTGGCGATGGCAGAGTCACTGAGGGTGGTATCTGAGGTGACGGGAAATCGCTTGATGAAACGGGCGATCGATCAATCGAGGGAAAGGATACTTGCCGGTGCTGATATTTCGACACCTCTTCGAGACAGCGGAGTAATCGATCCGACTATAGCACATATGGTGACAGTTGGAGAAAAGAGCGGTGAGTTAGAAAAAATGCTGATAAATATCAGCCAGGATCTTGAATCGTCAACGGATATTGTTATCGAAAGACTCAGTGCCGCAATTGAGCCTCTTATTATTATAGTAATGGCTTTGGTGATAGGTGTTATAGCTTATGCGACGATATTGCCGATACTTGAAGTGTCGAGTGGTAATTTTTAGTTTCTAAAGGAGAATTAAATGAACAGAAGAAAAAATTTACGGTATGGCGGTTTTACGATGGTCGAGTTGATGGCTATTCTTGTTATTCTGGGTTTGCTTGCAGCTGTGGTAGCGACAAATGTAATTTCGAAAATAGATAAAGCCAAAGTGACGACTACAAAAACGAGTCTTAAGAGTTTACATAATGCGGTTATTCAGTTCAAACTTGATACTGGTGAATTTCCAAGTGAAGATATTGGTCTTGATGAACTGGTTGAAGAACCTGCGGACCTGGCTGGATGGCAACCTGGCGGATATCTTGAGAGCACTGAGGTGTCTAAGGATTCATGGGGGAATGAGTTTATTTACGAGCGATATCCTGCCAGCGGAAAGCCATTTGTGATTATTAGTTACGGTGCAGATGGAGAAGAAGGCGGCGAGGAGAATGACAAAGACTTACATAGTACCGATCCCGATTAAAGTGCCTATGCAATCCAAATCATACAAATACAGGGCACTTACGATGATCGAGCTTATGGTGGTTATCGTAATGATGTCTATGTTTGTAATTATGGTAAAGCATAATATACTCGGGCTGTTTAATAGAGGCAGGTTTGAGCGTCAGGTTTTTGATATGATCTCGACGATCGAGAAGGCTTCTATTGCGGCATCATCGAGCGAGAGGAGATATGAATTTATAATAGATATCGATCAGCAAAGCTATACTCTCAGGGAGATAACGACGCCTGATCTTTCGGTGGTTTTAGAGGAAGAGATTATAGCCAGCAAGGATCTGAGTGAAGGTTGCAGTGTAGCGTATGTAGAATTTGATGATGAGACGTGGACGAATAACGGCGTTGCAAAATTCAGGGCAGGTCGTGCCGGCTGGGTCTATGGCGGAAAGATCGTTATGTTAGATGAGGATAAGAATGCTTATTCGATTGTGATTGGGCGACTTAGCAGAAATGCAACATTGGAAGAGGGCGATGTGGATATATTAAAGCCGAGAGATAAAGATGAAATGGCGTTTTAAGAAAAAATACGTTCTTAAACTTTCTTGCGGCGGATTTACGCTAGCAGAGGTTATGACTTCGCTGATAATACTGGCATTGTTAAGCTCAAGTGTTCTTGTCGTTATAAACAGATGCATGAAGGCTGCTGCGGATTCGGAGCTTGAGCTTCGGGCATTTGAGGTGGCACGGGAAAACCTTGAGCAACTGCTTACTCAGGATTCTGTGTCTGAGGGTGTTGATTACGGCGAAAGTGAAATTTATCCTGATATTGAATGGAGCAGGAAGGTTGAAACATTTTATGAGCCAATAACGGACAGGATGTGGGTTTTGGGTACTTGCAGAGCTGATTATCTTGATACTTCGGATGAGGAGCAGTATGTCGAGCTGACACACTGGCTGACGGATTTATCTAAGAATGATATAAAGCAATTAATGGCAGAAAGACTTAGAATAGAGCAACTGGAGGAAGAGGAAGGGTTAGAAGAAGGGTTAGACGATCAGGAGGGAGATGAAGAGGGCGAGGAGGAGGAAGAAGAGCCTGAGGAGGAGGAAGAAGAAGAGCTTGAGGAGGAGGAAGAAGAGCCTGAGCGGTTGATTTGCGGTAAGACGTGGGATGAAATAATGCAGATGGGCTTTGGGCAGATGCTGCAATTTTATCAGGAATGTCCTGAATTTGGTACTGCGACGAGATAATATGAAGAAAATAATGAAAAATAAGATACCCAGTGGTTTTTCGCTTGCTGAGCTTTTAGCGGCGATAATTATTGGCTCTATGGTAATGATAGCCGCATTGACTATCTATAACCGTGTACAAAACGCCTCTGCATCGGTGCTTGCGAGGGTAGATAAAGATCGTTTGCCGCAGGAGGTGCTTCAGCTTATAGCGGAAGATATTGATGATATACTTTCGTACGATCCGGATATAAGGATTATTATACCTGAAAATAAAGTTGAAGAGATGTATTCTTCAGCCAGGTTGGAAATTCTAAAAACATTCCAGGGCCCGGAAGACCCGAGAGAAGAAAATAAAGAAACATTTGAACAGATAATATGGCAGACAGGCGTAGATTATGATGCTGTTCAGGAGGGGCTTGTGCTTTACAGGAGTTTTAGCGGGATGACCGAAGAGGACAGGCTTTTAGATATAAAACGCGAAGAATGGGAAGAGGACTATACTTTTGTACCTGTTTGTTCGGGTGTTACCTTTTTTAGTGTGGAGGCTGTGGTTGGTGAGGATGTTGTCAGCGAATGGGATGATCCTGCATTGCCGAATGGTATAAAGATTACTGTTTCATTTGCGGAACCCGAAGAATCCGACTCAGGTGTTTTTGTTGTGCCGGAAGAATCTAAGTTTTCACGAACAATCGCTGTGGATAGGACAAGGAAGATTAAGTTTGATATAATCAAGGAGCCGAATGAGGTTCAGGAAAATGATTAAGGCTCGATTAAAATTTGATATTTGCCGCAGAGAAGCAGGGGTAGTGCTTTTGATGACGCTTGTGCTTGTTGTGGTTCTCTCTGCGCTTGGTTATACTCTGACCAGCAAAGTGTCGGCTAAGCGGCATCGGAATCGGTATATTATTGATTACCAGAAGGCGCGTTATGCGTGCGATTCAGCGATAAAATATACACTTGCTACCCTTGAGGATGTCAATGATACAGAAATTATCGCTCGCCCTAATGAGCCGGATTTTTCGGACATATTCGCACTTGATCCGGAGGACTATGAGTTTTTTATTGAAGAGTGGAGAGACTGGCTTATTCAACGGGCCGAAGAATTGGAAGAAGAGAATGAGGATTATCAGGACGATTTCAAGGGCTTTGCAACGGATATGAATACGTTTGAGTATGACAGCAATCAAATGCGGGATTTTGAGTCTGAGGACGAATTTGGCGATATGCCGGAAGATCAAAATGAAATAGTCGATCTTAATGATATTGCCAATATTGGGGTAAGAGGGCCTTATGGTCCGCAGTGGCCGCTTTTGAAAGAGCCGTATGGATTTTTGGTAGGTTCGGTGGTGGTGAGAGTTGAAATAATTGACGAAAATGCGAAATTTCCGTTGGCCTGGGGGCTTATAGATGACCCGAATATTGACAAGGAAGCACAAGCGAGCTTAATGACGTTTTGTGACTGGATGGATATAAATGATATCGAAGTGGAATCTTTACGCGAACAGTTCGATGCAGTAAATGAGATTAAACCCTTTAAGCTGAAGTTTGAGACTAAAACTATAACTGAGAAAAAAGTTGTTTCAAAACCAACTGGTCGCAGCGTAAGGGGTCGAAGGACGACATATAGGCGTACCTTATCAGAGAAAAAAACTATAACAGCCGAGTCGCATACGACTGCATTTGCAAAGCTTTTCCACAGTTCGCTTATCGACAGGGATTTGCTTGGTCGAGCTTTGATAGATAGCGATAAAAGGAAAGAATCCGCTTTGAAATATTTAGGGATGTGGGGATCGACGAAGGTAAATATTAATACGGCGCCAAGACATGTGTTAGAGGCTGCGTTTTCTTTTGGCGGAGATAGTGTGGGAATTGCAGAGAGAATAATCGAGGAACGAAGAATAAAGTCTTTCGAGGATTTGGAGGATTTGAGCAAAAGGCTTTATGTATATTCAGATTCTATAAAAAAATGTGAAAGATTTATATTAACTAAAAGCCGGTTCTTTACAGTTAAAGTTGATGCTGTTAGTGGTTCCGCTAAGGCATCGGCTATCGTGGCTGTGATAAAGGAAGGAAAAACCCCGGTCAAAATAGCAGTTCTGTCCGATTAGGAGAGCTAAAGTGGAAAGCCATAATTATTTAGGAATTCATATTACAGAGAATGACGCTGCGGTTGTCTGCGTCGGCAAGAACAATAAAATCAACACTGCTTTCAGTGTTTGCATGGAAGAAGATTCGGAAAGAGATTTTGATGTTCTTGCCAAACTTGTTAAGCAGGGTTGCAGCCAGAGGAAGTTGGAATTTAAGCAGGTTGTGATAGCAATCGATGCCGCGATGTATATGCAGCATGATATTCACAGTGATTTTGCCGAGGACAAGCAGATAGTCTCAACGATTCATTTTGATGTTGAGGAGGCGATCGCAGATGACGTTAGCAGTGATGCTATTGCTTATGAGAAGATGCAAACAAGCGGGAGCGGTTCTGATCTGAATGTTTATAGTTCCAAAAAGACACTGTTATCGAAGATTATATCTTCATTTAGAGCTAATGGGTTAAATCCGGTGAGTGTTGAACCGGATATGATTTCGGCGGTTAGATTTTTGAGACAAAAATATCATTCTGAAACTAAAGGCGGAGAATTTTACTGCCTGCTTTCATCTGAGAAATGTTACTATGCTGCGAGAGTCGTGACCGAAGAGGATAAGATGAATTATGTCGGTTTGAGAACCGGTTTGTTAAGGACAAATTGCGATCAATCTGATTACTTGGCTCGTGAAATAACAATAACCATAGCTAAACAATCTTTGGAGGGCATCGGGAGTGTTGTAATTTTTGATTCAGGATCTTTAACGGATTATTCACGATTAGGCGAAAAGACTGGGATTGGTGTTCATCCGCTTGAACTTAATGATTGCGGGCTTAGCGAAGAAATTATTGCAGAATCTGAAGACAGGACAAGGCTTTTGCTGGCATACGGGGCAGGGCTGTATCATACCGAAAGAAGTAGAACTTCGAATTTCAGAAATGACTATATGCCATATCTGGGCAGAAAGAAGAAAATTGAAAAAGCGGCGAAGATTTTTAGTGCAGCCGCTTTTGTACTTATACTTTTTATCGGGGTATATTTTCAGTGGCAATTTATAAAAGACAATAAACCGGCCCGCGATCTCAAAAGAAAATTTGCTCTTGAATATGAAGCCGTAATGATGGGCAAGAAAATCACATCTAAACCTTTAGCTGAATTAAGTAAGGAGAAGAGGCGAATTGAAAGCCTTCAAAGTGGTAAATTGAGCATAACCGGCGAGCAGGCAATCTCAGCTAAAGTTACAAACGTATTGGTGGCATTTAATAAATGTGCTTCCAAGACTGATTTGCAAGTAGATAAAATAAATGTTACGCCTAAAGTGATTAGCATTACCGGCAGTACATCGACCAGGAATAACACCTTAGAATTAATTGATACCATCAAGAAAAGTAATTTGCAGGTTTCGCAATATCGTTACGATCTTGAGGGTAGTAGAGACGTTTACAAAATAACCATAGAGGCAAGCAAATAGTCAGGATATTATTATGAAAGATATGTTAAAAAATCCCGTTCTTTATTATGTTCTTGCACCAATAATTATTTTGATCTGGCCATTGGCTTTGGTTTTTGTTTATGAGCCGGCTTCTGTGAAACAGAAACAGGACTTGGCCGATCAATATCAGGATGCCCAGGTTGTTATGAACCAGATATTGGAAATAGATGGCTCAAGGCTTGACTATAAAAATAATCGAAAAGGCAAGCCCGATTTTGATTATGCAGTTGCAATTAATGATGTTTCGCAGGAATGCTCAATTAAATCTTCCCAGTATGAATTGAGTGCCAAGCCTGTGAGGGAAAGCCGTGGGCAAAAAACTCAGGATTGCAGGGTTGTTTTGGAAGATGTGGGCATCGAGGGGTTTGCCAAATTTTTATCTGCACTTCAGATCCGCTGGGCCGGCTTACAATGTTCTAATCTGACGTTGACAAAGCAAAAGGATTCCGCGGATTCATGGAAGGTCGATCTTGATTTTACCTATTATTATTGACAAAATCAGGTTGGGGTGTAACGATTTTGTCGAATGTGCTTGTTTCGTAAGATGTTAATTCAGCAAACACTATATGTTGTATATTAACTAATCTTCCTATGCTTAATTTTAAGGAATTTTTGGTGTAAAGATAGGCATGGATTGAAAAGCGGCGTAAATCATGATTTTTTTAAGGTACATCTGCAACTGCTTTGTAAGGCTTCTGCAAAATGAGTAAGATTTTGACTGATTCATTTGCATCGGTGGTAAGCAGTATCGGTTGTGATGGATTTTGGAACAAAGAAATTGGTTTTGATGTAATTTCAAGCTTTTGAGCCTGTTTTTGGACAGA
>JADHXY010000028.1 GCA_016782755.1 Phycisphaerae bacterium | reverse complement strand
TTGCGATGAAGAAGCTTGGAGTTCGGACGCTGATATCGACTTGTGCGGTGGGGTCTTTGCGGGAGGAATATGCACCGAAGGATTTGATTGTTGTAGATCAGTTTATCGATAAGACATTTCGGCGGCGGTCGAGCTTTTTTGAGGGAGTTGCGGCTGTACATTGCGAGATGGCAGAGCCGGTGTGCTCCCGGCTGGGGCGGGCTGTTTTGGAATGTGCAAAGGGGGTTGATGTTAAGTGTCATGGCGGCGGGACTTATGTTTGTATGGAAGGGCCGCAATTTTCTACTCGTGCCGAATCGCTGATGCACAGGAGCTGGGGCGGGGATTTGATAGGGATGACGGGGATGCCGGAGGCGAAGCTGGCGCGGGAGGCACAGATGTGCTATTGCCTTATCGCATTGGCGAGCGATTATGACTGCTGGCGCGAGCCGGGTGAAGCTAAGGATAAGCAGACGCTTTTGAAGGAGATAATAGGCAATCTTAATGAGGCGACTGAAAACGCGATAAGACTGATAACGGCTGTCCTGGAGACTAGTGAGGCGATATGCAGCGAGGAATGCGTTTGCAGGAAGAGCCTTGAGCTGGCGATGTGGACGGCGAGTGAGCGGATAAGTGGGGAGGAGAGAGAAAAATTGGGTGTACTTTTTGAATAATTAAATTAAACTTGCGACATTGGCCGATAATATATTTTGTTACAACATTAAAAACTTTAATTTAAGATTGAGGAGATTTTAAAAAATGGTTCGAACTTTTTTTGTGATAGCGGGAGTTTTGTTTTTATTAGGAATAGCGGGCTGCCAGGAGCAAGAAGTTGTTGGTTCTAAGCAGGGTAAATTGATACAGGCGGAGAACTCGGGGCTCAAGGTGGACCTGGCAAAATGTGGGCAGGAGATTGAAGGATTAAACGATAAGATGGCTGAATGCGAGAAGGAAAAAACTAAGATAAAAGCCGATATGGAAAAAGATGTTGCCGGAATGATAGATTATCTGATGATCGATAATCAAAAACTCACTGACGAAAACAAGGCACTTAAGGCCAAACTCGATGCTAAGGTAGAGTGAGGATTTTTGGGTAAAGAAAAAGGCCGGGTGGTATTGAATTATTGGCCGGCTTTTTTATTTTTAAAAGATAGATCGTTCGGATTACTTTTTAGTCTTATTAACGGCCTGCAAAGGGTCGGGCAGTTTATTTTCGGGGAATTTTCTTTTTGCGGCGGCTGCGACAAGGCCGAGGAACATCGGGTGCGGTAACAGCGGCCTTGAGGTTAGGCATGGGTGTGCCTGAGTTCCCATGAAGAATGGGTGGGATGGTATTTCGAGAATCTGCATGATCGGCTGATCGGGGGCCTTGCCGGAGAAGATCATACCGCTATTTTGCAATTGGTCGATGTATTTGGGGTCAACTTCGTATCTGTGCCTGAATCTCATTCTGACTGATTTTGCGTTGAAGAGTTTTGCGGCCATTGTGTCGGGGATTATTTCGATGTCGCGTCCGCCGAGTCTCATGTTGCCGCCGAGTCCTTCGATTTTTTTCTGTTCCGGGAGGATGTCGATTACGGCTTGTGTGCATTTTGGTTCTATTTCTGAGCTGTTTGCGTTTTTGAGTCCGCAGACGTTTCTGGCGAATTCAATGACGGCCATCTGGAAACCAAAACACAGGCCGAGGTAAGGGAGATTGTTTTGTCGGGCGTATTTTATGCAGGCTATCTTTCCTTCGGCTCCTCTTGTTCCGAAACCTCCGGGTACGATTATGCCGTCAACGTCGGCAAGTTTTTCGGCGGCTGAGATGTCGGTGATGTCTGTGGTATCGATCCATTTAATCTGTACATCACTTCCGAGTGCAATGCCGGAATGTTCGAGGGCGTTTATGATGGAGGCATAGCTGTCGCGGACGGAGGTGTATTTTCCTGTGATACCGATGGTGACGGTGTTTTTTGCGATTCCAATTTTGTCATTAAAATCGCACCATGTGGCCCAGTTCTTTCTCTCTTTTCTGAGGTCCGTGCGATCTTCGATCTTTAGGAGTCTGAGTACCTCGAAGTCGATTCCTTTGTCCCTGAGCATAGCGGGTATCATGTAGATACTGGAGGCATCGTGCATACTGAAGACGCGGTTGATTGGTACGTTGCTGAAGATGCTGATTTTCTGGCGGGCTTTGAGATCGACGGGGTTACCGGCGCGGCAGGCGATTATGTCCGGCTGAATGCCGCATTGCATGAGCTGTTTTATTCCTAATTGGGCGGCTTTAGATTTTTGTTCGCCCAGTGCCTTTGGTTCGAGTATATAAGTCAGGGCGACGAAGCAGGAGCTGCCGGGGCCTTCTTCGTATGCAAGCTCTCTCATGGCTTCGATGTAATATGCGTTTTCGAGGTCGCCGACGGTACCGCCGATTTCGACGAATACTATATCAGCGGCTGTTTGCATAGCCAGGGTTCTGAGTTTTAGTTTCACTTCGCCAGTAACGTGCGGGATCATCTGGACATCTCTACCGAGGTAGTCGCCGTGGCGTTCCTTGTGGAGTACGGAGCGGTAAATCTGGCCGCTGGTGGCGAAGTTGGCGGCTGAGAGGTCCTGGTCGAGCATCCTCTCGTAGGTACCGAGGTCCATATCGCATTCCATGCCGTCATCAAGAACAAATACTTCGCCGTGGCGGAAGGGATTTAGGGTGCCGGAGTCAATGTTGAGGTATCCTTCGAGTTTAATTGGGGTTACTTTGAGGCCTTTGTCCTGCATGAGCTTAGCCAGGCACGAGGAGAATATCCCCTTGCCGAGTCCGCTCATGACGGTACCGGTTACAAAACAGTACTTTGTTTTGCCTTTTTTGTAGCCTTTCGGGATGGGTGAGAAAAATTCACTTTCAGTTGAAACGTCACTGAGAGAAGCTAAAATGTCTTTGTCGTTAGTCATAAATTAACCCTTCTTACTTGCAAAATAGCCTAAAAATATTCCCATAACTGCCATTGCGCCGGCTACAGGAACCAGAATCCATGCTTGATTGGAAGCAAAAATCAAAACAAGTGCTGCTATGGGCACCATAATTCCTCCGCAAACAGCAGCAATGCCAACCATAGGGTTATCTTTATTATTTTCCATAATCACATTCCTTCTTTCTTTTTTTGCCTTTTCACGAATTCTTCGTATTGCTCGGGTGTGTCGATGCCATCACAGGTGTGATTGACTTTTGCGGTTAGTATTTCATAGCCGTTTTCGATGGCTCTGAGCTGCTCGAGTTTTTCGGTTTTTTCCAGAATAGTTTGCGGCATTTTGGTAAATTCGAGGAGGAAATCTTTTCTGTAGGCATATATGCCGATGTGGCGATTGTAAAGGTCGATGTCAACAGTCGCGGAATTTTCTCTATCGTAAGGTATGGGTGATCTTGAGAAATAAACGGCTTTGCCA
This sequence comes from Phycisphaerae bacterium, assembly GCA_016782755.1. Lineage (GTDB taxonomy): Bacteria > Planctomycetota > Phycisphaerae > Sedimentisphaerales > Anaerobacaceae > BS750m-G65. The sequence goes on along the minus strand of JADHXY010000028.1, from coordinate 15,119 downwards.
GTATTGTCAGTTACGACTTTTACAATATTGGGGTTGGATACCTGGTCGATATTTTCGAAATCGGCAATTAATGTGGCCATCGGGAAATTTGGATTATCTACGAGCAGCTTAGCGACAAGGTCGATGTGGGCAGGGTCTATTTCGGGTTCGTCGCCCTGGATGTTTATTATGATGTCGGCGGGGATGTTTTGGACGGCTTGTGCGATTCGATCGGTTCCGCTTTTAAGCTCGGGAGAGGTCAGGATGCATTTTGCATTGAAGGATTCGGCGGCGGCTGAAACTTTTTCGTCGTCGGCAGCGATTATTACCTCTTCTGGTGTTTTTGCGAGTTTTGCCTGTTCGTAGGTGTGCTGGATGAGGAACTTGCCGGTTTTTTTAGCGAGAACTTTTTCGGGAAACCTTGTTGAACTCAAACGTGCTGGTATTACGGCAATGATTTTCACGCTTAATATGACCTTATAAAATTTAAGTTAAAAATACGACAGGGCTGGGTTAAGACATGTGCGGTTTTGCACGGGCTAAAGGACTTACTCAACCGCATTGTAATGTTAAAGCTTAGAAGTCTTTTTGTCAACAGGCCAAAACAGTATTATTTAAAAAAGATTAAACGTCAAAATCAAATCCGAAAAAATCGATATCGTTAAAGGTTTTACAGTTTTCTCATGGCGACGGGGTAGATTGGTCTTTTTTCGATGATGTATTTTCTCTCGAAATTTGTCCCGACGTACTCACCTTCTTTTGCGCCGGCGGCTGGGACGAAATCTATCTGTTCGATTTTGGAGTCTGCGTTTTTTATTACGCCGGTAACCTGCTGGAAATAATCGCTGTGGTCGGTAACGAATTTGATTACCCCTTTCGGTTTAAGCCGTGTTAAAAGGAGTTCGAGATTTTTGTCGTTAAAAAAGCGTCTCTTGTTATGCCTTTTTTTTGGCCATGGATCGGGGAAATAGATATGGAAACAGTCTATGGTTTTTTCCTGTAGGCGGTCGGCGAGGAAGGAAGCTGCTTCTGTTCTTATTAATCGGACATTTTCCGTTTTCCACCTTCCTAAGCGGTCAACGGCAAGCCGGCAATACCTTGATGCCCACTCTATGCCTAAAAAGTCGATTTGCGGGTATGCCTGTGCCTCTGCAAGCAGAAAAGTTCCCTTTCCGCTGCCGATTTCTATGTGGACGGCGCTTTTGCGTCCGAAAATAGTTGAAAAGTCAATTTTTTCGGGCAGCTGTTCTTCTTTCAGTGATACATTTGTGTAGTCTATTAATTTCTTAGCCATCGAGAAAACTTAAAAAACAAGGAAAATTTTAATATTCGATTACGAAAGGAGAATTTTAACAAAAAAAACATTTTCTCCAAATTGTTTTTGTTTTTTTCTGTTAAAGCGGCTATTAGGGCAAGACGATTACGTTAATGAACTTTTACTTGCAAATACCGTATTTTGGTGTAGTTTTGATTCCGAAGTATTAGGTTATTAAAGGCGTTTTGGCCTTAACTAAGAGCGAAAATGATTTTAAGGGTCATAAAATGATTAGTCAGTTGATCTGGCCCCGACGAAAACAGATATTGATAGATATCAATACTCAAAACGATTTTCTGGATGCTGAGGGCCATAGGCCTGTAAGACACTCGCGGAGGGTTTTTTTGAATATAAGAAGGGTATTTGCCTGGGCGAGGAAAAAAGATATACCTGTTATATCGCTTTGTCTGGTTCATCCAAACAATAACGGCTGCAACGAGTTTGATTATTGCCTTGATGGCACTTTCGGACAGAAAAAAGTTCGATTTACCCTTCTGCAGAATCGGATTACTTATCCTGCAGACAACAACATTAACCTGCCGGCAGACATTTTTAAAAAATATCAGCAGGTAATACTGCACACACGCAGTACCGATCCTTTCGATGAACCTCGTATAGAAAGGATATTGAGTGAGATAGAGAGTGCTAATTTTATCCTGATAGGGGCAAACATTGACGGCTGTATAAAATCTGTTGCATTAGGGCTTTTGCAGCGTGGTAAGCACGTAACAGTTCTATCAGACGGGGTAGGATCATGGCAAAGCAGAGAGGGGAAATTAGCCTTGCAGAAGATGAAGGCTAAAGGTGCGAAGTTACTTGAGACCAGGAAAATCGCTGGTTCTTCGAGCCTTAGACACATAAATCTTTTTGCACGCAAAGCCGTTAGCAAGCTTTAATATTCATATTTTGGTCTATCTGCTAACATTATCCACTTTAGAAGCATTTGGGCATTTCGATTATTGCATTTTTAATCGTTGACATTTCACGTTGCGGTTCATATATTCAGTTTCTTTTATCCACTTGGTTTATTCTGCTGGGTAAAGGAACAACTTAAAATATTCATGTTAAGGTTATTTGTTTTAGTAGATACGCAAAGGAGAATTAGCAATGGCAGAAAAAAGGGTCTATTTTTTTGGTAACGGCAAAGCCGAGGGCAATGCTACAATGAAAGAGCTGCTGGGCGGCAAAGGTGCCAACCTGGCAGAGATGACAAGTCTCGGAGTGCCGGTTCCTCCCGGTTTTACAATCGCGACGAAAGTCTGTGACGAATATTACAAAAACAACGCAAAATGGCCTGCCGGTCTGGCTGAAGAAATCGATGCCAATGTTGCACAGCTCGAAAAAGCAATGAAAGCCAAACTCGGCGACCCTGCAAAGCCGTTGCTGGTAAGCGTACGAAGCGGTGCGGCTGTTTCTATGCCGGGAATGATGGATACAGTTTTGAATCTCGGTCTTAACGACGAAGTTATCGAAGGGATTATCAAAAGGACCGACAATCCAAGATTTGCTTATGATATCTATCGCAGGTTTATTGATATGTTCGGCGATGTTGTAATGGGCTGTCACCATGAGCATTTTGAGGCAATTATCGATGCGGCAAAGAAAAAGGCTAAGGTAGAAGTTGATAGTGACCTCAGTGCCGATCAGCTCAAGGACGTGGTTGAGAAATACAAAGCCGTTTATAAAAAGAATGTTGGTAAAGAATTTCCGCAAGACGGAAAAGAACAGCTTACACTCTCTATCAATGCCGTTATCAAATCATGGATGATCGACAGGGCTATAAAGTATCGTAAGCTTAACAATATCACGGGGCTGTTAGGGACGGCTGTTAATGTTCAAGCAATGGTATTCGGCAATATGGGTTCTGATTGCGGAACTGGCGTATGCTTTACAAGAAACCCGAGTGACGGCAAAAAAGAATTCTACGGCGAATTTTTGATGAACGCACAGGGCGAGGATGTAGTAGCTGGTATCAGAACGCCAATGCCCCTGGATAAGCTATCTAAGATAATGCCAAAGGCATACCAGCAGCTGACAGCGTTGATGACCAAGCTCGAAAAACATTACAAAGACATGCAGGATATGGAGTTTACAATACAGGAAGAAAAGCTTTATATTCTTCAGACTCGTAACGGCAAGAGAACTGCCGAAGCGGCTGTAAAGGTCGCTCTGGATATGGTCAATGAGCGTTTGATACCTAAGAGAGAAGCTGTTATGCGAGTTACGCCCGAACAGCTTGATCGCCTTTTGCATCCTCACTTTGATCCCAAGGCTAAACGCGACGTTATCGCAAAGGGTTTGCCGGCCTCACCGGGAGCAGCGGTTGGTCACGTAGTATTTTCAGCTAATGATGCAGAAGCGGCTAAGAAAAAAGGCAAACATGTAATCCTTGTCAGAAAAGAAACCAGCCCTGAAGACATCGGCGGCATGGATGCAGCCGTTGGTATCCTGACCGCCCGTGGCGGCATGACAAGCCATGCGGCAGTGGTAGCTCGCGGAATGGGTAAATGCTGCGTTGCGGGTGTTAGTACACTTGAAATCCACGAAAAGGCAAAAAAAATCAACGTTGGCAAACTGGTTATCAAGGAAGACGACTGGATCAGCCTTGACGGCTCGACCGGTGAGCTGATGATAGGCAAACTTGCTACGGTCGAACCCAAGATGAGCGACAGTTTTGAAAAATTCATGAAAATATGCGACAGCGTAAGAAAGCTCGGTATCCGGACAAATGCCGACACGCCTGCCGATGCAAAACGAGCCAGAGAGTTCGGAGCTGAGGGTATCGGGCTTTGCCGCACAGAGCATATGTTCTTCGAAGGCCAGAGAATATGGCCTGTTCGCTCTATGATCCTTGCGGCAGATGATTATTCAATTATGCTTACAGCGATTGATGAAGCTGTAACGGCTGCAGATAAAAAAGCGGTTGAGAAGGAATACAAATCCGTTAAAAACCAGTTTGAAGGTGCGTTGAGAAAACTTCTTCCTTATCAGCGAAAGGACTTTGAAGGAATCTTTACGGCGATGAACGGTTTGCCGGTTACAGTACGTTTGCTTGACCCTCCGCTGCATGAATTTTTGCCGCAGGACGCAGCCAGCCAGGCAGAAATGGCCAAGATATTAAAGGTTAAACCGGCTGTGGTAAAAGCAAAGGTAGATCAGCTTCACGAATTCAACCCAATGCTTGGTCATCGCGGTTGCCGTCTTTCGGTAACGTATCCGGCAATCTGCCGTATGCAGGCAAAGGCGATTATTGAAGCGGCATTGAACGTTAGCAAGAAAGGCATTAAGGTTTTGCCAGAAATTATGATTCCGCTGGTCGGTACGGTTGACGAGTTGAAATTTGTCAAGGATGAGATCGTGGATGAAATAAATGCGATCTTCAAGAAATGCGGCAAAAAGATTAAATATATGGTAGGTACGATGATCGAAGTTCCGCGGGCCGCTTTGACGGCTGACCTGATCGCTGAAGAGGCTCAGTTCTTTAGTTTCGGGACAAATGACCTTACGCAAATGACAATGGGTTTCAGCCGTGACGATGCAGGCAAATTCCTCGAGGAATATGTAAATAAGGGCATTTACAAATCCGATCCGTTCCAGCAGCTTGACCAGACAGGTGTTGGTAAGCTTGTTGAGATGGGTACGAAGCTCGGCAGAACAACCAAAAAGAACCTCAAAGTCGGTATCTGCGGCGAACACGGCGGCGATCCGAGCAGTATTGATTTCTGCCACAGGGTCGGTATGAATTATGTTTCATGCTCACCGTTCAGGGTGCCGATCGCAAGGTTAGCAGCAGCTCAGGCAGTGGTAGTAAATAAGTAAAGAGGCATTGACAAAAACTGATTTTAGTGTAGAATACAAAGGTATGTCTGAGTGAAATCGGGCATACCTTTTTTATTGCCAAAAGCATTGGTAATTTTTTTAGCGGTGAATGTAGCTCAGTTGGTTAGAGCACCGGATTGTGGATCCGGGGGTCGGGGGTTCGAGTCCCCTCTTTCACCCTTTTAAAAGAACAGAGGCCGACAAGAATAATATCCTGTCGGCCTTTTTCATCACCTTGTCCATTCATCACCTGACCCACTCATCACCTTCTCCATTCACCCTCCGTGAACAAAGATATATCAAACACGAAAAAATCGTGAGTTAATTACAGCTGGAAAAAATCCGGCAAAATTCCGAAAATTTCCCAGCAAAAAGAGAGAGCTTATAATAAACGCAGATATCTGCGATTAGTTTCTGCTGAACTTGATAACCCTTAGCATAAGTTTTTTATCAAGTCCAGCTTGGGGGAAGAAAACTCCTCATGAGCATATATAATTATCACATCTGATTCACAAATGCGATTGCTCTCTATATAATCAGCAGCTTTAAATCCCTTTTGCAGCTACGGCTTGTTGCGACAAGCGATTTGCTGCAGTGATGGGTTCTTTGAGGCCGAGAATGTTGATAAGGGTTCTCCGCAAGTGCTGTTGGCAATCCTCCCTGTATAAAACGGAAGTAACGCCAACGCTTCGAGCGAGAATTTCCTGCTCAACCTGGCCCGACTCGACGATCACTATCACCGGAAGATCTGGCTTTAGCATCTTTAGCTGTCTAAAAAACCGGCATGGCTCTGCATCATCAAGTTCCCATCTGCTGACAAATACATCTACTTTTTCACTTTTCAAAGATTGGGCAGCCTCTTTAGCCGACTGCACCGTTAACAGCCTAACAGGCAAATTTTCTAATCCTTCTTCCTCGCTTCCTAAAGCTACTGATAAAATACTGGCCTGAACAAGTACAAACATAACTAATACCCATCAAAATGTTGCTCAAAATCACAGTCCCTGCCCCGCAATACTGCATACATTTCTAATCTACTAATTAGTTTAGATAATGTAAATCAGCTCATACCCTTAACAAACCCGTCCGAAACCATTATAATACCGGGTTTGCTGTTGCAGAGAAGCAGCAGCAAGCCCGGCGAAGAGGAGAGAGAGTTTATAATAAACGCAGATACCTGCGATTAATTTCTGCTGAACTTGATAACCCTTAGCATAAGTTTTTTATCAAGTTCAGCTTGGGGGAAGAAAACTCCTCGTGAGCATATAATAAAACACAGCCAAATACTGTGTAAGCTCTCAGATATTTTTCTATTAAAGAACACAAATTTTACTAAAATTGAGTTTTCTTTTTCTTCACCCTTTTTCCTGAGTTTTCCATCCGCCTATACATAAAGCGAACGGTGTGCCAAAGAGAGATTTTATTTTAGACAATTTTTAAGTGGATGTTTGACAAGAGGTTATAGCATTTTATTTTTTGTCGGGTGCTTCGGGGTTAAATTATAATATCGACCATTATGGTTTGAATAATTGGGTCACTAAACAATATAACTTATTTCTAAAAAGAAGATTACGTTCACAGCGACCATTATGGCTGCCGGTGACCATTTTGGTATGTTTTATTAAGCCCGCCAGTAATAAACTCAATAAGAAAATTAGTTGGGGATTTGTAAAGCTTTTGTGTTCAGATTTAGACGGTGATATTGAGTTTTTCGATAAGACGATTGAGTTTTCGTCTTTCTACACCGAGCAAATTTGCGGCTGCGATCTTCTTGCCGTTTGTATAGTCCAGTGCGGTTATAATAACCTTTCTTTGAGCCTGGTTAAGGCTTGGAATAGTATGCTCAGCCGGAGTTTCGATGTCGGATACTAATATCTCAAACGGCAGAGCCAATGATTTTATCTGGCTGTCAAGGGTTAGCACATACGCCCTTTCCATCGCATTAGCCAGCTCTCGCACGTTGCCCGGCCATGAGTAGTTCAAAAGCAATGATTTTGAATCGTCGCAGAGAAATTTTTGGGGTTCGCCATAAAAGGCTGCATGATTATTAAGGAAAAACTCGGCAAGGCCAATTGTGTCCTCTTTCCTATTTCGCAAGGGGGGTACCTCGACTGTTATTACATTTAGCCTGTAGTAAAGATCAGCCCTGAAGGTCTCATCCTTTAGCATTTCTTGCAAGTTTCGGTTTGTGGCACAGAGAACGCGAACATCAACTTTATGCGATTTCGTCGAGCCAACAGGTGTAACCACTCCATCCTGCAAGACCCTTAGCAGCTTGGCCTGGAGTTCGATGGGTATCTCGCCGATCTCATCGAGAAATAGAGTCCCTCCGTCTGCGGCTCTGAAAAAACCGAGCGAATCCCTTACAGCACCCGTAAATGCACCTTTTGTATGGCCGAAAAGCTGGCTCTCGAAAAGCTGTCCCGTGAGGGTTGAGCAATCGACAGGCACAAATACTTTCTGGCGTCTCTTGCTGTTGTAGTGTATCTGGCGTGCTACCAGTTCCTTGCCTACGCCGGTTTCGCCTGTGATAAGAACAGAACAGTTCCTCAAAGAGATAAGATTTACAGTTTCAAGAACAGAAAGAAATGCCGGGCTTTTGCCCATGTAATAATCACAAAACTCGGATAAACCCGCCCCGCCGCCGCAACTGCCGCGCAATTCCCCATCGCTGGGTACAGACCCATTTTCTTCGAAACTCTCTCTCATCGCAACACTCTCTGAGTAATTACAAAAGCGTCCTTCTATAAAAAATCTTAGTTGGTATAAGAGAATCGCATATACGAATGAATTGCTATCTCTCTCTTCTTACCATCTATTCTATATTAACATGTTTATAGTGTCAAGGGCAAAATTATAGGACCTTTCTTGTTTTCATGGAAAAACGGCCTCTTTTTCAAAAAAGAGGCCGTTATAATGCAAAATAATTAATAATTTTCGCAAAATTACTTACGATTTTTTTTTATGCAAGGTCAAATGGCGAGATATAATCTCCATGTTTGCCCCTGGCATCCTCAAGCCGCTGCCTGAGAACTGTGAAAGTCTCGGATACTACTTTTGGAGCATCTGTTACCTTTTCTTTGTAAATATTTTCGATTCGATCGATTTTTGTGAGCATTTCCGGTATGCGGACAGTAAACTGGCTAACATAATCCTGCTGAGAGTAATCTTTGTCAAGGTTATCCCTGAAAAGCTTTGCAAGGTCTTCGTAATATGGAATGTAACCGGAGGGTGTTTTTACGGCTTGAACATCGCCGTTAACCCTCAGTTCGGCCCACAATATCCATATCTTCTTATCACTAATGCCGTTTAGATATTTGCCGTCCTTATTCTTAAGGAAGTAGTTAACCGAAAAGACCGGAGGAACGTTTTCAATGTCTTTTTCAAAATCAAGGTTGTTTTGTATGTATTTTCCCATAGGAATTGAAAGGAAGTCCATGTTCGACATGATATTGAACGCTCTTACCCCCTCTTTCCCAAGTGTAGCAGCCGTGGTTTCGGATTCGATAGAAGCTCCTTTTGCAATAATCCCCTCTGCCCAGCTAAAGGCCTGTTCAACCGGAGCCCATGTATCGCTGTCTCTTCCGCCGTATATTATGCCGCCAACCGGAACGCCGTCAGGATCATCCGCCAATGGGTCACGATTTGCAAGATCGCTTATGTTAAGGCAATATCTTGCGTTTTTATGTGAAGCGGTAATCTCGTTGCCGTTTTGATCTTTGCTGCCCTTTTGCCATTTTCCAGAATGGTTAACGCCCTCTTCGGCAATCGGCTGACCCATTCCAAGCCAATACGGTTTTTTGTCATTGATGAGTACATTTGAAAAGATAACCTCACCGGGAGAGGTCAGGGCTTCGTAAATAACCGGATCACCGTCAGAGTTAACATCTTGAATAATGCCAAAAATGCCCTTTTCAACATTAACACACCTCATCTGGCCATCCACTTTTTTGAGGTAGGCTATATCATCACCGACTATTGTCTGACCTGGGATCATGGAGGTTGAAGTTTTTCCGCAAGCTGATGGGAAAGCGCCTGTGAAGTATGTTACCCTTCCGCCGGGGCCGTGCGCACCCATGACGAACATATGCTCTGCCAGCCAACCTTCTCTTGAGGCTTTTTGTATTGCTAATCGCAGGGCGAGTTTTTTCAAGCCGACGGTGTTGCCAGCATACTGGGTATTGGTGCTGTACACAATTTCTTTTTCAAGGTCCATGTACACCCTTCTTTTGTCAATATTGACGCTGACATAGTTTTCCATCTCGCCTTCGGTATGCAGAAATCTGAAAAATTCTTCGCTGCCTTTGGCGTTTTTGAACTGTTCATAGCCGCGGCGGTAAAGAATGCTCTCGCTGTGTGCTACATAAGGTGAATCCGTGATCTGAACGCAGGGAATCGAAAATTTAGAATTTATGGGGCCTAAGCAGAAAAAACAAACCAGCATCTGCCGACCTTGCATGGAACCTTTCAAAAATCCTCTTACTTCGTCAATACCTTCTTGCCTTTCTACCCAATTGAGGTTTTTTGCCTGTGGGCTGTCCTTCTCGAGCAAGTACTTTGTCCTGGCCTTATCCCTTGCCTGATCGTTATAGCCGTCAAAATGGTATGTATGGCCTTTTATGTCCAGCGGCTGTTCTTCGCCGTTTTTTAACGCTAATTGGCGAATATATTCGATATCCTCATCGGCATCGGTACAGACAAATACACTGTCCGGCTCTGTGAGTTCAATCGCGTCTGCAATAAAAGCGTTAATCTTTTTGTTGCCCAACAAATTCAGCTTTTCAAAATTTTCTTCTGTTAACTTCGACTTCAATAAATCCATTTCAATTCCCATCTGGTTTCTTAACCTCTAAGATAACTAAGTTCAAAAATTATACCCAAAAAATCAAGGGATTTTAACGCATAAAACGCAGCAGGTCAAACCATTTTAAAAAAATATCAAATCCACTCCAAACAGATGCCTATTCGAGTTGTTTTGTTTCGAACATTTTTTGGAACATTGATTATTATAAAACGTGAGGGGTGTTAGAGTTATGGCACAACGCCCCGTAAGATATGAGCAAGTGACTTGACTTTAAAGGGTTTTATTGTTATAACTATATTTAGGTTTTTTCTGAGGTGCTCGTAAGGAAAGTATGATTTGAAAAAACCGATAAGCCTTTAATCGGGAAGCAAGACCTTGAAGGATCGACAATGCCTGCTTGTCAGGACTGGCGGACTCAAGCAACAGTTGCCCACTTAAAATTAGAGGGTTTTATTCAAATTCTTTCCTACGGCACTATTGGATTATTCCTTTAAATAAAAAGGTCTGTATTGCAGGCCTTTTTTTTATGCGCATTTTTTGCTCCTCTTTTACTGCCCAAAAAATCCCCCTTTTGATTCAAAAAACTGCTTTTATTATTAAGAGAGGTGCATATTTTACCGATTATTCAACAGGCAAAGGGTAATCATGCAGGTTGCCCGATAATAATTTGATTTTAACAATATAGATAGCATGGAGTTTTGATTATGCCAAGTGTTCGCAGTTTCATGGTTTTACCGAAATTACCACAAGAACTTAAAGACCTTGAATTTCTGGCCAACAATATGTACTGGTCCTGGAATCCTGAAGTAAAAGAGATTTTCAAACATGTTGACAGCTCAGCATGGGAAAAATGCGGTCATAATCCTATAAAATTATTAGGCAGCGTTTCTCAGCACACTCTTGATAAACTTTCCAGAAACCAGAGTTTTATTCGCGAACTCGGGAGGGCTGTAGATATAACTAAAACATACTTGAAGTCACATACCTGGTTCGACACTCTTGATGTCAAATCCGCCAAACCACTGATAGCATACTTCAGTGCGGAATTTGGAATACATGAATGTCTCCCCATATACTCGGGAGGACTTGGTATTCTCGCAGGCGATCACCTAAAGAGTGCATCTGATCTGGGTTTGCCGCTGGTAGGTATCGGTTTGATGTATCAGAAAGGTTATTTCCGTCAATATCTGAACTTAGATGGATGGCAGCAGGAAATTTATGCCGAAAACGATTTTTACAAAATGCCTGCAAAGACCGTAAAAGATGAAAACGGCAATGATATAATGATCGATATTCCTTTCCCCCAGAGAATCGTAAAAGCCCGAATCTGGCAAGTGAATGTCGGAAGAATAAAGCTTTATCTTCTCGATACCAATTTGCCTTCCAACTCGAACAATGACCGCGTTATCACCCAAAATCTTTACGGCGGCGGACTGGAAACAAGGATATGCCAGGAAATAGTACTCGGTATCGGCGGCTTGAAGGCTTTGACTGCTATGGGGATCGAACCGACGGTTTGTCATATGAACGAAGGCCATGCTGCGTTTATGGCACTGGAGCGAATCAGAGAACTTATAAAAAATAAACACATGACTTTTGACGAGGCACTGGAAACTACAAAGGCCTCAAATACTTTTACCGTTCATACCCCGGTCAAGGCCGGTAACGATGAATTTCCACGAGAAATGATTCAGAAATATTTTGCTCCGTATCTCAATGGTCTGGAAATAAATTTCAGACAGCTTCTTGATATGGGAAGAATAAATACCGCCGACAACGAAGAGCCGTTCAAGATGCCGGTGCTTGCTATAAAAACGAGCGCATATAAAAACGGTGTCAGCAAGCTTCATGGCGAAGTGTCAAGAAAGATGTGGTCGGGACTATGGCCGCGGGTGCCTATAAATGAAGTTCCGATAGGTTCGGTGACAAACGGTGTTCATATAATGACCTGGCTTTCAGATGAAATAAATGATTTGTATAATAGATACATCGGTCCAAACTGGTCCGAGAACACATGTCAGCCGGAGGATTTTGAAAACATAGATCAGATCCCGGATGAGGAATTATGGCGAACTCATCAAAGAAGTAAAGAGCAAATGATCGGGTTCATTAGAAACCGGCTAACGCAACAGCTGCTCAAGCGAGGTTCTTATCATTCCGAATTAAACTGGGCACAAGAGGTTTTGGATCCGGAAGCATTAACAATAGGTTTTGCACGAAGATTTGCGACGTACAAACGAGGGAATTTACTTCTTAAAGACCCTCAGCGGCTGATAAAAATTCTTACCGATTCCGAAAGGCCGGTTCAGATTATTTTTGCGGGTAAGGCTCATCCAAAAGATGCTGAAGGAAAAGATCTGATCCGACAGATCGTTCGTTTTGCAAGTCAATACAACGTGAAAAGAAAAATTGTCTTTATAGAAGATTACGATATCGACCTTGCCAGGTATATGGTGCGCGGCGTTGATATATGGCTCAATAATCCACGTCCGCCGATGGAGGCGAGTGGAACCAGTGGTATGAAGGCCGCGTTCAACGGTGCCCTGAATATGAGCACATTTGACGGCTGGTGGTGCGAAGGCTATCAACCTCAGGGAGGTTGGGTTATCGGCTCCGGCGAATCTTATGATGATACCGGATACCAGGATAAGGTTGAATCCCAGGCTATTTATAACCTTCTCGAAAATGAAGCTGTACCTCTTTTCTACACCAGAGCTACAGATGGCTTGCCGAGGGCGTGGATACATAGAATGAAAAATTCGATGAAATTTATCACTCCAAGGTTCAACACCAACAGAATGGTAAGCGAATATACCGAAAAATTCTACGCCCCTGCCGCTAAGAAGTGGCGGTACCTTACAGCCGAATCAATGGCAAGAGCAAAAGCCCTCGCGATGTGGACGGCAAATATGAAATCAAACTGGGACAAGATCACTATTAAGGATGTGAAAGTCGAGCCTTGCCGGGAAAATTCTGATGAGGGCAGTTGTGACGCTGATCTTGAGGTAGGCTCTAAGCTGGATGTGTCGGCTGTAGTTAACCTTGGGCAGACTAATCCGGATGATGTTTCGGTCGAGCTTTATTACGGCAGTGTGGACAGCTGGGGGAACATACTCGATGGCAGCTCTATCGAGATGGGTTGCATCAAGCCTGCTGAAAATAATGGGCACTACCTGTTCGGCTGTCAGCTGACCTGCGATAAATCCGGAAGGCAGGGAATGGCTGTCCGTGTATTGCCGAAGAACGAGGATATTGATAACCCGCACGAACTTGGCTTGATCTCGTGGGAAAATCCATCGCAGGGATAATATTAGAGCAATTTAGACCTGTTCAGTTTATGTGTGTGCGGCTTCATGTTAAATCTCTTAGCTGGTTACGAAAGAGATACCTCGTCAAGGCCAGAATACTGACGGCAACAATTACCGCTATCGTTACTTCGAGTGAGACCCCGTTTATCGCAAAAGCCAGGGCTATGCCGGATGCCGGCGGGTGTTCGGTATCGGTGACAACCATAATGAAGATGGATAGACCAACGGCTACAGCGTATGCAAGGCTGTGCATAACTGCGTGATGGACAAAAAGGGGTTTTGGCAAAAGTGCGCAAAGTGTTCCGCAGATTATGCCGGTAATATATCCACCGATTATATTGCGAGTTGTGGCTGTAATGCTTTTGGGCATTGCGAAAACGATGAATGTGGTTGCGCCAAGTGAGGCGATAATTATGGCATTTTTGCGAATGCTGAGCATAAGGAGTATTGCAAAGATCACCAACGTCGCAATTATGCTCTGGATGACATAATTTTTCCAGTGGCGGCGAAATTCCCGCAAAGATTCGGTGATTTTTTTCATCTTCACTGCCTCCTCAGAAATTAGATGCTTTTAATACTTTAGCTAAGTGCCAAATAGGACTCGTCATTCCCGAACCACTTGTCATTCCCGCGCCCATTGTCATTCTCGCGAAGGCGGGAATCCAGTCCGTAGGGTGGGTAACTTGTTTACCCACGCTGTTTTCCTGTCTTTTTTACACATGGCTAAAGCGTTACGATGCTTTTAATTTGCAGTCATATTAGGCGTTAACTCATTTTGTGTCCAGTGATTTCTGCTTTTTGCAAGATACTGCCTTTTGCATCGCAAGCGTATTCCGCTCCCAGAACACGCCATCCTCAAAACCCTGTATCGAAGGTGCGGTTTTTGCCATTTCGATGCGCTTTGCAGCCAGCAGGCAATATTCGGTATCAATTTCCACTCCGATATACCGCCTGTCAAGTTTCTCAGCCGTTACAGCCGTTGTCCCTGATCCGGCAAACGGGTCGAGAACAATATCGCCGGGGTTCGTACTGGCGAGGATAAGTTTTGCAAGCAGCTTTTCGCTTTTCTGGGTCGGGTGGTCTGTATTTTCCGGCATTGACCAAAAAGGTATCGTAATATCCGTCCACAGGTTCGACGGATGGGTATCGCGAAAGCGGCTCGATGCGGTTTGCGTCCAGTCTTTAGGCCGGCCCTGCTCGTCGGAATATGGGGCGAGGACTCGGCGGCGATGCTTTACGGCATCAAGATTGAACGTGTAATTATCCCCGACGGTACAGAAGAAAATATCTTCACAGGCGTTTTTGAAATTAGCCTTTGCCCCCCTGCCCTTCTCACGTTCCCACGTAATCCGGTTTCTCAGCCGCAAATGTTTAGACGCAGCCGAGAAAATCGATACCGAGCTAAACCAGTCCCCGCAGATATAAACGGTAGCGGTAGGTTTGAGCAGAGGCAGCAGCGAAACGATTATTTGTTCGAGCCAGCTTGTGTATTCGCAAATATCCTTCCGGCAGAATTTTTTGCCATTAAAGGACTTGCTCAGATTATACGGCGGGTCAAGAAACAGCATATCTATCGAAGCCGGTGCAAATTTGTCGAGGTAATCATTGTAATCGCCGTTAATAATAACATTCGTCAGCAGCTGCCCCGACAGCTCAGCCGGGGATTTTATTATCAAAGGCAAAAATTGCCCGCGATCATCGCTTGTGAGAGTAAGCGTACGATTTCGAGGCGCCCGTATTTTAGTTTCCTGCTTTCTATCCATAAACCAACCCAACCTCTCAATAATCCATTGCCAATACAACCAAGGATTATAAAACCCTTTACCAGCTTTAAAAAGAAAAAAATAAATATTTCGGACTTATATGATAAGACAGGATAAAAAAAATTTGTGGA
>JADHXY010000027.1 GCA_016782755.1 Phycisphaerae bacterium | reverse complement strand
TCGGGGCATAAACTCAAAATCATTCAGGAAGTTTCAAGGATTTTCGGTCACTTTAATTATTTCAGCGCAGCATAAACGTAAAAGCACCATCAACAAAGACAGGCCCTTGGCTTACGCCTTCAATTTTGAAATGTGGGTAGCCATCTCTTCATCATCAGCCCAGCCCATCGAATACCAGCAGAACATCTCAAAGGTACGTTTAGTCACTTTGCCGCCGGTGTATAAAGCGATCAACAAGCAGGCAATTATACCTGCATAAGTTTGAATCTCGATACCATTGTCACAATAGCTCAGCAGATGACGACAGCCAAGCATGTGCTTAAAGTATCTGAAAAAGATTTCTATCTGCCAGCGGTAATGATAGATCAAAGCAATAACATCAGCATCCAGATCAACACGATTTGTCACTACCAGCATCGTAGTTTCTTTTTTGCCATTCTTACGTTCGAGCCTTACTGATTTAAGCGTTCTTTCAGTGCATTTAAGCTCGATTAATCGTACCGGTTCTCTTACAATTCCGCTTGTCTCTCTAACACCAAGTTCTACTATCTGGTCAGTAATAATTCCAGCTTCTTTGGCCTCGACAGTCAACTTAATATTCTCAACGACTTCTCGGCTATAACGAGCCGGCATACGACAGACAAAACTGCTGGAAGCATCTACAATATCCTGCATGAGCTGGTAACTGCCGTAGCCTCTATCCAGCACATACAGCCTGTTAGCTTCAAGGTTTTCACGTAGAACCTGCCTTTCGCTTGTGTTTGCATCGGTCAGGGTCGCTTTAACCGGAACTGATTTTAGAAGATCGTAATGTACATGAGCCTTATATCCTTTGTGGTCATCATCTTTCCATAAAGCATCAACGGTCTTCGGCAAAGCCGTAAACAAAGTACCATCGACAAGTGTGAGTATTTGTTTTACATCATCAAGCCTGTGATCTTTTGAATTGGCAGGTATCTGATCTGCAAGCTGTTCAATTATTCCCAAAAGTAAATCGCTGTCGAATACCCTCGATGCATCTGAAAGTGAGCCCAATGATGCTCGCGGTACACCGAGTTTGCGTTGGACTTTTTTGAGATCACTTGCCTGTTGAATAGACCTTAGCGAAGTGCAGATAGGACTGAACATTGCCAGCAAAATCAATGTCATGTACTGGTCCATGTGCAGTTTGCGGTTGCCGGCTTTATCTCGTTGGGTAGCTGCTGAATGCAGTGATTCAAGCAAGCCGGAGATTATCTTGAAATACTTGAACCCCTGAAGATCACTTTCCTTAATTTTAGGCTTCTTTTTACCCATGAGGAGCATTTAACCATAAAAGAATGCATCGCGCAAGTTACCTATTTTAACATTTTGTGTTTTTTTGAAAGTTTTTTGAGATGAGTTGATTTTTGGAGCTTTTGTTCCGAACACTATTGGGTTCGACAACCCAAAGTACCGTGGAGTTGCCTGGTATGCACGCACAGTCACGATTCCCAAAACATGGAATGCAAAACACATCGGGCTTGTCTTAGGTGCTGTTGACTGGGAAGCAAAAGTATGGATAAACGGAGTTGAAGCAGGTTCTCGTATCGGGGGCTATACACCTTTTGCCGTTGATATTACAAAATATGCAAAATCCGGCGAAGAGGCCTTTATTGTTGTTCGGGTCGAAGATTTTGTATCAAATGAGCAGCCGAAAGGAAAGCAGTCAGGATGGTATACAGGGACAAGTGGAATCTGGCAAACAGCTTATCTTGAGGGACGCGGCAATGCGTATCTTGACCGGTTTGAACTTATCGCAGACCTGGAAAACCATAATAAACAGGCTAATGTTAAAGTAAACGCTTACATAGGCGGCAACAAAAAAGATATTTCCTGCCAGATCACCATTGGCTCTGAAAAGGCCGAACTAAAAAACACTGGAAAAAATGGGTTTTTTAGTGGAACGGTAATAATCGACAATCCAAAGCTCTGGTCTCCTTCAGAGCCAGAACTTTATGATATTGTTGTGTGCATCAAACAAAACGGAAAAGTTATTGACAAGGTTCAAAGCTACACAGGTCTTCGAGAGATCAGCTCAGCGAAAGCTCCGGGAAAAGATTATAAACACATCTGTTTAAATGGAAAGCCGATCTATCTTCTTGGCGCGCTTCAGCAATTTTTTCACCCCGACGGCATTTACCAATATCCAAATGACCAGGTTATACGCCATGATTATGCCTACGCAAAAAAAATCGGCCTTAATTTTCTGCGTATACATATCAAGAGCGAAATCCCGCGGGCCCTCTACTGGGCTGACAAACTGGGAGTTATGATCATGCAGGACCTGCCGAATTTCGAAAGTTGCAATGAAATATCTCAAAAAAATTATGAAATTGTTTTGCGTAATACAATTGCCCGCGATTTTATCCATCCATTATTTCATGGTGCAATTTTAATGAAAACTGGGGTTTCATGGGCGAAGGCAACTACGGTCGCGACAGGCAGTTGTGGGTTCGCGACATGTACCGCCTGACTAAAAAACTTGACCCCACACGTCTTGTGGAAGATAACAGCTCCAACGTATCTCATGTTGAAAGTGATATAAACAGCTGGCATATGTACATGAACGAATATAATCGGGCTAAAGATATGATCAGCAATATTGTCTCGGAAGCCTATCCGGGATCAAAGGCCGGATATGTAGGCGAATTCAGACAATCGGATACGCCGCTTATAAACAGTGAATACGGAGGCATAGGTGCCGGCATGGGAGACCAGGATATCTCCTGGTCCTTCAAATATCTGACAAACGAACTTCGTAAACACGATAAAGTCTGCGGTTATGTATATACGGAACTGAGCGATATAGAATGGGAGCATAACGGATTCTTGAACTACGATCGTACAGAAAAGAGCTTTGGTTACAACTTCTGGTTCCCGGGGTTTTCCCTTTCTGATCTAAATAATGAGGATTTTTTTATTATTGACAACGATCCATGTCCGGTACTTAAATCCGGAGAGAAGCTTTCGGTTCCGGTTTTGATAAGCCACTGGTCAGATGTGGAGGCAAGCGAACTGACGTTAAACTGGCACCTTAATTATGTAAACAAAGAGGGAAAGATTATCTACAACGCAAAAGGCGGCTCAAGGAAAACAAACTGGAAACAGTTTACAGTTCTACCTGCAGGATCCATCGAAATTGAAATGCCTGAATGCGGCCCTGTTGTTGGAGCTTTGTGTGTACAGCTTTCAGATCAAACCGGCAGGAAGCTCGCGGCCAATTATATCAATGTCCATGTTGACTCTCAGACGCCGCGCCGTTTTCAACTTTCAGAAAAAAAAGTTACGCTTCGGTTTGCTCCAAATGAATTCTCAGTCTGGAATTGGGGGGAGAAACAACATTTGATTTCAAACCACCCGACCAGGCAGAAGGCTTATTCTCAGGGTTTCGGTGCGGTAGAATACGAGATCGAAATTCCAGACGAGCTTCCAGTTGATTTGCTAAATTCAATCGAATTTTCTGCAGAGCTTTCGTCTAAAGCAGGTGACGAACGGCTTTCCTGGCCAGCTCGCAAAAATCCTTTGGATTACCCCCAGACAGACAATATAAAATTCCCTACAACAGTAGATATCTTCATAAACGGCATAAAAGCACGGGAATTGATTCTACCGGATGATCCTGCCGATGCACGGGGAGTACTTTCCCACCTATACCAGTTCCAGCCCGGTTCATACGGCTGGATGGTTTCAGCTCAGATCACAAAAGACAATCAGCAAGAGATTTTTGAAAGCATCAAAGAAAACGCAAAGATTGTAATTAGACTTGAAGTTCCCAAAGAAGCGAACCTCAGAGGCGGACTTGCGATATTTGGAGAAAAGCTTGGAAGATATCCTACTGATCCTGCAGTAAAACTTACGTTTTCCCATGAGCTTAACCTGCCTGACAGTTTCCAGTCCAACAAACCTGTTACTGTAAACAAACTGCCTTATGACTGGAAAGCATTGATTCCGACAGGGAGACAAAAGTCCACTGCATGGCGATACACAGAAGATAATCCTGGAGAAAACTGGATAACAAAAGACTTTGATGATTCGGCATGGAAAAAGGGCAGCAGTGGTTTTGGTACACGCCGTGTGAAGGGGCTAAGCACACGATGGGATTCAAGTGATATCTGGCTTCGCAAAACATTTCAATTAACTGATCTCGAATCGATCGGATGGGCGTCGCTTCAATACTTCCATGATGAGAATATGCAGATATACCTGAACGGCGAACTGCTTCTCAATGAGAGAGGAGCCACGCCATATTCCAAAGAATTTCCGCTGCAGGAAGAACAGATAAAACTTCTCAGGAAGGAAAACAATGTTATTGCTGTTCACTGCCAAAATAAAGAAGGCGGACAATATATAGATGTGGGGCTTTCAATTCTTAAAAAGGTTGAAGGCCAAAGATAAGGCAACTGTTGGTTAAATTAGTCACTTTTGCGAGGGCTTCGATTTGGCTCTAAGGCCGTAGGATATTGCTTTCGCAAAAGTGACGTGCTAATAGCGATAGTTTACTTTTTTTGCAACGTAACCTGATTACTTTACCGGCTCTACTTTTATCAGGTATTGAACTGGTACTACAGCATCGCGAACATTTTTGCTGAGTTCCGAATGTTTCTCGGTCAGTTTTTTGCGAACAGTTTCAAAAGCGGCTTTCAGCTCGGCGTCTTTTTTTGCCAGATTCTCGAAATTGCGGAAATTGCTGAGGGTGTTTTTGATCATTGTGGTTTCGTATTTTTGTTTCTCTGCTATTCTTTGCAGCAGGTTCGCAAATGGTCGACTGAAAGGATTATCAACAAATTCGGCACTCAGGTTTATCCCATCTTCCAGCTGTTTACGGGTGAATCTTTTACGGTTCTGCGCCCATACTACATCCGCCTCTTTGGTCTTAAGATTTTTTACAACCAGCATCAGTCGATTGAGGTCCTGATTGAAGCCGAAAAATTCAACTATCCCTGTCGTAGCACGAGGGTCGTCAACTTTACCCTGCAAACAGAACGGATAGCGGCTGCTGAGTACCTGTATTTCACCGGCCTGAGTTGTTATTACTTTATGACCTTGTGAACACTCGCCCGGGCCGTTCATATCGATCGTTATTATCCCTATCTTACCATCAAGCCCTAAAGCCCTTAAAAAAGCATAAGCCATAACCAAATGACCGTTGTGAATCGGGTGAACACCGTCGAAGCCAGCCACAGGATATTCCTGACCATATTTTGCCTTGGCCTTCGCCATCACTTCCGCCATCAGGTTATGGACATCAGTAAATGCAAAATCATATTCAACGGCTATTTCTTTGGCTATCTGGCCAAGTTTGCCCAGGTTTTCGTTATAAACCTTATCGAAATCCGGCAGATCACGCTTCCATGTATAAGAATCTACGACTCCCGGCGAACCTATGACAGTTTTAACCCCGCCTTTTTTCATACGTTCGGCTATCTTGAGCATATTGGTTCGATAGTATTCGCCGATCTTCTCGTCGTACTTTCTATACTGACCGTCATTCATTCCATAGCAGGTTGTTACAACATCAGGCTGCCACGGCATGAGATCATTTTCCATCCGCAGTGCAAAGCCCTCAGCCCTCTCGCCGCCCCAGCCGAGCTGAACCATATTGAGTTCCAGCTCAGGAACACATGCCGTAAGATAGGCTTCTATGAATTGGCTGTAAAGTTTTTGCTCGGTAATTGAATCGCCGCAAATGGCAACCGTATCACCTTTGCTCAAAAGCAATTTGCCGGCATTAGCATTTCCTACGTTTGCGAACAGCAGCGAAAACAAAACTAACGTAACTAAAGCTAATCTTTTCATAATTGTCCTCTCTTAATTAAGCACTTTTTTTACAATGACCATTAATGCCTTAAATTATTCAGGTCCTATCGAAAAATGGGTATATTGAGCTGGCTGAATATCGTCTATGAGCAATTTGATGTCTTCGGTGCTGACTTGCCTGATTGCGTCCATATCCTGCTCTACGGTGAGATATTCACTATTATAAATCCAGTTGAAGCCGACATCAACAAGCCGGCCCATGGGTAATTCGTTTTTGATGACAAGCGAGCTGAGAATTTTATTCTTTGCCTTTGTAAGTTCATCTTCAGTAACGCCTTTTCCGCTGATTTCAGAAAAGATTTTATTTGTTTTCTCGATTACGGTATTGGCATTTTCCTTATTGCACTGGAAATAGCTGTAAAGAGCTCCCGTTCCATCCATTGGCGCATATTGCATGTAAGCACATTGGGCAATTGCTTTATCTACCAGCTCCCAGAAATACCGCGAACCGCATGTGTCGCCGATAATCGTTGCCAGCAAGTGAGCAGCAAATCTTCGGGGGTCCTGTGCGGACACACCGGAAGATATCAAGCAAATATGTTCACTGGCAAGGTTTGCTTTTATAATTCTTTGTTTTTTAAAACTACCTTCAAAATGACTTGTCTCTCGGCTAACCGGCTGTTTTTGCCATTTATTGCAAAGACTTTGGGCAAGATCAGTGACTTTATCCCATTCGAAATTCCCAACGACTGTCAAAGTCATATTATTCGGAGCATACCTGTTGTTAAAGTAGCTCCTCATCTGCACAGCTGAAAGCTTGTCTATGCTTTCGACACTTCCCAGAACACTATGCCCGCAAGGATGCCCTTCAAAATGCATACTTCGGCACCTGTCCATTACGTCAAAATTCGGCAAATCCTGATACATAGCGATTTCTTCTTTGATGACGTTTTTTTCCATATTGAAGTCATCATCTCGAAGGCTCGGTCTCATAAGATGTGACCACAGATCAGTTACTTCGCAAAGATATTCCGGCAAAACTGCCGCATAAAATACCGTCATCTCCTCGCTTGTGAATGCGTTAAACTGGGCACCGGTTCGGTCAAAGGCTTCGTTGACTTCAAAGGCACTTAGCTTGTCAGTACCCTTGAAGAGCATGTGTTCGAGGAAATGAGAAACCCCGTTAATTTCCATCGTTTCATCACGGGCACCTGTTTTTACAAAGTAACCCACAGCCGATGATTTAGCTTTTTTATTGATCTCGCCTATGATATTTAAGCCGTTAGATAACTGTGTTTTTTTGAATTCCATGGTTTTCTCTTATTAAATTTTAACTTCTTTAGGGCCGATGGTTACAATTGTAAAATCTTCAAAAATGTTTTTTTCCAGAAAATTCTGAATAGATTTAACGCTTACCTCTTCGATTTTTTCTTTTATCTCATCAAGACTTCTGATCCTTCCCAGCAGGTAATGATCTGAAGCAATGCTGCCTGCTCTGCTGCTGGTTGACTCGCTGGAAAGAATAAGTGACGATTTCAATCCGACCTTGGCTCTTTGTATTTCCTCTTCTGTAATGCCCTCTTTTAATCTGTTGAACTCGGTTATTATGGTGTCGAGTGTCTGCTGAGCCTTTTCGGGAGTAGTCCCTGCATAGCACATTATGCCGGCTGTATCTTTTAACCCATGGTATCTTGCCCCTATCGCGTAGCACAATCCGCGTTTCTCTCTCACTTCTGTGAAAAGTCTTGCACTCATACCACCTGAAAGAACGGCTAGAGCTGCCCTGGCATTATAAATATCTTTATCGGTAGGGGGAACGGTTTTTGTCATCAAGCCGATATGTACCTGAGCTCCTTCATTGTGCAAGTGCGTATATTTATTAACAGCAGGTTTTGTGGCTATTTCTTTCTTGGCGAGCTTTTCGTTAGTTTCGAATACACTCTCAAGCTGTTTTACGACATTATCGAAATCATATTTCCCCGCTACGGAGAAGATCGTCCCCGAAGGGTTAAAATTGTTCTTTAATATATCACGAACCTTATCCGCTCCAAGTTTTTCAATATCCTCCATATGCCCGATATTGCTTATGCCAAGCGGTTGCGGATAGAAGAGTTCACGCAATATAAGCATTACTTTTTGCCGTGGATCATCGTCAAGAGCAGTTATACTCTGAATGCTCAATTCTTTTGCTAATTCGAATTGATCATCTTCAAGCTTTGGCTTTAGTATGATATCTGCATACAGCCCGACCGCTTTTTCCAGGTTAGTTGATTCCAAAGCCGCTCCGAGGCTCAAATGCGAACTTCCTATAGAGCTTGAGCGGTGAAGCCCCAATCCATCGAGTTCGTCGCTTAGTTGCCGGCTGTCCCTTTCGCCGGCTCCGCGAAATATCCAGTCTTCAATGATATTTGCAGCACCGCAGCAACCCTCATCCAAAACAGATGCTCCAGCCGGGATCGAGAAACCAAAAGCCGCCGACCGAACAGATTCCATTGGTTCACCGACGATTACCATTCCGTTATTTAAGATATATTTATCAAATTTTACCGTCATTTATGCGTTTCCTAATGTTTTGATCCTTATTTTTTTGGCATGTTATCATTTTTGGGTTCATTTGCCCAGAATTAATTTGTTTGAAAAACATATCAATGGTTAAATTTCCTCTGGTACCCGGTGAGAAATGAATGGGCATTGGTTGTCTGCGGCATAAAGGTCTTTCGTATATGCGTATGCCCTGGCTCTGCACCCTCCGCATATTTCCTGATGTTCGCAGTTTCCGCATGCACCTTTGAGATTTTTCCTGTTTTTAAGTTTTAAGATATCTTCATTTTTCTCCCATATATCTTTTGGGCTGTTTTTCAATACATTGCCGATTTTTACCGGCAAAAGCGGGCAGGGCCATAGGTCACCATTGGGTTTAATATAAAACATTCCTCTACCGCCAGCCGTACAGCCCTTATACACAAACCGGCTTATCCATCGAGGTAAGGATAGTTTTTTTGACAGGTAAACAAAATATTCAGGCAAACCGACTGGAATTACAACCGGCGAAATCCGACTCTGAACATGGTGCAGCCTTTTTATGACTTCGTAAAACTCTTGTGAGTCTAAAGCAGAATCTGCTATTTCCACCCCTTTGCCAGTGGGGATGAATTGATAGAGCAGAACCACATGAGCACCAAGCTCGTCTGCCAGCATGAGTATTTCTTCAAGCTCATCTGTATTGTATTTAGAAACGGTAATATTGACCTGTATATATAGCCCCTCAGAGCGGATATTTTTTATGCCGGCTATTACACCCTCAAAGGCTTTTTTGCTGCCGCGATAAGAATTGTGCTTTTCAGGGCAGACACTGTCGATACTCGTGGCTATACCTAACATGCCGTTTTGCTTCAATGCTTTTGCGGCTTCTTTGTCTATCAATGTTGCATTGGTAGCAAGCATCGGATAAAGTCCAAGCTGCTTTGCGTAAAATAATATTTCATAAATATCTTCTCGCAGCATAGGCTCTCCGCCGCTGAATACTATCAGCTTAAAGTCACTGACTTCAGCCAGACCGTCCAGAATACCCTTGACTTGTTCGGTACTGAGTTCGTTGTAGCGGCTGTTTTCATTGCCGACGTGACAGTGAGCGCAATTAAGATTGCAGCGGCTGGTTAATTCGAAGACATAATGATAATCTATCCCAAAACATCCTATGCCTGTGGAGCCGGCTGCGATTTTGAACATTGAAGGCATGTTCTTTATCCAGAACAGCATCCCGGGCCAGCGGGTTGCGAGCTTAAACACCCAGATGGATATGATCTGCCTGAATATCAGGCTGAAAGGGCGGTAAAAAGGGCGAGATTTTTTCTTCTTCATAGAACAAACGCCATGATTAAACCTATAGTAACCCCCCAGTTGCACAGTATTGTTCCGAAACAAAGCCGTTCCAATTTTTTCTCGTCCCTATAATCTTTTCTGAGTATTCGGTTTGTTGCCATGACGGATAGTGCAAAAACAGGAACTGTGAATATAAAAACTTTTTGTGGCACGCCCATCCAAACGCTCAAAGCTAATGCCCCCCATACAGCCGCTGAGACAAGAGCATAAAGCCTGCTGCATTTTTTCTTACCAAACCTGACTACCAGATTTTTTTTGCCCACCTGTTTGTCAGCAGGATAATCAGGAAATTCATTGATCAAAATAACGTTGAAGATAGTAAACGCAATCGGCAGACTTGCCCAGTGTACCACCGGTACAAAGCCGCCAGTCAGCAGATAAAATGGCGTAGCCACCGAAAGCCAGCCGTAAGCAAGCCATATCCATATTTCCCCCAGTCCTATATATGCCCACTGGATGGGTTTTGCGGAATAGAAAAAGGCCGCTATCATCGCTAATATCCCCAGCGGTATCGTCAAAGGACCGGTCTTGAAGTGAAATTGAAGCAAAACTCCGATTATTCCCGCGAGAATAAGACACACAAAGGCGGCTATAAGGGAATGTATTGGCTCAATGGTATCAGTCTTTTGAAGAACTTGAGAGCCGCCCGAAAAACGATTTCTGAAAGGGATAGCGAGTGTATCGGTTTCGAAATCAAAATATTCACCTGAGTAGCATGCGACCAGCATCAGCAAAAGAGCGCCGAAAATTCCAAGTCCAAATACGGCCCAATCGAAACTACCCGTAAGATTCCACGCCAAAACTCCGCCTAAACTAAATGGCAAAATCCCAAGAACATGCGTCAAAGGTTTTGAAAGGGTAAACCATGCTCTCAAGGTTGCGATCTTCATCTTATCATTAATCCTTTTTTATATTATTGTTAAATCAGAACAAAAACAAAAAAGATTCAAATTTGACTAAGCTACCGCAACTTCTTCCTGCTCTGGCTCATAATCCCCGAATTTTACGCTGATCTTCTTACTCACGCCTCGAGTCTGCATCGTTATTCCGTAGAGTAACTCTGCCATGCTCATTGTTCTTTTGGAGTGTGTGATAATAATAAATTGAGAGTTTTTCCTGAATTCGTTTACTATCATGTTGAATCTTTCATTGTTAGCTTCATCGAGTGCTGCATCGACCTCGTCAAGAAGACAGAAAGGTGAAGGCTTGGTTTTGAACATTGAGAAAAGCAGGGCGATAGCGGTCATTGTTTTCTCGCCGCCGCTGAGCAATGATATACTTCTCTGCTCTTTCCCCGGTGGCCGTGCTACTATCTCGATACCAGCTTCGAGAATATCCTCTGAGTCCTCTATTATTATATCGGCCTTGCCGCCGCCGAAGAGCTTGCGGAAGATTTGCTGGAAGTTCTGTCTTATCTCCTCGAAAGTTTGTTCGAATTTTTCTATGCTTTGCTTATTTAGTTTGCTTATAAGCTGTTCTAATTGTGTCTTACTATTCGTAAGGTCCTCTACCTGTTTGGATAGGAAGTCATTTCTTTGCTCGAGTTCTTTCTGCTGCTCGATGGCATCGAGGTTAATATTTCCTAATCTTTCTATCTTGCCTTTAAGGTCATTTATCTGGTCACGAACAGCATTCCAATCAATATCATCTTGCTGATAGTTATCATATGAATTTATAAGATCAATTTGAAGCTCTTCGCTTACTCTTTCTATCAAAGATTGTTCCCTTACCTCTAATTGACTCAATTCGATTTTTATTTCATTGATTTTCTGCTCAAAATCAGACTGTTCGTGCCTTTTCTCTTTTATCTTTTGTTCCTCAAAATTCCTTTTCTCGATCAATTCTCTTGCAGCCTCATGAAGTTTTCTGCTTGTGATCTGGCATTTTTCTTTTTCGGAGAACAATTCAGAAATTTTTGACTCACACTCAAGAATTTCCCTTTGTGTACCTGTGATCCTTGTCTTACTTTCTTTTGCTATGCAAACCGAAGCTTGCATGGACTCGTCATTTGACTTTATTTGCTCCTGGAGGTTAGAAATAGAAAATTCAAGTGAGCGGTTTTGTTCTTTGATCTGGCCGAGCGAAACCCTGATATCTGTCAATTTATTCAATTCAGATTGCAGCAGCAGCTTTCTTTCCTTGGAAAGTTTTTCAAGTTTTTCAATTTGTTCAGATCGTTGCTGGTTTACTTCTTCAAGTTCTTCCAGCTGCTGTTTTGAGTTATATTCTGTTTGTACCGATTTTTCGATTTGCTCCTCAAGCTGTTTGATCTCACTGGCGATCAGTGGCTGTTCTTTTGAGAGCCTGTCTATGTTTTGCTCGCTTGCCCCAATCTTCGAACTAATCTCTACTCTTTCAGTATTTGCTTCGTAAATAGCTGTCCTAAGCTCTTTTCTGAGCTTTGACAGGTGTTCTTTAGATTGTTTATGGCTCTGGATATCATGTTCTAATTGGGTGATTTGTACGCTGGTTGAATCTATTTCTTCCTTGAGTTGATTGAGTCGGCTTTTACGAGAGATCAGCCCCGTAGATTTACCTGCAGAGCCTAAGTTAACCGAACCTTTACTGCTGAAGAACTGCCCTGATAACGTAACAAAATCAAAACCGATGCCAATTTCGCCCGATCTTTCGATGGCAGACTGTATATCATCAACAACCAGTGTCTTACCTAACAGGCTCCACACCAAAGATTTGTATTCTTCCTTACATTTTATGAATTCGGCGAGTCTGCCTTTTATGTTGTCAAATCCGGATATGTTCTGCGAATCCGCAAATGTAGGAAGCT
The DNA here is from genome assembly GCA_016782755.1 of Phycisphaerae bacterium. GTDB lineage: Bacteria > Planctomycetota > Phycisphaerae > Sedimentisphaerales > Anaerobacaceae > BS750m-G65. Next base: position 6,150 of record JADHXY010000027.1, on the reverse strand, counting down.
TATCTGTGCAGATAAATGTGACTCTGCCATCGAGATTATTAAAATAATCTTTGTCACTCATTAATTTATCGCTGTCGCATACGATAAGGGCATCAGCTTTGCCTTCAAGAGCAGATTCAACTGCATTTGCATATTTAATATCAGCCTCGATGATCTCCGCAACCAAACCTTCAATGTATTCGTATTTATCCGGCTGAGCGTTTTTTTGCTGCAGAATAGTCTTTACTCCCGTATTTATACCCTCATGTCGGTTTTCCATATCAGAAAGCACGGCATTTTCGCTATCCAGGGCACTTTTGATCTCCTTGTTACGAGCCAGTTTTTCACTATTTACTTCGATAAGCGAATCCAGCTCTTCGGACCGCGATCTCTTAGATTCCAAATTCTCTTCAAGCTCTTTTATAATGTTTTCTATGTCACTAAGCCGGGCATTGAATTGAGCCTTTTGAGTAAGCAGTTCTTCGAATTCCGCCTTGACTGTGCCTGCTCTGCTCGAAAGGCGGTCTTTCTGATTTGAGAGATTTGCTCTATGGTTCGATATGCTCTGTAGTTCATTATGAAGCTGTGCTGTCCGCCTGACTATATCTATTATGCCTGATTTTTCATCTTCTAATTCAGCTTCAACGCTTGCGCATTGCGAATTAAGTTTCTCTATAATCCCGTTGAGATTTTGAGCCTGCTTGTCTTTTTCTTCGAGTTGTTTCTGGATTTGTATTTTGTCTTGATTGTACTGCTCAAGCGTTCTGCAAAAAACATCATGCTGTTCACGTTGCTTGAGAGAGTTTTTGTTGGCTTGTTCTCTATTTTGTTCTAATTCCGCTATTCTTGCATTGAGGAATTCTATTCTTTGTATGCACTGCTCGATTTTGCCTTTAACACTTACTAAGGCGTTATCGGCTTCGTTTATCCGGTTCTCAGTTTCAATGATCCTGCTGCCTATTTCACTGATTTGGGTATCACTTTTGGATACATCATTTACGACTGATGCGAAAACCTCTTCGGCCTCGTTAAGAGTTTTTCTCTTTGATTTTGCTGATGTTATTATCTTGTGATATTCAGAAAGCGAATAATTAACCTGAAGCCCTTTGAGCTTTTCTTTGTATTCGAGAAAATTCCTTGCCTTGCCGGCTTGTAGTTTAATGCTGCGAAGCTGTTTTTGAACCTCCGAAAGAACATCTGCCAGTCGCAGCAGATTTTGATCTGTCCTTTCGAGTTTCCTCAAAGCCTCTTTTTTATGAGCCTTATATTTGCTTATTCCCGCGGCCTCCTCGAAGATTGCCCTGCGATCTTGCTTAGAAGCTGTCAAAAGCTGCTCAACCTGACCTTGTTCGATTATAGAATATGCCTTAACGCCAACACCGGTATCCATAAATAATTCACGAATATCCTTAAGGCGGCTCAGCTTGTTATTTATCCGATATTCACTCTCCCCGCTTTTGAATATCCTTCTGCTGATTTGCAATTCTTCAGTGTCAATAGGAATCGAGCCTGCAACATCAGTAAAAAAAAGACTCACTTCAGCCGATGCCAGGGCTTTTCTGCTGCTTGATCCGCTAAAAATAACATCTGCCATTTGACCGCTTCGAAGGCTTTTGGTGCTCTGTTCGCCAAGAACCCATTTGATCGCATCGACAACGTTACTTTTTCCACAGCCGTTAGGACCAACAATTGCCGTAATTGAAGAATCGAATACTATTTCTGTTTTATCAGCAAAACTTTTGAATCCGTTCAAAATAATTTTTTGCAGTCTCATTTTTATCCTTGTTGTTTTTTTGGGGTTGTCTGTCCTTACCTATATTAAATTTTATATGATAATATATCATTATTATCGGCCCTTGCCAGCTTATTTCTTAATAATTTGACTAATTTTCGGCATTGGGCCTGCTAAAAACTCAGCCTCAACCCCATTTTTTTCAACCAATTGCGATAAAAGTGCAATTGCTTCGGAATAAGAAACGTTTAATCCGCGATGTTTACTATCAAGCGGGTTCTGGCACAAAGTCAAAATAATATCTTTGATTTCACGTGTACTTTTGAGGCTGATCGGGGCAAGATTAGGCCGTGTAGGGTGTTTTCGTATAATCGAAACATAATCCTCACCCGAAATGGCATTTATTGTTATATTTCCGTCAGAGGATTGTATAAACACATCTTCCTTGCATCTTAACGGCCCGCCTAAAAGAGCTATGCAGGGCTTACCGCTCCTTGCTGCGTAAATAATCGCCTTATCTGCCTGAATAACCTGGTCAAGATCAAAGCTGTTTGCAACCGGTGATCTTTCGATACTAAGGTCCATGATTTCCTTGAGCTTTAAATAAGCTTTTATTATCAGATCGCTGTCATTTTGTTGTCTCAATAACTTTCTTGCTAAACGTGCCGCATCATTTCTTTTTCCGGCTTTAAAGATTGCATCAAGGGCTTCGGCCCTGTATTTAGATTTTTTATCTAAGGCGAAATTTCTCAGCACATCCAGCCCCTCGTCGTTTCCGAGGTTCATCAGACACCGTGCCGCATGAAATTTCACCCGATCGTCGGAATGCTTGATCAAAGCCGTAAGTTTAGATATAGAATGCTTTCCAATAGCTTCAAGTCCGTACTCAGCTGATTCTTTGTCATCTGAACCCGCAAGCTTTATAGCCAGATCACGTATTCTTTGGTTCCTGGATAGACTCTCTTCTAACACGTACATATTTCTTACTACATCTATAAAACGCTTTTTTTGTTTTGTATATTCTGCCGGAGCCGTCAAAGACATTTGCCCAGCCATTTGTGCTTTTGCGGTATCCTTGCCGAAACGCTGATTTATACGATTTCTTATTATAGCCGTCTGCCTGTAGTTAGCTCCTCTGATGAACATTGACATTTCAAAATCGGTTGCCGACACTCCTCCCCCTAAAATATATCCGCTTCTGACATCTTCAGTTGGCTTGATCTGGTCGATATATACAGCTCCTTCTGCATCTGCCATTTTCTTCAGAGACGTACCGAATTTTCCTGCCTCCCAAAGCTCAGCGCCCCACAAAACTCCACCTTTAAGCGAAGTGGTCTGCGTTGCTGGCAGAGCGGTTACATATACATCGAAATCTTCATTGTCAGACAGAGTAGCAGGCATTAGAGCTTGCAGAAAAACCACTGCTGTTTTATCACTCAAGATGTATTTGGATATATTTTTTTCGCTGGGAAGCTGTTTACGAATGTATTTTTCGAGGTATTCGTAAACTTTCGGTGGGCATTGATCAGAACCCGTATGGTTTAATCCGCCAACAATTGCATAACCTTCTACGGGAACGTATTCGGCAGCAAATATTTCTGCCACGGAACCTATTTTCGTATCGTCATCAATTTTTAATTGTGACGGTTCTTCATAACCAACTCCTTGAGTTTTTCTTTCAGAGCCGCAACCGGCAAAAAATACATAAATCAAAATGACAGCCGCAAAAGAATAGAATGTTTTTTTCTTCATTAAAAAATTACCTCGTAAATATATCTACTTATGAATTTATTTTCAATTGTAAGGTTGCCTGGTTTTAATTTCGGTACAAGAGAGCCATTTACAGTACTTTTTCCTGTTTTTCATCAGGTTGTAAATCGATTTAAATCTTAAAATTTATTCACCGATGAATTGGAGCACAATTTTCCTGACTCTTGCTCGCGTATCAAAATCAATGATAACTATTTGCTGCCAAATTCCAAGTGTTAATTCCCCATTCACAAAAGGAATACTAACAGACGGCCCCAGTAGCGATGCCCTCACATGAGCATGCCCGTTATCATCGTGCCAGGTCTTTTCGTGCTCATATTCCCCGTTTTTTGGGGCTATTTTTTCAAATGCCGCCGAGATATCATAATTTACAAGCCCAGGTTCGTACTCTATGGTGGTTATACCAGCAGTTGAACCCACATTAAAGACTGTAATTACGCCGTTTTCTAACTCGACTTCTCTCAGTTTGCCGCTGACGTGCTCGGTTATGTTTACTATGTCGCAATTTCCCCTTGTTTTGATCTCTAAAATTTTAGTCTTAATCACAATAGCCCTTTTTATTGTTAAATATCAATTTTTAATTGAAAAAAATAATAATAATTTGTAAAATGGTTTTTGAAAAGAGTTTTATTTATAAAAATGCTTCTAATGGCCTTTGGGTTTGTTTTAAAGGGGTTTGTTAGATGTCTAAACTTTGGTAAAAATCGCTCTTTTGAAAAAAAAATACGCGTTTTTTTATTTTTTTTCGTATTAACCATTGACTAATGTTTTTATTTGAGTATGATTTGAAATTCTTGACTCGTTGCTCGAAAGCAAACGAGTGAGGTAGTTTTTTTTGTTGTTCTTTGACAAGTTAACAGTTAAGCCAAAAGCAGCGAAAGTGTGTGTTCCGGTTTGCCGGAACAAAGAATTAAGAGTTTTAACAATTCTCAACACTTTCGGTGTATTATGCTAAATGTAAGTGTTGAGCCTTTAATAGACGATCTCCGTCTTCGGACGGATCGAAGAATCAATTTGAAGGGTTTGATCCTGGCTCAGAACGAACGCTGGCGGCGTGGCTAAGACATGCAAGTCGAACGGACCATTAATTTATTAGTGGTTAGTGGCGAAAGGGTTAGTAATGGATGGGTAACGTACCCCAAACTTCAGGATAGCGTCTGATTACTTCGGTAATCTTCCGAAAGGGGCGGTAATACTGAATAATATCACATCTCGATAGGGATGTGATCAAAGATTTATCGGTTTGGGAGCGGCCTATTTCCTATCAGCTTGTTGGTGAGGTAATGGCTCACCAAGGCAATGACGGGTAGCGGGACTGAGAGGTTGGCCCGCAACATCGGGACTGAGACACTGCCCGGACCTCCACGGAGGGCTGCAGTAACGAATATTGCGCAATGGGCGAAAGCCTGACGCAGCAACGCCGCGTGTAGGATGAAGTCTCTCGGGATGTAAACTACTGTCAGGGGTAAGAAAGTCCGTCTCCGGATGGATTGATCTAACCCAGAGGAAGTCACGGCTAACTTCGTGCCAGCAGCCGCGGTAATACGAAGGTGGCTAGCGTTGTTCGGTGTCACTGGGCTTAAAGCGTATGTAGGCGGAAAGGTAAGCGTCTTGTGAAATCCCTCGGCTTAACCGAGGAATTGCTCGGCGAACTATCTTTCTTGAGGCAAGTAGGGGTGCATGGAACTCTTGGTGGAGCGGTGGAATGCGTAGATATCAAGAGGAACGCCGATGGAGAAATCAGTGCACTGGGCTTGTCCTGACGCTCAGATACGAAAGCGTGGGGAGCGAACGGGATTAGATACCCCGGTAGTCCACGCCGTAAACGATGTCTACTAGATTGCGGGTGTTCTGACACATTCGCAATTGGAGCAAAAGTGTTAAGTAGACCGCCTGGGGAGTACGGTCGCAAGGCTAAAACTCAAAGGAATTGACGGGGGCTCACACAAGCGGTGGAGCATGTGGATTAATTCGAAGCAACGCGCAGAACCTTACCTGGGTTTGACATGCTTGGATGCCAATCTGGAAACAGAGGAAGCTACCCTCGGGTGAAACTTGCACAGGTGCTGCATGGCTGTCGTCAGCTCGTGTCGTGAGATGTCGGGTTAAGTCCTTTAACGAGCGAAACCCTTACCGTTAGTTGCCAGCGAGTAATGTCGGGGACTCTAACGGGACTGCCGGTGTTAAACCGGAGGAAGGTGGGGACGACGTCAAGTCATCATGGCCCTTATGCCCAGGGCTTCACACGTGCTACAATGGCAACGACAGAGCGATGCGATACCGTGAGGTGGAGCAAATCGCAAAAACGTTGCCCCAGTTCGGATTGTAGGCTGACAACTCGCCTACATGAAGTTGGAATCGCTAGTAATCGCGTATCAGCTACGACGCGGTGAATATGTTCCTGAGCCTTGTACACACCGCCCGTCAAGTCACGGGAGTTGGGAGTACCCGAAGTCGGATTACTAACCTTTTAGGAAGTGTCTGCCGACGGTAAGCCCGATGACTGGGACTAAGTCGTAACAAGGTAGCCGTAGGGGAACCTGCGGCTGGATCACCTCCTTTCTAGGGATAACTAGAACGCAGTTTTAGAACTGTGATAAGTCAGCGCATTTTCGCTGTTGTGCTTAACTGTTCTTGATATAAAAAAAGCCCGTGCCTTTTGGTGCGGG
>JADHXY010000001.1 GCA_016782755.1 Phycisphaerae bacterium | reverse complement strand
GCTATGCCTTTAGCAACAGGGGATATTTTCGGATTTTCTGAAATGGGGACACTTGTCGAAATTCTATTCTCTATTGCTTTAATATATGAAGCCAGATAATCTTTCAACTCCTCAGATTCACAGCTACCAATTAACTCGGTTAAAAATGAATGATACTGTTGGATTGTATAATATGAGGAAACACTTTTCGCCAACTCGGCAGACAGCTTTTCGTTTAGGGCTAATAAATTCTTGTAATAGTTGTATTTTCCCGTGTTTATCTTAATATTTTCTTCGAATTCTATAATCTTTGCCTCTGCTGCACGTATTTGGTACCCTAAAGGCAGGTACTCACTTCTTCCGCCGACATCAAACTGTAATGTAACGTTGTCCTCGGTTTTGTCTGAAACCCCAACCTTTATTTCTTCAAGCTTTGCTAAAACCGCTTTGTTTCTCTTTAAGTTAAGCTCAATGTTAAATCTACTTTTCTCAATATCTCCCATTTTGGCTCTGTATTTGTTAATCGTATTAATTACTTCCCGCTGTATAGAATACATAGGCACTACTTGTTCAATATTATCTCTCACTACCGAAGCCATTTTGATGAACCTGTCTTTAGGTCTCCCAATTATAGTTACATTTAGTAATTGAGCTGTGAGTTTTCGGATTTGCTCCAATTGCTCAGGGTCGGTTATCTTTACTTTGGAAAGGTCGATATAAGAGGGTACTGGCTCAAACTTCACAAGTTTCTGTAAACCATTCAGGTTGCTTCCTGCGTTGGTCATTGATTTAGCATGTTCATTATAGCCGTTTTCTTGCAACTTACTGACAATATTATTTAAGTTTTCATCACTATAGAATCTGCTGACAAAAACATTATAGCTTTTTTCATCAAGATTCCAATTGCCTACATCGTATCTTGCCTCATCTCTTGTGTCGTATCTTGCCTCATCTCTTGTATAATCATCTAAATCATAGACATAAGTAAGCTCATAGCTTCTTGGCAGAAAGAAAATAACCAATCCAACTATTAAAGCCGGTAGCACAGAAGCTAAAAAAATGAACCATTTTCTTTTCCAGAAAACGAGAAAATAATCTATTAGATTGATCTCATCTTCATAGATGTTCGCATCTTCCTGAGTATTGCTACATGTAGCTGGTTTGCTTGAAATATTATTTTTTAAATCTGCCATATTATTAGCCTCCTGCTAAAAAACTGAAAAATCGGATTTCACCTTACAACTTATGCTTATTATGTTGTGGAGTTGGTTTTATCTGCGATATATCATAGCTCATATCATTAGACAGACTCCGTCCCCGTCGGTTACAATTAAGCTTATTTAAACCAACATATAAAGGCTAAATAATAACGCAGTCACCAGTGTTATGCAAGTTATTTGATTTTCATTAGGTCTTATCGATCTCTGGTATTTTCACAGCTTTGATTAAGGTTTTGATTGTTTGCTTTATGTGTTATGGCAGGTTTGGCCAGGCTTTTATTACCCGCGATAAATTATTTGAGACGTTTTTGGGCTCAGGTGTCAATTTCGGTGACAACGGCTGTGCCGGTGAGTCACATGTCTTTGTTTTACAGTAGGTTACTGTCTTTGTGGTTATAAAAAAAGCCCCGTAACATGCGGGGCTTTTTGGTTTTTAAGGTTGGCTGGCGAATTATTTAATTTCTTCGTCGATCCAGCCGAGCAGTTCCTTGAGGTCGTCAAGAGTGATGTCGCCCATGTGAGCAATTCTAAAGGCCTGTTCTTTGAGTTTACCATAGCCGTTGCCGAAGACGGTGTTGTGTTTTTCCTGGATAGCTGCGATGGTCTTTGCAACGTCGATGCCTTTTGTGTTTTTGACGGCGGTAAGGGTATTTGAGGCATGTTGTTCGGGAGCAAAGAGGTCAAAGTTTTCTTTTGCCCATGCCCTGACGAATTCACCCATTTTTTTGTGGCGAGCCCATACGTTTTCCATTCCCTCTTTGAGCAGTTTTTTACACTGATAGTTCAATGCCATGATGTGAGGGACGTTTGGAGTTGTGAGAGTCTGGTTCTTTACGGCGGACTTTGCCCACAGCTGGAAGTCGAAGTAATAGCCTCTGTTAGGGACATTAGCACTTTTTTCGAGAGCACGATCGCTTACGAGAGCGACGGCTAATCCCGGCGGAATAGCGAAAGCCTTTTGGACTGAGGCGAAGGTTATGTCCCAGCCGAGCTTATCAAATTCGAGAGGCAAACCGACCATGGCGCTAACAGAGTCAACGAAAACCAGAACATCGGGGTATTTTCGCTTCATCATTTCGCTAATTTCGTAAACGGGGTTTGCCACGCCGGTACTTGTTTCGTTGTAAACGATTGTAATTGCGGCGTAATTGCCGGCACTGAGCTTTTCGTCGATCATCTGGGCAGTTATGGGCTGGCCCCATTCTACTTTTAGTTCTTCGTGTTTTTTGCCGCAGCTTTTGACTACGTCGGCCCACTTGTCACTGAAAGCGCCGCACATTGTGCAAAGAACAGTTTCATCGTCTGCAACGCAGTTACGTATTGCAGCTTCCCATATTCCTGATGCTGATGAAGTAGAGAGGAAAACATTCTGCTTTGTGAAGAAAATTTCTTTCAGCATATCCACAGTTTCTCCCTGAAGCTGTGAATATTCCTTGCCTCTGTGCCCCAGCGTCGGTCTTGCCAACTGCTGGAGGACATCCTCGTCAACCTTTACAGGTCCAGGAATAAACAACCTCGGTGGATTTTTCCAGTCTACCATTTTACTTGCTCCTAAATAAAAAAATTAAAAATTTATATTTTCTGTACGGTCAGGCCCGTATAGACTTTCGGATAAAAATAAGTTGACTTCTGCGGCATTTTTTCGCCGGTTTCAGAAACAGCGGCGATCTGGTCCATTTTTTCCGGGCTAATAAAAAACGCCGCCTGCGAGATGCCATTATCTACTTTTTCGATGCATTCGTCAATAGCATCAGGTGTATCTTTTACATATTCAAGATTTGTCTTTGCTGCAAGTGCCTTATCGTCTATTCCGAGCTGTTTTTCGAGTAGGAGTTTGTGCAGCACAGCGACATTGAGCTTGCGCCAGTCCGGTGTTTTGTCAGCGGCTATGGATTCCATCGCATCTTTATTTTTCAAAGATACAGTGCTGAATTTGCCCTTGCTGCAATATACGCCAAAACAATTTTTGTCATTATCGAAATCGCTTTTCATGGCTGAGAGCATTTTTTGTTTGGCTTGTGCTTTGTCGCTGTCGTTATTGAAAGTGAAATCAGTGATTGTAAAATCTTCGCTTAAATCAGCGAGTAATTTTTCGCCGCTGAAATTATTTATACCATAGACAAGTCTGTGTGTAGCCAGTACGAGCAGGCCCTGGTTGCATGTGTTAGCAAAAGCCATCATCTGAAATTGCGCGGCGGGGTTTTTTGTTTGTTTATAGAAGTTCAGGGCAGTTTCGTATCGGTGATGACCGTCGGCTATAATGCAGGTTTTGTCTTTCATCATCTCGCCAATGGCATCCATATCGTTCTGGTCAGAGATTCCAAAAAGACGGTGCCTTACGCCTTGCTCGTCAATGAAATCAACAAGCGGATTATCTTCAAGTTTTTTCTGATTGATATTGTCAGCGACCATTTGCTGGTCTTTGTATAGCATGAAAATCAGTCCGAACTTTGCCTGGCAGGCGAGTTGCAGCTTCAGGCGGTCTGCCTTCGGCCCATCAAGGGTGTTTTCGTGCGGTTTGACGCCGGTGCCCAAGTCTTCGAGCTTTGCGGTTGCGATAAAGCTGCTTCTCTGGACGTTTTGGTTGCCGAGCTGGAAATCCTGAATGTATGAATATATCATTTCCTTGTCGTCTTGCTTGAGCGCGTTTTGCCCGATCCAATCGTTAAGAAATTCTGCGGCACGGGTGTATTGATTGTCGGATTCGCTGTCGGAGTCATTTGTTTTGCCCTTAATTACCCTAACGATATTGTAATCGCTTTTGGCATAGAGATGACTCTGGAGTTTTTCGCTGATAACATCATAGGGCGGCGAGATGCAGTCTCCGTTGTTTTTGACAACATCCGGATTGAAACGATAAGCTTTGAACGGCTTAATCAACATTGAATGACCTTTTCCTTTCCTTTTTAATTTCGCGTTATAATAACTACCCCTCCGGATTGGAAAAGACGGAGGTCGAAATTTTACAACACAAAGGCAGGTAAGTCAAACAATTCTCAGAAATTTGAGAGATATTCGTTTATTGAGGCCGCAGCTGATCTGCCCTGTCCCATTGCCAGTATTACCGTGGCTGTTCCTAATACGATATCGCCGCCGGCGTAAACACCTTTGAGTGAGGTTTTGCTTTTTTCATCTACTACGATATTGCCCCATTTGTTGAATTCCAGTCCGGGGGTGGTCTGTCTCAGCAGCGGATTAGCCTCATTGCCGATAGCGATGATAACGGTATCGACGTTGATGACAAATTCGGAGCCTTCGACAGGTATAGGTCTTCTTCTGCCGGAATCATCCAACTCGCCAAGCTCGTAACGCAGGCACTCGATACCGATTACGTTACTGTCATTGTCTGCGAGAATTCTTTTTGGGTTCTGGAGGGTATGGAATTCTATTCCTTCTTCTTTGGCGTGGTGGACTTCTTCAACTCTTGCGGGCATTTCATTTTCGCTTCTGCGGTATATCAGGTATACTTTTTCGGCACCAAGTCTCAGGGCGGTTCTGGCAGAATCCATAGCCACGTTTCCGCCGCCTACTACGGCGACTTTTTTGGAGATTGCGATGGGTGTGTCTGCGCCTTTACCAAAATCGTAGGCTTTCATGAGGTTTGCCCTTGTAAGGTATTCGTTAGCACTATAAACACCTACTAATGACTCGCCCTCGATGTGCATGAATTTTGGCAAGCCTGCACCGACACCGATATAGACAGCTTCGAAACCGTCTTCTTCCATCAGCTGCTTAATGGTGCGTGTTCGTCCGACAATGAAATTGCAAACGATCTTGACGCCCATTTTTTCGAGTACCTCTAATTCCTTTTTAACAATAGATTTTGGCAGACGGAACTCTGGTATGCCATAGACCATTACACCACCGGTTTTGTGGAAAGCTTCGAATATGGTAACATCGTGTCCGGCTCGGCGGGTATCTGAGGCGGCAACTATTCCACCTGGGCCGGAGCCTATTATTGCGACTTTTTTTCCGGTCGGCGGGGCAACGACTGGAGCGCTCTGGTTCTGTTTGTCATGGTCGGCTGCGAATCTTTCAAGCCGGCCTATAGACACGGATTTACTTACATCCTTGAATTTCAGACCCACCGTGCAGTATTTCTGGCACTGGACTTCCTGCGGGCAGACACGTCCACAGACGGCTGGGAGCAGGGAATTTTCTTTAATTATTGAGATGGCTTTTTTGTAGTTGCCCTGTGCAACTTCGGCAACGAAATCCTTGATCCTTATACTAACTGGGCAGCCCTTCATGCAGGGTGCGTTTTTGCACTGCAGGCATCTGAGGGCTTCGAGCCTTGCCTGTGTTTCGGTGTAACCGAGAGTTACTTCGTTGACGTTTCTGCCCCTTTCGAGCGGATCCTGCGATGGCATATCCTGAGGGGGTATGGCAAACCTGTCGGCAGGTTTCAACTGGCCCTTGCTTTGTTTTTCGAGCAACTGGTCAAGTAATTCTTTTTTTTGCTGATTGTTCACTGCAAAAACTCCTGTGAAAGTTCAACTGGCGATGTAAAGACAGTTGTTATTCGTCAATTTTGCCGGGTTTGTTCAATCCTATTCTGCATCGGTGCTCTTTATATTGTTCGTAAGCGTTTTTTTCCTGGTTCTTGTAGGCAGCTTGCCTTTTCATCATTAGATCGAAATTTACCAGGTGGCCGTCGAATTCCGGGCCGTCAACACAAACGAATTTCGTTTGGCCGCCAACCTCGACTCTGCATCCGCCGCACATTCCCGTGCCGTCAACCATTATGGTGTTTAGCGATACTTCTGTGGGCACGTTGTATTTTTTTGTTACCCCGCAGCAGAATTTCATCATTATCGCAGGGCCTATCACAAAAACCTTGTCGGGCTTCTGCTCGCCGGCACAGATTTGTTCCAACGGTTCGGTCACAAGTGTTTTTCTGCCGTATGAGCCGTCATCGGTCGTAATTGTCAGCTCGTCGCTTATGGCAGCAAAGTCATCTTCGAGTATAAGGAGCTCTTTGTTCCTTGCCCCAATTATGCTGATAACTTCATTTCCGGCATCTTTAAGGGCTTTTGCGATTGGCAGTAGCGGGGCATTTCCGATACCTCCGCCAACACAGACGACTTTGCCGAATTTTTTAACCTCAGTAGGCTTTCCGAGCGGCCCGGCAATATTGGCAATCTGTCCGCCCTCTTCGAGATCCGAGAGCATAGCGGTGGTTTTGCCGACTCTCTGCCAGATGAGGCGAATTGTGCCGTTTTGCGGGTCTTTGTCAGCAATAGTTAGCGGGATACGCTCGCCGTCCTCGCTGATACTGAGAATGATAAACTGGCCGGGTTTGGAGGCTGATGCTACCAATGGAGCCTCGAACCAGCCGGTGAACACGTCTTGTGAAAGCTGTTGTTTAGATATTATCTTATGAGCCAAGTTTTACCTCTTTTTTAATTAAACTGCCAAAACAAGCGGATTCTATCAAAAAAAAAGCGAAAAACCTAAAAGTTTTCCGCTTATAACTTTTATAAGTAAATCTTTATCAGAGTAACTGATCAATAGCTTCTAACATATCTTTTTTACTTGTCAAGCCGACCCATTTTTTCTGTATCTGTCCATCCTTGAAGAGTATTATGGTCGGTATAGCCTGTATACTAAATTCCAGGGCGGAGTCTCTTGATTCGTCGGTATTGACCTTGCAAATTTTTGCTTTACCTTGGTATTCGACGGCAAGTTCCTCTAAGATCGGGCTCATCATCTTGCAAGGCCCGCACCAGGGTGCCCAGAAATCCACTAAAACGGGTACATCGGAGCTGTTGATCAGTTCATCGAAATCAGCGTCTGTTAGTTCAAGAATATTCTCTGACATTTTTTTATCCCTTTACTTAATCTTATTGAATCATTAAAAGAGTATTCTATTTTCATCAGGTTTTCATGTCAACAATAATTCGATCAAAACACTTTTTCGGCACAAATTAACTTCAGATGGGCTGTTTCGGGCTATTTGCTATGTGTGGTAATCGGCGTTTATTTTGACGTAATTCTTGCTCAGGTCGCATCCGTAGCAGAAATCACTGTGCTTTCCGGCGGCTAAACCGATGACAATTTCGTGCTGTTTTTGGGCAATTATCGCAGACGCCTTTTTTGCATCGAAAATGGCAGGTTTGCTATTGCGAAAGACAGTGATCGAACCGATCTTGCAGGACAGTTTTTCTTCGTTTAATTTCACGCCCGATGAGCCGATTGCGCAGATAATTCGTCCCCAGTTTGGATCGGCTCCGTTTACAGCGCATTTTACCAATGGGTAATTGGCAACTGCTCTTGCGGCGATTTGGGCTTGTGATTTGGTTGCGGCGTTTTTTACCGTAACTTTGAACATACGAGTTGCGCCTTCTGCATCGAGTGCCATTTGTTTTGCAAGATCATCGCAAATATCCCCGAGGGCTTTGTTGAATTTTTTAAATCGCGGGCAGGCGGTTACGACAGGACGATTCCCAGCCGCACCCGAGGAGAGAATTATTGCCGTATCGTTTGTGCTCTGGTGGCCGTCAACGGTCAGTTTATTTAGTGACTGGCCAATCGCACTTTTGAGCGAACGCGCTAGCAGTGGTTTGGAAATGGCGATATCGGTGGTGATGAAGCACAGGGCTGTAGCCATGTTCGGCCCGATCATGCCGGCACCTTTTGCAGTCGCGGCCAGCGTTACCGTTTTGCCGGAAATCTGTATTTTGCGGGTGGCTTGTTTTACTTTCGTATCGGTGGTCATTATCGAATTAGCGAAATCGAAGCCGCTTTCTTGTGTTGCGGAAAGTTTTTGGGCGGCAGTCTTTATGCCAGTTACGATTTTTTTAATTGGCAGCTGTTCACCGATTATCCCGGTAGAAGCGATAAGTACCTGTTTGTTTTGTGCTTCAATCTCCTCTGCTGTGAGTTCGCACATCTTTTGTGCGTTTTTAAGGCCCTGGTCGCCTGTACAGGCATTTGCATTGCCGGAATTAGCTACAACAGCATATATCGTTGCTGTTTTAACGTTTTGTTTGCTTACTGTTACAGCGGCAGAGACTATTTTGTTTGTAGTGAATACAGCCGCTGCTTTTGCTCCGTTTGGGCAGACTATCAGGCCGAGGTCAGGTTTTTTTGATTTTTTGATACCGCATGATATTCCGGCTGCCAAGAAGCCTTTTGGTGATGTTATTGTGTTGTTTTGCATTTTTTTCCTTGTTTACTGCAAACATATATTGTCATAAAAAAGATTAATCTGGGGCGTTGTTGAGTTTTCCATTTAGTGCTATATCTCTGTAATCGGCAGAAGGGTCATAAAATCTTTTGTTGATATCGACAGTATTTATCATCACTCCCGGTTTGTTGAAATTCAGCTGATTTGCGATAACTCCGTCCGGCTGAATAAAACAAGAGGGGTAGGGTGAATAGTAGCCGCTTGAGTTCGACATACTCGCCCAGAAACCGTTCGTTGCAGCCCGGCATTGCATAGATTGCCGCATAATATGCGTGTGGACACTCGCACCTCTTTGCCGGGCGTTGTAAAAAGATTGAAAAATGCACTTTACGCCCTTTTTGTAAAGGTGGCGGTAAATTTCGGGGAAGCGAACATCGAAACATATCAGCAGCGAGCATTTGACGGAATTGATTTTGAAAAAGACGAAATTTTCGCCGGGGGTGTGTTTTTTCAGGTCGGCTTTTGTGCAAAATCTTTTATCGTATCTTTTGTCGAATTTACCATCTGGTTCGACCAGCAATAAGCTGTTATACGGTTTTTGTGTTTCGGAGAATTTAGTAACGCTTCCGAGAACGATCCATATACTAAGTTCTTTTGCAAGTGATGCGATAATTTGCGTTTCTTCATTTAGCAGCTGCCAGTTGAAGTTTTCAAATGAGGGGAAGTCTGTTCTTACATATCCGCTGAGAGCGCATTCTGGTGTATGCAGAACATCGGCACAGCCGTCAGCGGCGATCTGCATATATTTTTTTATCTGTGCGGCGTTGCGTTTAATTGACGAGCCGACAGCAAACTGGCATGTGGCGATTTTTAAGATACCTTTTTCCATTTCCTACCCTATAAGAGGCCAAGTGTTTCATCGAGTCCAAAGATAATATTCATATTCTGTATAGCCTGGCCCGAAGCTCCTTTAACGAGATTATCTATCGCAGAAAAACACACGATCTTTTCCTTTGCGACAGCTGGGTAAACGTGGCAGTAATTACTCGCAGCAACATCTTTTATTTCCGGGCTTTGTTTGCAGACCTGAACGAATTGCTCGTTT
The DNA here is from genome assembly GCA_016782755.1 of Phycisphaerae bacterium. Classification (GTDB taxonomy): domain Bacteria; phylum Planctomycetota; class Phycisphaerae; order Sedimentisphaerales; family Anaerobacaceae; genus BS750m-G65. The sequence goes on along the minus strand of JADHXY010000001.1, from coordinate 43,794 downwards.
TCATAAAAATCGTTATAAAGCTCGATTAGTTCATCCTGATCGATCACTTTTTTCGGGGTGCAATAAACAGAAGAAAGTATTCCCCTGTCAAAACAGCCGACGTGCGGCTGAAATAGCAGTTCGACTTTTTTCCCTGCTATATCGGCTGCGACCTGTTCCATCTCTGGCATGTGGCGGTGTGTTCCGATACCATATGCGAACATATTTTCATTCATATTCGGGAAATGGAATTTTACCGATGGATTTTTCCCCGCCCCGGAAGAGCCGGTTACAGCGTTATCAATAATATCGCCTGTCTCTATGAGTCCGTTTTTAAGCAGTGGTGCAATCGCCAATAGACATCCGGTTGGGAAACAGCCGGGGTTTGCAACGAGGTTTGTATTTTTAATATCTTCGCGGAAAAGTTCCGGCAAACCGTAAACAGCCGTTTCGAGATTTTTGACATCGGTGTGTTCGACCTGGTAGTATTGTTCGTAAACGGCTTTATTTTTTATTCTGTAGTCCGCGCTGAAATCAATGACTTTCAAGCCGGCTTCCAATAATTTTGGAACAAATCCCATCGATACCTTGTGCGGCAGACAGCAAAGAGCGACATCGGCCAGGTTTGTAAGCTTCTTGAAATCCAACGGTTCGATGAGCATTTCGCATCGCCCTTTGAACTGGCCGAAAATATCAGATACCTTTCCGCATTCCTGAGGCAGAGCGGTGAGGTATGTTAGCTTCGCCTGACTGTGACGCAATAGTATTTCTATGGATTCGGCACCGGTGTATCCGCTTGCCCCTATTATAGCAACCCTGATCATTTCATTCTCCTGTAATAAAAAAAGCCGCAAAGTATAGTTCTTTGCGGCCATTGTAATATCGAAAAAAGAATTTTGCAATTAACGTTTTGAGAACTGGAAGCTTCGTCTTGCGCCACATTGGCCGGGTTTCTTTCTTTCGACCATTCGGCTGTCTCTTGTGAGGTATCCACCATCGCGAAGTGTCTGTAGTAAATTTTCATCGTATTCTTTCAAAGCTCTTGCGATACCAAGAAGTGAAGCACCAGCTTGTCCGGTGGTGCCGCCGCCTTTTACGTTAATATGAACATCAAACTTTTTTTCTCCATCAATAGCTTTTAACGGCGCCATGACAGCAATTTGATCCTGCTTTAGAACAAAAAAGTCATTCATATCTTTTTTGTTTACGATTATCTTGCCCTCTCCTGGTTTGAGCCTTACGCGTGCGACGGAACTTTTTCTTCGTCCTGTGCCCCAGTAAAAACCGCCTTTGTCAGGCCATTTCTTCTTAGCTGTTTCTGTTGCCGGAGCCACGGTCGAAGCCGAAGCCTGAACCCCAATATTCAGGCTTTCACCTGTTTTTTCTGTGGTAGTTTCTGCCATATTCTAAATTCTTTCTTAAAATAATTCTATCTTCTCAGGTTTCTGAGCCTGGTTTTCATGCTCAGGGCCCCGATAAACTTTAAGTTTTTTCAGCATCGCTACACCGAGTTTATTCTTCGGCATCATGCGTTTTACAGCCAACTCGATCACCTTTTCGGGTTTGTTTTCCAGCATATCGGCAAAACTTACATATTTATGACCACCAGGATAATAAGTATAATGGTCATACTCTTTGACATCAGCCTTTTTGCCGGTAAGCTTGATTTTCTCAGCGTTTACAACGATAACGTAATCGCCAGTATCAATATGCGGGGTATATGTAGGTTTGTTTTTGCCCATTAAAATAGGAGCAATTTTTGCTGCAAGCCTGCCAAGCACTGCATCGTCAGCATCGACCAGCAACCATTTCTGCTCAACCTCGTTTTTCTTTGCCATAAAGCACTTCATAGACAGACTCCATGTATGTCAGGAAAAAAGTCGTATTTTAGCGAATTTATACCAGTTGTCAAACTTTTTTTTTCAAAATCGGTAATAAGAAGCAGTTGTTTTCTTATTCGGCAGTTTTTATTGCTTCTTTCAATAACATGGTTTTTTCGTAGAATGCCCTGCCGATTATTGCCGCATCGATGTTTCCGAATTGCTTGAGCTTTTCCACATCTTCTATAGTGTTGATGCCGCCAGAGGCCACTATGGGCACATTTACGGTATCAGCCAGTTCCTTTGTACGCTCAAAGTTTGGCCCCGTCATCATGCCGTCTTTGGTGATATCGGTGTATATTATAGCCGCTATCGGAAGCGATTGAGTTTTTTTCGCGAAATCAATTAGATTTTGCGATTTCTGCTGGGTCCAGCCGTGAGTAGCCACTTTCGCTCCCTTTGCATCGAGTCCGAGTACAAGCTTTTGCGGGAATTTTTCTGCCATTTCTGTAAACCAATCAAATTCTTCTACAGCACGGGTCCCGATTATTACCCGCTCGGCACCCATATCGAGCAGCGAAACGATAGCTTTTTCGTCTCTTATACCTCCCCCAACCTCAACCTTCAGATTTGTTTTCTCAACTATTTCGGCTACGACGGTAGTATTTACGGGCCTGCCGAGCTTTGCGCCATCGAGATCAACTACATGGAGCCATTGGGCACCGTCCTTTTCGAAGCTCAAGGCTTGTTTTACCGGGTTCTGGCTGTATTTGATCTGACGATGATACTGGCCTTGAATCAGCCTGACACAGTTTGCATCCATCAAATCTATGGCTGGTATTATGTACATATTGAAACCTTTGTTTTTATAGAACAGATTGAAAGATCAGCAAATATCGGCATAAATAACTTAATCGGGGCAACTATCCTTTGTTTGAACCGCCCCCCATACTCGAAGAACCGAGCGACCAACGGGAGCGGAAAAAGCGGACAAACGTCCCATATATTTATGTGCCTAAAGGCTTAATCGGGGCGAGAGGACTCGAACCTCCGACCTCATGACCCCCAGTCATGCGCGCTAGCCAAACTGCGCCACGCCCCGATGAGAGGCAATCATATTATAAAAAAATCTCAAAAACAACCAATTTTTAAAAACTGGCGTTTTATTTTTTATTTTGGTTGCCACAGAGCCTTGGGTTGTTTTGGCGGGGATTTTTCAATTTGAAAAGATTTATATATCGCCGTCTGTTGGCGACGATGGTTTTGATAAATTCATAGTCTTTGCTGTCGGCAGGCTTTTGAAGGGGTGCGATATTGCTCATTTTCCAGCTTTTATAGTAGCGGCTGCGGGGCACCAAACCCATCCTCGAATCCCAGGCGACATAACTGATATTTCTTTGGCGGCATTCATTAGCAAAATCTTTGGGGTTGTCGGCATCAAAGCTGTTTGTATGAACAAAGCATTCTTCCCTGTCCGGTGACATCGTCTGGAGTATGATTGGCACTGTTAAAGCCATTTTTTCACCGGGCTCAGCATTTTCAAGGTACCAGTCGAGCAAATATCTGAATTCAATGTCGCGATCGCCGTTGCCTACTACATATGCAAGTGTAATTTGATTCGAGATGATCATGAGCATTACAAATGCCGCTATCGTTATTTCGCGAGGCAGTCTTCTCAATCCATTAACAAGCACCCTCCCCACACAGAAGATTATAAGGATTGTTGCGGAGAGGGAAGGGATGTAGATGCTGGCTCGGCTTTTACTGGATATTTTTGGAAGATAAGTTGTAAATGCCGTGATCAAGAGAATTGAAGCGGCTGAAATAATTAGCAATCCTATTGTCTGCAGGGGGGCGGGCAGCCAGTTGCGATCTTTTAGAATTTTCCATACATTCTGGACACCGTAACAGAAAACGACAAGCGGTATCCACATGATCGGCATGCAAAATCTTTGAAATGTCCATGAGTGCACAGCATGAATAAACAGGTAAATAGTCAGGAAGAAAATCATAGCCAAAACATTGTAGTTTTTCTTAACGGTTGCAAAGATACAGCCGAGAACAAAGCCGGCGGCTATTATTATTTTGCTCACGATATAAACTGGTGCCATGCATTGAGGCATAAACAAGGGATTTGCAACCATCAGCGGTCTGAATGTTACTTCCCAGGTGAGTGTCAGGTATTTAAGGAAGATTATTTTACCGCCGCTCTGCTGGCCAAACTCTTTGAAATAATGAGTTGAACCAGTGGATTGCCAGTTAACAAAAGTGGCCACAAGCCATATTACAATTGGAACCGAAGCCGCCGCCGCATATAAAAAAGAGCGAAATCTCTTTTTATTGTCGCTGGCATTTATCATATCAAGAACAAAGGCGATGAATATCAAAACTGCCCCTTCATATCGGATCATGCTCGTCAATCCAGCACACAGATAAACCCAGTTTGACCTTTTTACTATAAAATAAAAAGTTATCAAAAAGCCAAAAAGCAGTGCTGTTTCTGCGATCGATTCAGTTAAAAGCTGCAAAACCAAGGGGTTGAGCATGGCGATAAGTGCTATCCAGAAGGCAGCTTTGGGAACGATTCGTTTGGCTATGAGAAATATCAAAACGGCGTTTAAAGGATGCAGTATCGAATTTAACAGCCAGCCGCCAGTAAAATCGCTATAAGTTCCACCGGATATTTTACCGAGTGCTATCTGCAAAATTCCCAGAAGAGGAAGACGTTTGAAGCTGGACGGCATTTGAAAGTTTAATATTTCTCTTCCGAGATTTGTAAAACATCTGAAGTCAAAATGAGGAACAGGCTGATGGCCCCAGTAAATAATAGAATGATATATTCCGAAACCCAAAAGCAAAAAAATAGCCAGAAAATCAAGTCTTTTTTCTTTTTGAGCATCTACAGGTAACAGGTTTTCGTCAGCTTTTGTTTGTTTTTTTTTACCTCTTTTCATAAGCGTCCATTCGATCCGGACAGCAGAGAAGATCGATCATTTCTTAAATAGGTTATATTTGATTATTGCATTGACGGCTTTGAAACCATCAATCCATCTGATTTTTTTCCGTCTTTGTAGGATATGGCACAATAGGAAATGCCAACCTCATTTATTACACAGTCGGGTTTTGATACTTTTACCGTAAACTCCGGGCAAAAGGCAAAACCGTCCTCTTTTAATTCGATAGCTTCGTAAATCTCTCTTCATTATAACAGGGTATAATGATAGACAGCTTCAACACAGGCTCCTAATATCTCAAAGCAGCTAATCAAACTCCCATTAGCCTCTAATGTAAAGGTTCTTTGTTTTTCGGTATTAAAACACAAAAGCTTTAACTTTAAAGTAAAAGTTTATTATAAGTTATTTAAACCCAAAATTCAACCATAAAACCATGCCCTACAAAGTATTGCGGCATTTTTTGCAGCGTTGGGGTTGTATCAGCGGTTTTTAATAGAGTTTTCCAGAACAGAAGCAGCTACTCCGGTAATCAATGCATTTTTTCCGGCACAGGCTGGAATAATTTCTATTGATCTGGAAGAATCGTCGTATAAGTCACTTTCGAATCTGGTTTTTATTGCATTGGCAAGATACTCAAAACATGGGATAGTGACATAGCCAGCTACTACAAGCGTATCAGGATCATAGCAGTTAATAGCAGCTGAAGCGATCTTGCTTAAAAAGTTTCCAACGTAATTACGTATTTCAAGAGCGAACGCATCATTTTTTTTAAGGGCGTTACCCCATTTATTAATAACAACTTCCGGGTTATCTTCGTCTTTAATCAAATTCGCTAAAATAGTTTGTCGGCCTTCGGAAATCTCTGTTTTTATTTTTTTTGTTAAGGCAGGGCCTGATATAAATGCTTCCAGGCAGCCTTTGTGTCCGCATCCGCAGAGAGGTCCATTAGGGTCAACTATAATGTGCCCCAGTTCACCACAGCGACCTGTGGAGCCGGCAATTAATCTGCCTTCCATAAAAACAGTTGCCCCTACACCGTTGGCGACATTGAGGTAAAGTATATTCTTGGTTGATAATTCAGGCGTGATATTAAATTCAGCTAAAAGGCGAACACGAGTAGGGTGTACTTCAATCATGCAATTAAATTGAGATGATAACATGGTTTTTAAGGGAACATTTTTCCAACCCAGCGGGCTTGAAAGTTCTACCAATCCATCGGGCGAAACCGAACCACTCAAAGTTACACCTATACCAAGCAATTTTTGCTGGTCAATTTTATGCTTGCCGATCAAGCCAAGTAAGTTTATTTCCAGCAACTCAACTATTTTTTCGGGGACATTGTCAGTACCGAGAAAAATCTTTATATCTTCAACAAGTCTGCAGTTGAAATCAAAAAGGCCAATTAAAATATTATTGGGGTTTATCTCGATTCCAATGATGAATCGACCATGCGGGTTTAAGCTTAAGATGACAGGCTTGGCGCCTCGATTTTTGCTTTGACCGGGTGTTTCAAGTATAAAACCCTTATTCCGAAGTCGGCCAACAATATAACTTGCAGTGGAACTACCCAGACCTGCCAATTTGCAAAGTTGAGCTTGTGAAAGTTGTTTGTGCTGTTTTAGTAAATTCAAGACAAGTTTTTCGTTTCTCTGTCCGGCAGTTTTAGAATCTATTGGGCTTTTGTTCACGATTGAATCCTTATCGATTTCTGAATGAAAATATTATAATTCACAATATGAATTTATTCAACCCTTTTCTGAAGATATGAAAATGTCCTCATTTTCAACTAAAAAGTTATTTTATTAAAAAACTTGTAATTTTGAGTTAGATATGATAAGTTAAGCTCACGTTGTGAGTTTATTATTCTGTTATTAAATATTTTACAGGAACATAAATGGTTTCTAAATCTAATGCCATAATTGCCCAGTCCGGTGGCCCTACAACAGTCATAAATTCAAGTGCTTGCGGGGTGATACAGCAGGCTATTAAGTCTTCAAAGATCGATAAGGTTTTTGGCGCTACTAACGGTATTTTAGGTGTACTTGAAGAAAATTTGTTTGATATCACTTCAGAAAGGCCTAAAGATATTGAGGCTCTTAAGAGAACGCCGGCGGCAGCTATCGGTTCATGCAGATATAAACTAAAATCTATGGATGAGTCCAAAGCTGATTATGAAAGAATACTTGATGTTTTTAGAGCACACGATATCCATTACTTTTTTTATATCGGCGGAAACGATTCGATGGATACAGCAGATAAGGTTAACAAACTGGCCAAAGATACCGGATATGAACTGGTTTGTATTGGTGTGCCTAAGACAATCGATAACGACCTTGCTTTCACAGATCACTGCCCAGGTTACGGAAGTGTTGCAAAGTATGTCGCCGTATCAGCGATGAATGCAGGCAAGGACACCGAGGCTCTTTACACTACCGATACTTGTACGATATTAGAGGTTATGGGCAGAAATGCCGGCTGGATTGCTGCGGCTGCTGGTCTCGCAAGAAGAGAACCCGAAGATTCACCGAACTTGATATACCTGCCCGAAAGAGCTTTCTCCAAAGAGCAGTTTGTAAATGATTGTAAAGATGCTCTAAAGGAATTCGGCAGAATAGTTGTTGTTTGCGGTGAAGGGCTTGTTGACGACAAAGGCGAAGTAATTACTGCAGACGCGGGAGTATTTGACAGGGATAGTTTCGGTCACGTTCAGCTTGGAGGTATATCAGAAGTACTCAAAGATATTGTAGGAAAAGAAGTTGGTGTAAAGGCCCGCTGTAACAAACTGGGAACGAATCAGCGAAGTGCTATGCATTTTGCATCGCTGACCGATGTCAATGAGGCTTACCTGTGTGGTAAAATGGCAGTTAAACATGCTCTTGATGGTGTAAACGGCAAAATGGTTACATTGGTGCGCCAGTCGAACAGTCCATATAAATGCACAACCGGATTGGCTGTACTTAGCGATGTAGCCAATGGGGAAAAGAAAGTTCCCGACTATTATATCAATCAGGCAGGTAACGGGATTACCGATGCGTTCAAAGAATATGCAACGCCGTTGATAAGAGGTGAAGCCGAAGTTACTATCGGTGAAGATGGATTGCCGGTGTACATGAGATTTGAAAGAAAACCGCTCGAAAAGAAATGTGCAAATTATCTTTAAGGATCACATATGGAGATTGGTAAGTATTCATTTGGCATTGGGGACAGGTTTGCCTATCAGGGTAAGGCTCAGCTTCAAGCGATGATCAGGGCCAAACAAGCAGGAATAGATATTACGCCTGTTTGGAATAAATCTCATCGTGAGCATACAATTACTAAAACATCTCCAGATTCTGTCAGGAAAGAGGCAAACAAGGCCGTTGAGAAATTGGGCTGGCAAGGGGACTATTTTGTTGATGCAGACCATATTAATTTAAGCAATGTTGATTCGTTTGTTGGGTCAAGTGACTTTTTTACGCTTGATGTGGCTGATTACATAAGCAAAAAAGCTGATGATTTATGGATCGAGGACTTTGTTCAAAAGTATAAAAGGTACACAGGCCGACTTAATATTGACGGTATTGATAAGCCGGTTGAGATAAACGAAAATCTTATCAGGAAAATTGCATCCAAAGTTTTATTGGCAGTAATTGAGGCGGGGAAAATTTATCGCAGGATAGAATCAGCTAAAGGCAAGTGTAATTTCGTAGCTGAGGTTTCCATGGACGAAACTGCCCTGCCGCAAAGTCCTGTTGAGATGTTTTTCATCCTTGCAGCGATAGCGGATCAGGGTATAGCAGCTCAGACGATAGCTCCCAAATTTACCGGCAGGTTTAACAAGGGAGTAGATTACGTTGGTGATGTTGCTCAATTTGAGAAAGAATTCAATGATGATCTGGCAGTAATCGCATTTGCAATAAAGGAATTTTCTTTGCCGAAAAATCTTAAGCTAAGTGTCCATTCCGGTAGTGATAAATTTTCGATTTACGGTACTATGAATAAGGCACTTAAGAAATTCGATGCTGGGCTGCACATAAAAACAGCAGGGACAACGTGGCTGGAAGAGGTTGTCGGCCTGGCTACAGCCGGCGGCGAAGGTCTTGATATCGCCAAAGAAATTTATACCAGGGCTTATGACAGATTTGATGAACTCTGTGTGCCTTACTCGACAGTGATAGATATTGATTGGGGCAAATTGCCGTCGCCTGAGATTGTAGCTGATTGGGACAGTCAGAAATTTGCTAATGTTTTGCGGCACGATCAAACGTGCAGCGATTACGATAGTAATGTAAGACAGCTTTTGCATGTTGGATATAAGGTAGCTGCTGAAATGGGCCAGATGTATCTGGATGCTCTTGCAAAGTATGAAAATGTGATTGGAGAATGTGTAACAGAAAATATTTTCCAAAGGCATATAAAGCCTTTATTTATTGAATAAAAGGGTAGATAATGAGTAATGAATTTAGCGTCAAAGATAAGGTTGTAGTAATAACAGGGGCAGGAGGAGTATTATGTGGCTGTATGGCAAAATCATTAGGTCGGGCCGGTGCCAGGATCGCTGTGTTGGATATCAATGAAAATGCGGCGAAAATAGTTACTGAAGAAATCATAGCCGGTGGTAGTGAGGCCATAGCTGTAAAGTGTGATGTGCTGGAAAAGGAATCCATAGAGGCCGCATCGAAGGAGGTCTTAAAGTCTTTTGGCGGAGTTGATGTTTTGATCAACGGCGCAGGCGGGAACAATAAAATGGCCACGACTGGGCCTGATTTATCTTTCTTTGATATGCCTGCTGATGCAATTCGTTTTGTATTTGATTTAAATTTCCTTGGGACGCTTTTGCCGACTCAAATTTTTGCAAAACTTATGGCCGAAAAGGGCGAGGGAGTGGTTTTGAATGTATCAAGTATGAATGCCTTCAAGCCCCTAACAAAAATTCCTGCATATTCGGCGGCAAAAGCAGCTGTCAGCAACTTTACGCAATGGTTGGCAGTTCATATGTGTCAGAATTATTCAAAGACTATTCGCGTTAATGCGATTGCACCGGGTTTCTTTATTACGGAGCAGAACCGATTCCTTGTTACAGACGAAAAGACCGGCGAGTTTACTCCTCGCGGTCAGAGTATAGTTAACCATACACCAATGAACAGATTTGGTCAGGCAGAAGAACTTAGCGGCACATTAATCTGGCTGATAAGCGATGCGGCAAGATTCGTAACAGGTATTGTCGTGCCGGTTGACGGCGGCTATAGTGCTTTCGGCGGAGTTTGAGAATTTACTATTGGTTATCAGGGGTATGATATATGTCTAATTACGCAAAGGCATTGAAAAATATGCAGCCAACTAATGATTGTCTGGTTGCGATTGATTCGGATGGTTGTGTTTTTGATGCGATGGGGATCAAACAGAGGGAATGTTTCTGCCCGATGATGATAGCCTATTTCGGTCTTCAGCCCGTAGCTGAAGCTGCGAGAGAGTGTAAGGAATTTGCAGATTTGTTTAGCAAGACTCGCGGTGCCAATCGTCATAAGACGGTTGTTAGAATACTGACTGAATTGTTGCCTTCACATCCAGAGACAAAAAAACGCGGTTTTAAGGTCCCGGAATTTAAGTATTATTGTCGATGGGTTAACGATCCGGATAGTTTGCTGAGTGATCAGGGGCTTGAGCAGGCGATTGTCAAAGCAGAAAATAACAAAGAAAAGCACCAACTGCAGCATGTTCTAAGGTGGAGCAAACGTGTAAATGAGATGGTAGCAGAGATTGTCAAAAATGTACCGCCTTTCAATTATGTTCGCCAGAGCCTGGAAAAGATTGCTCACAAGGCAGATATTGTTGTCTGCTCATCGACACCGGTAGCTGCACTTGAAAGAGAATGGGCCGAGCATGATGTTGCCAAATATGTTAAGGTTATAGCCGGACAGGAAATGGGCAAAAAGGCAGAGCACCTGGCGATCATGTGCGAAAAATATGATAAGGATAAAATCCTTATGATAGGTGATGCTCCCGGTGACTATGATGCGGCAAAGAAAAATGGTGTGCTTTTCTATGCTATTAACCCCGGCAATGAAGATAACAGCTGGAAAAAATTTTACGAAGAGGTTTTTGATAAATTTATGGCAGGAGAATACGCTGGCGACTATGAAAATAAAATAATTGCCGAGTTCGAAGAATACCTGCCGGAAAACCCTGATTGGTAAATAATATGCTTTATTATAAACGAGGCGGCGAAAATGAAAATTTAACCTCGCATGATTTGCGAGAAGGTTTGTATTCTGTCTTTGGAAATCTTGGTAGTAAAAAGAAAGTTCTGATAATTCCGCCTGATATTACCCGTTTTTATTCTCGTGCCGGTGAACTTACTCAAATGGCATGGAAGTATCACAATGAAGCTGTGACCGATATACTGCCGGCTCTGGGAACTCATTTTCCGATGACTGCTGACGAGATAAAAAGGATGTTCGGCTCTGTACCACAGGAACTTTTCAGAGAACACGATTGGCGGGATGGTCTTGTAACTCTTGGAACGGTACCCGCTGAATTTGTTAAAGAAGTGAGCGCCGGAAAAATTAATTATGATTGGCCAGCGCAGGTTAATAGTCTGTTGGTTGAGGGGGATTACGATCTTATCTTGTCTATCGGGCAGATTGTGCCGCACGAAGTTGTGGGGATGGCCAATTATAATAAAAACATTTTTGTTGGTACTGGCGGCTCTGAGGGGATAAATAAAAGTCATTTTCTTGGTGCGGCTTACGGGATGGAGAAGATAATGGGCAGAGCAGATACGCCGGTAAGGCGGGTGTTGAATTACGCCTCGGACAATTTTGCTAAAAACCTGCCGATAGTATATGTCCAGACGGTTATAGAGGCAACTGAGTCCGGGCAGGTAACTCGAGGACTGTTTATTGGTGATGATATTGAATGCTTCAATCTTGCATCAGAATTGTCGTTAAAAGTTAATTTCCAAATGCTTGACAAGCCGCTCGATAAGGCTGTGGTTTATCTTGAGCCTGAAGAATTTAAGAGTACCTGGCTGGGCAATAAAAGCATTTACAGAACAAGGATGGCGATGGCAGATGGCGGTGAGCTGATAATTTTAGCACCCGGACTCTCAAAATTTGGCGAAGACCCTGAAATAGATCGGCTTATAAGAAAATACGGCTACGTTGGAACTGAGAAGGTGCTGGAACTTGTAAAAGACAATGACGATTTGAAGAAAAATCTCAGTGCTGCCGCCCATTTTATTCACGGTTCATCGGAAGGCCGTTTTAAAATTACGTACTGTCCTGGGAAATTGAGCAAAGAAGAAATTGAGTCAGTAAATTTTGAATACGCAGACTTAACAGAAATGATAAAAGTATATGACCCCAAAAAACTAAAGAAGGGCTTCAATACAGTCAACGGTGAAAAAATATTCTTTATCTCAAATCCTGGAATGGGATTGTGGTCATACAAAGAAAGATTCAAATAGAATATTAAAAGTTAAGGAGCAATCTGAAATGAAAAAAGCAGATATAGCAGTAATAGGTTTAGCTGTAATGGGAAAGAACCTCATACTTAACATGGAGAGCAAAGGCTTCACTGTGGCTTGCTATAACAGGACAGTTTCGAAAGTAGATGATTTTTTACAAGGCATAGCCAAGGACAAGAATATCATCGGCTGCAAGTCGGTTGAAGAACTGGTTGCTAATCTCAAGTCGCCTCATAAGGTAATGCTTATGGTAAAGGCCGGTGCACCTGTGGATGCTTTTATTGACCAGATACTGCCGCATCTCGATGATGGTGACATTATTATAGATGGCGGAAACAGCCATTTTCCCGATACCATCAGGCGTACAAAATATGTTGAAGAACAGGGAAAGCTTTACATCGGCACTGGTGTTTCCGGTGGCGAAGAGGGTGCTCTTTTAGGACCTTCGATCATGCCCGGTGGTTCGCCGGATGCTTGGGCTTACGTCAAACCTATATTCCAGAAGATAGCTGCACACACCGAGGATGGCCAGCCTTGCTGCGAATGGGTTGGCGAAAATGGTGCAGGTCACTTTGTGAAAATGGTTCATAACGGTATCGAATACGGTGACATGCAGATGATATGCGAGACTTACCAGATGATGAAGGCCCTGGGTTTGTCAAACCAGCAAATGTGTGAGGTTTTTGGCAGATGGAACGAAGGTGAGCTTGATTCGTATCTTATTGAAATTACCCGTGACATTTTGGGCTACAAAGACAAAGATGGAACCGAGGTACTGGATATGATTCTCGATACCGCAGGCCAAAAGGGAACAGGCAAATGGACGGCTATTTCGGCCCTTGATCTTGGTCAGCCGTTAACCCTTATCGGTGAAGCGGTTTTTGCAAGATGTTTATCGGCTCTTAAAGATGAGCGTGTTGAGGCATCAAAAGTTCTTACAGGTCCTGACGGAAAATTTGACGGTGACAAAGATGCAATGATTGATGATTTGCGTCAGGCACTTTACGCTTCAAAGATCGTTAGTTATGCCCAGGGTTATCAGCTTATGCGAGCAGCGGCAAAAGAATACAACTGGAAGCTGAATAATGGCGGTATTGCTCTTATGTGGCGAGGTGGATGTATCATTCGCTCAATTTTCCTTGGTAAGATAAAGGAGGCATTCGACAAAAAACCGGGGCTGGTCAATCTGCTGCTCGATCCCTTCTTCAAGGATGCCGTTGTGAAAGCACAGGCCAGTTGGCGCCGCGTTGTCACAACTGCCATAAAGATCGGTGTCGCGATGCCTGCCACAACTGCAGCTTTAGCCTATTATGATGGATACCGAACCGAACGCTTGCCGGCGAATCTGCTGCAGGCCCAGCGGGATTATTTTGGGGCACATACATACGAACGAGTTGACAAACCCAAGGGCGAATTTTTCCACACCAACTGGACCGGACACGGCGGCGATACGGCGGCTTCAACTTATATAGTGTAACATTAAGGGTAATTTAAAATTTGTGTTCAGGTAACGGAGTTAGCAATGACAGTTGAGTATATGAATGAAGATTTTCTGTTGCAAAATGAAACAGCGAAAGTGCTCTACCATGATCATGCAGCGAAGATGCCGATATATGATTACCACTGTCATTTGAAGCCTGCTCAAATCGCAGCCGATAAACAGTTCGAGAATTTAACGCAGATATGGCTTTGCGGCGACCATTACAAGTGGCGAGCGATGCGAACCAACGGTGTTGAAGAGAAGTACTGCACCGGAGATGCAACAGATCGTCAGAAATTTGAAAAATGGGCACACACTGTCCCTGCCTGTATTCGTAACCCGCTGTATCACTGGACCCACCTTGAGCTAAAAAAGCCATTTGGTATTACTGACAAGCTGCTAAACCCGGACACTGCCGATCAAATATACGATTCGTGCGGTGAAATGTTGAATACCAAACAGTTCAGTGTGCGTAATATTATGCGCAAATGGAACGTCAAGCTTATCTGTACCACAGAGGATCCGCTGGACAATCTCGAATACCATAGGACCATTGCAAATGATGATTTTGAAATAGCGGTACATACAGCATGGCGACCCGATAAGGCGATGGCTCCGGAGAATCTTGATACTCAGAATGAATGGATCGACAAACTTGCTGAGCTAACGGACATGGATATTAACAGATTTGACATATATATTGAGGCAATCGAAAAGCGGCAGGACTACTTCCACAAAAACGGCTGTCGGTTAAGCGATCACGGGCTTGATAGACTTTATGCTTCTGAATATACAGCCGGCCAGATTGAAGCTATATTCCAAAAAATACGCACTAAGACCAAGCTTTCGCCGGAAGAGGTCGAAAAATTCAAGTCCGCAATGATGATTGAATTCGGCAAGATGAATTATAAAAAGGGCTGGGTTCAGCAACTGCACGTGGGTGTTATCAGAAACAACAATTCTCGCATGTTCGAAAAACTCGGTACTGACACTGGCTTTGACTCGATAGGTGACTTCGAAATTGCTTTGCCGCTGGCACGATACCTGGACAGGCTCGACAACCAGGGCATGTTAGCAAAGACGATACTATATAATATCAACCCGAAGGACAACGAGGTGCTTGCTGCTATGGTGGGTAATTTTCAGGGTAATGTACCCGGAAAGATGCAGTTTGGTCCCGGCTGGTGGTTCCTCGATCAGATGGACGGTATGATTAAGCAGATGAATGCACTGTCGAATCTTGGCTTGCTTAGTCGGTTTATCGGCATGCTAACCGACTCCCGCAGTTTCCTCTCCTATTCGCGTCACGAATACTTCCGCCGGATTTTGTGTAACCTGCTCGGAGAAGAGGTCGAAAAAGGCCTCTGGCCAAAGGATATGAAGCTGCTGGGACAAATGGTTGAAGATATCAGCTTCAATAATGCCCGGAATTACTTCGATATGACTTGCTAAAACGAACCTGAATTCGAAAGGTGAAAAGTGAACGATTTACAATGGCAATTGTTGATAAGCGTTATCGAAGGGAAAACGATTTCGTCAATGCCAACTGGCTTTATCATCGACAGCCCTTGGTTGCCCGGATGGTCAGGCATCAATACACTGGACTATTACACCAGCGACCAACTTTGGTTTGAAGCCAATAAAAAGGCGATAGAAACATTCCCAGACACAATATTCCTCCCAGGTTTCTGGTCCGAATACGGCATGTGTACCGAACCCAGTGCTTTTGGCGCAAAGTGCCGGTGGGAAGAAGCGAATTTGCCACATGCCGAAGCAATTTCTTCTGATATAAATATTCTATGTCAGATAGATAAGCCGAATGTGAAAAAAGATGGTTTGTTGCCGTTTGTGATTAACCGCCTGCGAAACACGCAACCGCAAATTGAAGCGATGGGGCATCAGATTAAATTTGCCGTTGCCAGGGGTCCCCTGAATATTGCGTCTTTTTTATTAGGCACGACCGAGCTGATGATGTCGATGATGACCGAACAGGAAAAATGTCACAAGCTAATTGCTCTGCTTACGGATTTTCTGGTTGATTGGATTGGTTACCAGATGGAACAATTTCCGGCGATTGAAGGGATTTTGCTCTTGGATGACATTATTGGCTTTGTCGGAGACGATCAATGCAGAGAATACGTTGTTCCGTATTTCAAGAAAATCTACGGAGCCTTTAATGCAAAAGTCAATTTCCTGCACAATGATGCGGCTGGGCTTGTCAGTGCCCCGTATCTGCCTGAAATGGGTGTCAACCTCTTCAATTATAGTTTTGAACACGGAATTGGGCAAATGAAGGAGTTGACCGGTGGCAAAGTGGCTTTAATGGGTAATATTCCGCCTCGCGATATCCTGAAAGAGGGGATGCCCGAAGACGTTAAAGAAGCGGTACTCAAATCTGTGGAAGGGCTGGATAATACAAACGGCGTTCTTTTGTCAGCCGGTGGAGGCATGCCACAGAACGTGAAAACCGACAATATAAATGCGTTTATTGAAGCCGCAAAAACCTTATAGTATATGTCATGGTAATATATTACGAAGTGAATTGAAAGTTTGAGAGATGGATACTTGATGTTGAGTGTGTTACCCAATGCTGAGAATATCCTTAACGGTTACTTATTATGGAGATATATTGATGATTAAAAAAGAAGCAGCATTCTTAAAATTAAATGAACTTTCTCGCCGAACAATGCTAAAGACGATCCTTTGGACACCGCCTGCACTAATGTTCACCGGATGCGGTCCCTTTGCCAAACGGGAAATCAAACCCTTATATCAGCCAAGCATCATTCCAAAGGGACAGAAGATTCGTGTCGCTCAGATCGGTGTCTTTAACCGCGGCGACAGTGTCTTGAAGGCATTCAACAATTTTGCTGATAGCCAGATAGAATTCAAGGCATTTGTCGATGTGTTGTTTACCGCGCATGATAATACACTGAACGGTTTTCCGGGCGTTCCGTGTTTTCGTGATTACCGCGAAATGCTCGAACAGATGCACGACCAGATTGACGCGGTCATCATTTGCACTCCCGATCACTCGCATTTCCCGATGCTAATACATGCGATGTTGCTTGGCAAGCATGTCTATGTAGAAAAACCGCTGGCACAGAATGTGTATGAATGCCGTCTCTTGGAAAAAATCGCTCGCAAAACTGGCGTAGTTACCCAGATGGGCAATCAGGGCCATTCCGATTTCGGGACGATTCAGTTTGGCCAATGGGTCGAAGTGGGACTGATCAAGAATATAACAAAGATTGACACATGGATGACCAAAAGCCGCCGCTGGCATGGCTGGACCTTCAAGAAATACCCCGAATCGATCCCGCCTGTAGGTTATGACTGGGACCAATGGCTTTCTCGCCGCCCGTTCCGTCCGCACAGCGACAAACTCACTGGCGGTAACTGGCGATGCTGGTATGATTTTGGATGCGGCGCAATGGGCGACTGGGGGGCACACGTCCTCGATGCGATCCACCGTTATCTAAAGCTTGGTCAACCATACGAGATCAGCACCAAACTCATCGGCCCCAGTGATCTCTATTACCCGCAAGGTTCGGTCATCTCCTTTAAGTTCGCCGCCCGCGATGGAATGCCTCCTCTTGAGTTGAATTGGTATGACGGTCAGGGTAATCTACCAGCCAAGCCCGCGGGCTATCCCGAAGAATTGCCCCCCATCGGCTCAATGATCTATTTAGATAAGGGCGTTGTTACCGGAACCAGCCATGGCGCCAAGTACCATTTTGAGATGAATGAAAAGCTCAAAGCGATGGAAAAGGATGGCAAATTGCCAGCTCCCAAGGGCGAACTCTCAAACCATTACCACAACTTTCTCAATGCCTGTCAGGCTATCCAACCTGCCAATTCACCGTTCGAGATCGCTGCTCCTCTGGTTGAGATGATGTGCCTAGGTTGTATCGGTCAACGTTTTGGCGGAACCCTGAAGTATGATGCCAAAGCCATGAAAATCACAAATCACACCGAAGCAAACAGGATGCTCAAGGGGCCGGATGTGAGAGGTCAATGGACCGCTTACGATAAGTCGCAACTGGTAAAATCCAAAAAATCACGCATCAAGGCTCCCGATCAGGTTCAGTGGCAAGAGTTGTTCAAAGATGAGGTTTTAAACAACTGGCAAAATCCGTATGATTGGGGCAAGGCTGAAAATGATAATGGCGTGGTTAGTTTGACTTCAGAAAAGGGCAAGTGGTTTCTGCTTACAAAAAAGGAGTACGCCAATTTCGTCTTTGAAGGCGAAATTAAAATGCCGGTTAAAAGTGGCAATTCCGGATTTTTATTCCGCTGCCAGGGAACGAAAAATCGGGCATGGGGCTATCAGGCCGAAGTGGATACCTCCGATAGGAAGTGGTCCGGCGGATTGTACGATGAGGGTCGCCGGGCTTGGTTTATCTCTCCCAATCGTGATCATACAATTTCCACAGCCGAAAAGGACGAATCCATTGCTGCGTTTCGAACGCGTGCTGGCGAATGTTTTAGGCAGGGCCAATGGAACAAGTACCGCATCGTGTGCAATGGCGGCCATATCCAGATTTATGTCAATGGCGTACTGACGACCGATGTTTACGATGAAATGGATATGAATGGATATATCGGCATTCAACATCACGGTGAAAAGGGTTTAACGTATCAGTTCCGAAATCTTCGCATCAAGGATTTGGGAGCTGGTGGAGAAATATATTACCCGCATCGTGAAAAAGCCAAAGCCTTAGCGGTTGCTTCCAAAATGAAAGGGGATATCTATGAGGCCGAATCGGCAAAGATGGTCAATTGCTCAAAAGCGGATAATCACAAGGGTTTTCAGGGAAGCGGGTTTGCCGATTTCGGCGGTGCTGGCAGTTATATAGAATGGGATAATGTGCTAGCAGATACCGCAGGCAAATACACCTTGACATTCCACTACGCTGCTTCCGGAAACAGACCGTGTGAGTTATTTGTCAATGGAAAAAAAGTCGCCAAAATAGATTTTGCCGCCACAAAAAGCTTTGAAAATTGGAAAACAACTGATATCAAAGTCAATTTCAAGAAGGGCGGCAACTTTGTCAAAATCGTCGCAATAGGTGCCGGTCCAAATCTGGATGCAATGGCGGTCAATGAATAGAAATTTGTGTTCTGGTACAGAAAGGGTTTTTGATTATGACGAAGCAATTAAATAAATATAAACTTTTTTTGCTGATAGTTCTGCTCGTTTCAATTGTTCCTGTTTTTGCGGATGAACCATGGATTCAGCTGTTCGACGGAAAAACGCTCAGCGGCTTCCATCAATTGGGCGGTAAGGCGAAATATTCGGTAAAGGATGGACAGATAATAGGCAAAACCGTTCTTGATACACCAAATAGTTTTCTGTGTACCAGGCAGTTTTACTCCGATTTCATTCTTGCTCTTGAGTTCAAGGTGGACTCGAAGCTTAACTCGGGCATCCAGATCCGCTCTAACAGTTTTCCTGAATACAATAATGGCAGGGTACATGGTTATCAGGTCGAGATCGATCCGTCAGATCGTGCGTTTACGGGCGGTATTTACGATGAAGCCCGCCGCGGCTGGCTGAATACGCTTGAAGATAATCCCGTCGCTCGAGAAGCTTTCAAACCGGGCCAGTGGAATACTTTTCGTATCGAGGCCATTGGTGATACCTTCAAGACGTGGATTAACGATGTACCCGCTTCCCATCTCCGCGATACCATGACTCGCTCAGGATTTATTGCACTTCAGGTTCATAGTGTTGGCAACAGTAAGGAAAAAGAAGGCATCCAGATTAGTTGGCGGAATATTCGCATCATTGACAAAAGCGCTGCCAGTTACACGAAGCCGACACCATTGCCGCTTCAAAGCATGGATAATAAACTTAGCAGTGTTGAAAAAAAACAAGGATTCAAACTCCTCTTTGATGGCAAAACCACTAATGGTTGGCGAGGTGCCAAGCTTGACGATTTCCCAAAAAACGGATGGGTTGTCAAAGACGGAGTACTAACGGTGCTCGAATCCGGCGGCGGAGAATCTGTAGCTGGCGGCGACATTGTAACCAGTAAAAAATACAGTAATTTCGAACTCCATCTTGATTTTAAATTAACCCCCGGCGCCAACAGTGGCATTAAGTATTTCGTTGACCCGGAACTGAATAAGGGCGAGGGTTCTTCTATCGGCCTGGAATATCAACTTCTTGACGACCAGCGACATCCTGATGCCAGATTAGGTAATCATAAAGGCAGCCGGGCTTTAGCGTGTCTGTATGACTTGATCGAAGCGGATAATTACAGCAAGCATTCAAACCCCATTGGCCAGTGGAACCATGCTGTTGTTATTTCAAAGGGCAACCATGTTGAACATTGGCTCAACGGTCGCAAGGTGCTTGAGTATGAGCGGAAGACACCTGAGTTTCGTAAAATTGTTAAGGAAAGCAAGTATGTAGAATGGCCCGGCTTTGGGGAATGGGAACGAGGACATATTCTTCTTCAAGACCACGGAAACATGGTTTCGTTCAGGAACATCAAGATCAAAGAAAATTAAACTGCTCGATCGGATGGTAGAGGATAAATATTATAATAATCAGAGATACTATTTTACGATGTCTATAAATGGATGATGGAGTTGAGCATGAAAAAGGAAGTTTCGTTTCTGATAAGCATTACGCTTATCGGAATCTTGATAGCAACCTGTGGATATGCGTTGTTCTTTCGTGGAACGGCGAATCACGGCAAACAGATCGTACTCAAGCTTGGGCATAGTCTGGACCCCTCTCACCCAGTTCACAAAGCTATGGAGTTTATGAACGAGCGACTGGCAGAACTTTCCGATGGAACAGTTAAGATAGACATCTATTCCAGCAGCGTTTTGGGCTCGGAGGTACAGTGCATAGAGCAGCTCCAGTATGGCTTGCTGGCGATGACAAAAACTTCAGCTGCTGCAATCGAAAATTTTTTGCCGGAAATATCGGTTTTCGGGCTGCCCTACCTTTTTCGAGATGAGACTCATTATTGGAATGTTCTTACCAGCCAGGTGGGCAAAGAACTCCTCGAAAAGACCCAGGTAAAAAATCTTAGAGGTCTTTGCTATTATGATTCCGGCAGCCGAAATTTTTATACCAAAGACCGCCCGATACGTACGCCGGATGATCTAAAGGGTCTAAAGATTCGTGTTATGAACAGCCGCACCGCCATGAATATGGTAAGTGCTCTTGGTGCGGCACCAACTCCGATAGCCTGGGGAGAGCTTTATACAGCTCTTGCTCAGGGTACAGTCGACGGTGCCGAAAATAATCCGCCGAGTTTTACTACGAACAAGCACTACGAGATATGCAGGCATTTTTCAAAGGATGCCCACACAAGGATCCCAGACGTTCTTCTGATCAGCACGAAAATCTGGAAGGGGCTTGACCCACAGGTACAGCAATGGATTCAGCAGGCAGCAGACGAGTCCTCTGTCTTCCAGCGTAAGCTCTGGAAAGAAAAAACGATAGAATCACTCAAGCAGGCAAAAGCAGAAGGGGTCACTATCTATGAAGTAGATCAGAGTCTCTTTGCGGAAAAGGTAAAGCCAATGTACGAGGCAATCGACAATGAAAAAATTAGGGAATTGGTAAACAGAATAAGAAAGGTCAAGCCATGATACTTGATATACTTAAAAAAAGTCGTATCACACTCTGTTACCTCTTGGAGGCGGTACTGATTGTTGCGGTGTTCGTACTGGTCATTGATGTCTTGTGGGGCGTCTTTACTCGCTATGCTATGGACGCACAAGCCGACTGGACCGAAGAGCTTGCCAGGTTTCTTCTTATTTGGATTTCTCTTTTGGGAGGAGCTGTCGCATTTGGTGAAAAGGCTCACATCGGAGTAGATTACTTCGTAGATCTTTTTGACTCGTCGTCCAGAAAGATGCTGGCGGTTTTTGCTCAGCTTGTCGTTCTGTTTTTTGCCGTAACTATTTTCATAGTGGGAGGCAGCCGAGTCGTCATCGACACTCTTCAGATGGAACAGGTTACACCAGCATTGGGAATTCAGCAGGGCTATGTCTATCTGGCCCTGCCAATAGCAGGAACATTCATGATAATATTTACGGTTGAACGAATACTTGAGCTTGCGTTCTCTAAGAAACAGGAAGGAATAAAATAATGGGTGCGACAACTCTTTTACTGGTGCTTGTTTTCGTTTTGCTGCTTGTGATGAATGTTCCTGTCGCTGTTTCCATAGCAATGGCGGCATTCGTTGCAATACTTGCTGAGGGTATAGATCCTTCGGTGATGATGGCGATGAAAATGGCCAACGGAGTTAATAGTTTTGCTTTGCTCGCAATCCCGTTTTTTATACTCTCGGGTCACCTGATGGGCCGTGGAGGCATGGCTAAACGCCTTATCGATTTTGCCAATTCGCTTGTCGGGATGCTCCCCGGCGGACTTGCATATGTAAACACACTCACTTGTATGTTATTTGGATCAATTTCAGGTTCAGCTGCGGCTGCGGTCTCATCGGTCGGTGGGTTTATGATCCCGGAGATGAACCGCAAAGGTTACAGCCGGGAGTTTAACGTAGCTGTTACGACTACCGCTGCAACGACGGGACTGCTAATTCCGCCGAGCAATGTTATGATCGTTTACTCTGTCGCCGCTGGAAGCGTCTCAATTGCCGCGATGTTTATGGCTGGGGTCTTTCCCGGTATAATCATGGGTTTGTCTATTATGGTTGTTTGCGGATACTTCGCGTTTCGCAATAAGTACGGTTCCGAGCAGCGAGTCTCATTTTTTCAGACACTAATTTCATTCAAAAGAGCGATTTTAAGCCTGATGATGGTAATTATTATCATCGGAGGAATCTTAAAAGGCATTTTTACCCCGACGGAGGCGGCGGCTATTGCGGTACTGTATTCATTTATACTTTCTGTGCTCGTTTACCGGCAGATCAGTTTGCGGCAGTTACCGGAGATATTCAAGCAGACCGGTATCACAACAGCCGTAGTAATGCTGCTTATAGGTGCCAGTTCCGGAATGAGTTGGATTATGACGATGGCCAATATTCCTCAGGCTGTAAGCAGCTCGCTTTTAAATATCTCGGACAATCCGATCATAATCCTGCTAACGATAAACATCCTGTTGCTTTTTGTTGGAACTTTTATGGATATGACGCCTGCGATTCTTATCTTTACACCGATTTTTCTGCCCGTTGTTCATTCGCTGGGTATACATGAGGTACACTTCGGAATTATAATGATCGCAAATCTTTGCATAGGGCTGTGTACTCCTCCGGTAGGAACATGCTTGTTCATCGGATGTGGTGTAGGAAAAACGACCATAGCAAAAGTAACAAAGACCATGCTCCCGTTTTTTGCCGCAATGATCCTGGCACTGATGTTAATAACGTATTTGCCAAAAGTTTCACTATGGCTGCCCGTCCGTACCGGGCAGTTAAAAGCTGCCGAAGTCAAAGAATCTGTCGAAACCTGGAATGCCAATGTATTCGGCACCCAACCAAGCAATTAATAGCCAGCAATTGGGTAGGAGGCCAGATGCTTTTAAGTACTCTAATAGCCAATAATAGCAGAGGAAATGGATATAGCAAAAAAAGTGCCTGAACACTTTAATTTTCCCTTGAGAAATGCAAAAGTGATATACTAAGCCAGCCCCGTCCGATAGTGGAAATTGTCCCGTTTTTTTAATTTACCGTAGCAAGGTTTTTTTCGCTTATAGAGGCAAAATCTGATTATTTTTGAGCCTTCGGGTGTTCACTGGGGATTAAACAGGCCTTTTAGGGTTGACCAAACTCATGTTATTTGCCATTATAAGCCTTTATTTTACTTTTTTGGTTTATACGGGAACTTTTTTTGCCCGTTTCGGTCTAAATAAAGGAGACGGTAGTTGCAGTTGGACAACAGAAAAATCAATATTGATGACGAAGTCCTGGTTCAGCGTGCCCAGCGGGGTGAATCTTCGGCTATGGAGGTGCTGATAACCAGGTATCAGAATCGCATTTATAACGTTATATTGAAGATATGCGGAAACAGAGAGGACGCTGCTGACCTTAGCCAGGAGGCTTTTGTTAAGGCTATGCAGAACCTTGACAGTTTTCAGTTGAGAAGCAGCTTTTATACATGGCTTTTCAGAATAGCGGTTAATTTGACAATCAATTATTGCAAAAGGAATGTGCGGCTCGGTTACAGGAGTTTAGATTCAGGCGGCGACGAAAGTGATCTTGAGGCAACGGGCAGGCTCAAAGACATCCTTGCCGACAGCCAAAGCATCGATCCGGCCAAGGCTCTGGAGAGTAAAGAGCTTCGAGGGCTGATTATAAAAGCGATAATGAAACTCGATGAGGATCAGCGAGCTGTGGTTGTTTTGCGAGATATAGAAGCGATGAGTTATAGCCAGATAGCAGAAACGCTTGAGGTCGGCTTGGGCACGGTAAAAAGCCGCATAAGTCGCGGCAGAAACAATGTAAGGGAATTTTTGGAGGCTATGCTGCCATGAAATCCAGTTCTAATATAGATGAGTTGTTAAACGGTTTTATCGATGAAGAGCTTTCTCCCAGACAGCTTACCGAGGTACAGCGTCTGATAGCTAATGACATTGAAGTTCTCAGAAAACTAAACGAGCTTCGCAAGGTTAAAGGGCTGATGGAGTCTTTGCCGCCAGAAGAAGCACCGCAGGAGCTTTTTGGCGAGATCAAGGCTTCGCTGGAAAGAAGTTTCCTTCTCGATCACAGCAAGCATGCCGGGGAGACAAAAAGGGGCGAAAGGCACCTTCTTTTGCGAAAAATACTTTCAGCTGCCGCGGTGATCACTCTGGTAGGCGGTCTCTTTTATGTAGTTTTTACGATAATCGATTTCAAAGGTGCCGTCCCCGACAATTATGCCGTTGAAAGCAAATCGCCTGAGTCAGTAGATGCCGGTTTTTCAAATAAAACCGCCCAGCCGGAGGCATTTGCTGTTACCGCTGAACCCTTAAATGCTCAGATCAATATGCAGTGCCGAAATTTTGCCGCTGTAGATGCCTTTCTCAAACGAAGCCTCAGCGATAGCGGCCTGCTTGAAAATGCCGAAATAAATCGCAGCCAGGAATCTTTAGCTATAGACATTAGCACTTCGGAGGCGGTGATGGCCGTATTTTTAGAACAGATCAAACCGCTCTGGCCCCAGCTTGACGCTGTCAGCTTCACCGTCGGCAGTAATAGCGACCCTAAGGTAACTATCGATAATGTACAGATAAACCAGATCAGCCAGATAATTGCTCGCAGAACTGTTTCCGATTCGTTACAGATCGCACGTGATTTTTCACTGCTCAACAGCTCATTACCGGCAAGAACGCCCTTTAAGAACGGCAACTTTAGCACCACTGAGCTTGCTGTTCCGAAACCAGTCTTGACTTCAGGTGAAAAAAATGGTAACCAGAAGACTTCGGATTCTGCAGACAGCAGAAATGTAAACTTGAAAATAGTAGTTGAATTAGTTGCTGGTCAACAGTAAGGCTTTTCTATAGATGAGTTTTTTTTTGCAACCGGAAGATTGCTGTTTGGTGATCGTAGATGTGCAGAGCAAACTTGTGGCTGTCATGCACAAGAAAGACGAGCTGATAGCGAATATCTGCAAACTCGTAAAGATCGCAAATGCTCTGGACATAGAGATTGTTCTCTGCCAGCAGGTCCCAAAGGCTCTCGGGCAGACCGTCAGCGAAATATCAGAATTGCTGCCCGATAATCAACCGATCGACAAGTCCTCTTTCAATTGCTGTGATCAGGCCGATTTTAACAGCCAGCTCGCCGCTTCGGGCCGAAAGCAAATTATCCTTTGTGGAATAGAGACTCACGTTTGCGTTTACCAGACAGCCGTTGACCTGTCCTCAGCAGGATACAATGTCACGGTCGTCGCTGATTGCGTTTCGTCAAGGACTCCCGAAAACAAGCAACTTGGTCTTGACAGGATGCAGCGGCAAAATGCAAAAATATCGAGTGTCGAGATGCTCCTTTTCGAACTTTTAAGGACATCCGAACATCCGAACTTCAGGGAACTTTCAAAACTAATAAAATAAACAGTTAAGGCGAAAAATGGAACTTACTTGGCCAATGAAAATAAGAATCGCTCTTGCAGCGGCTTTGGGTATTTTGATAATAGGGGTTTTTGCATGGCCGATGGCAGCAGCCAGAGACCCTTTGGGTATGGTTTCGCTGCCGACTTTACCATCGCTTTTTCTTCTCTTGCTGCTTGCGTTTTTAACAGGATTCGGAGCTTTTTTTGTCAGCTGGCCTTACGGCGACAAAATAGGTGTTCTTGCTGTACCCGCAGGCCTGACCATATGGGCGATGAGGTCGGGCAATATAGGGACATTTTTGCAGCAAAGCATCTCCACCCAGGCGGATAAACAATTATTTACATCACTGTGGTACCAATCAGCAGAGTGGTTTTTGATAGTGGCAGCAGGTTTTGCCGGAGTCACAGCCGCTCAGTTGGCAGCAAAACGTTCGACTGATATTAAGGCTAATTCAATTTGTTCGTTCGAGCCAAAAAAGAAAGTCTTGTTGTCATCACTTATCTCGGTACTGGCTGTACTTTTAATAACCAAATTCCTGATAACATTCCTGGCCCAGGGAATACATCTGCTGGATAGCCGGTTTGGTTCTGTGGTTTCTCAGCCGGCAAATGCTCAGATAGCTTTTGCGGTTTTTGTTGCTTTTATGGCGGCAGGTGCTCTTGTTAAATATTTCCTGGATGCCAGCTTTGTTATCGTGTCATTTGCGGCGGTTTTTTTGCCGTTTTATTTGACGTATAATATTGCCAAAGACCAGACACTCGGCTACATGGCGGTAAATTATCCGGCAAATTTCTTCCCCGCTTCCACAGCCGCAATATTGCCTCTTCAGATAGTTTCCATAGGCACTATCGGTGCTGTCGCTGGCTACTGGGTAGCGGTGAATTACAGCAACTGGAAAAACCAGGAAAGTTGAGCTTACTCATAGCATAAACGCTCAAAATCCAACGCCCATCCCCGATTATAAGCATTTTTTTACCCTTTCCGGCGGTTAATACACCCCTCAGCAAACAATAAAAACTAATTTTTTGGTTGATAATAATAAATTCAGTCTTAGAATGGATTATCGAGAAAATATATAGTTTTTAATTTCAGATAAAAAAGGAAAGGGGAAAAACATGAAACAGAAAAAAATCTTATTAGCGGTATTGCTTTTGGGGCTGGCATTGGGAGTTGTCGGCTGTAAAACAACAATGGTAGGTGAGGACTTAAAGACCCAGGCTACATACAGTATGGGAACACTATCGGCTGCTATGCCCTACGCAATTGAGACGGTATTTCGAGCGGCCCAAAAATCAATGGCCGACCTCGAGCTGAAAACAAGCGTAGCTTCAAAGGACTCTCTTGCAGGAAAGATAATCGCAAGGGATTCTGCCGATAAGAAGATATCCATCGAGCTTAAAAGTGTCGCGCCAAACAGCACAGGTGTAAAAATAAGAGCGGGTGCTCTTGGTGATGAAACAAAGAGCAAAATGATATACAATAAGATCAAAGAGAATCTTCTTTAATGCTAATTTTGGTATGGGCTTTTTATAGTTAGAATCGTGTGTTTATCAAATCCTTTCATGGAGGTTTTTATGGACGAAGAAATTAAAAACGAACAAACCGAACAACAGCCGGAAGGTCAGCAGCAAGCCGAACAAACCACCCCACCCGAAGCCGAAGTGGTACAGTTAAGCTCGGACGAAAAGAACATGGCTATGCTGTGCCATTTGCTCGGTCTGCTTTGGATTGTTGGGCCATTGGTGGTGTGGCTGTTGGAAAAAGATAAATATAAGTTCGTAGATAAACATGGCAAAGCGGCATTGAACTGGCAAATATCATTGATAATTTACAGCCTTATAGCAGCACCTTTTTGCCCTATAGCCATAGGTTTTCTGGCGTTAGGCCTGTTATATTTCCTGAATATAATTTTTGTGGTCATGGCGGCTATCAAAGCCAGTAACGGCGAGAGCTATGTTTATCCTCTGTCAATAAAGTTTCTCAAATGAGATGCTCCCCATTGAACCGGTTTTCGGGGACAATACAGTATAAAATCAGCGACAAGCACCCGGCTTGGCGGCAGTGTTCTTGCAAATTGTTGCCACGTAGTATATGATTGCACCCATGACGGCACAAAAGAAAAAATCTGCTAATAAAAGCTCTGATGCGGTTACGGTTAACAAAAAGGCTTACCATAACTTCGAGATAATTGACAAATTCGAGGCAGGGATGAGTCTGCAAGGCAGCGAGGTCAAGAGTCTCCGCAACGGCCAGGCCGACCTCTCCGGTGCCTATGCAAGAATAATCGCAGATGAATGCTGGCTGGTCGGTGCAAGTATAAGCCAGTACGAGCAGGCTGGTATTTACAACCACGAGCCGGTGCATAACAGAAAACTCCTCATGCACAAGATAGAAATACGAAAGATAAAGATCAAACTCGATCAACGCGGATTCACACTTGTCCCCCTAAAAATTTACTTCAACTCAAGAGGCCTCGCAAAATTACAGCTGGGACTGGCAAGGGGCAAAAAACAGTATGATAAGAGGGCTTCGATAACCCAGAAACAGCAAAAGAGGGATTTAGACCGCGATATGAAAAAATATAGATGATAAATTAAAAAATTTTAAGGGACTCCAAAATGGCTGAAGAAGAAAAAAAATTACATATCGACGATGACTGGAAGACAGAAGCGAAAAAGGATAAAGAGCGTCTTGCTGCACAGGAGAAAGTAGAAAAGCAGGAAGCAGAGCAGCAAAAAAGAGGCCCTTTGCCAAAGGGTGATTTCATTGCACTGGTAAGTCTCTTAGCAACGCAGGCAATGTTTGCGCTGGGGCTTATCCAGATGGAAAAAGAAAAAAAGGAACCTGATCTCGACATGGCAAAATACAATATCGACATGCTTGAGGCCCTGGAAGAAAAGACAAAAGGCAACTTGACAGAAGATGAAGAAAAAGGCATCCAAAACACCCGCAGTCAACTGCAAATGGCATACGTGAAGATCGCAGGCTAAAAAAATAATAACTATCAAAGAGAAGGTATTCGAAATTGGCAAATATCTTAGACAAAATAATAGCCGATAAATTTCGTAGGGTGGGTAACTTGTTACCCACGCTGTTTTCTTATCAACAGCAATATATAATAAATCCGTGTAAATCTGTAATACAAATGTTCAACTCCTTGTTTCTTATGCACGTTTTTATAAAAGCTACTTTCTAACTGTTTACAAAACAAGAGTTTATATAAATTAATTAATCCGTGAAAATCCGTGTCTAAAAAGTTCCGGCGAAGCCGGATAGTTTAATCAGAAAAGGTATACAAAATTGGCAAATATCTTAGACAAAATAATAGCCGATAAGCGGTTAGAGGTCGCCGATCGCAAGAGCAAAAAGACCCTCGATCAATTGAAAGCTGAAATAGAAGGTCTCCCTCGCTGCCGGAATTTTTACAAAGCCGTTACAAAGCCAAACAAAAGAGGCCTTAACGTCATAGCCGAGGTAAAGAAGGCTTCGCCGTCAGCAGGATTGATAAGACAAGATTTTGACCCTGTTCGCATAGCAAAAATTTATGAAAATTGCGGAGCCGATGCTATAAGTGTCCTCACCGATGAAAAGTATTTTCAGGGAAAACTCGAATACATCCAAGCCGTAAAAGATGCCGTGGCTTTGCCGGTACTGAGAAAGGATTTTATCATCGACCCGTGGCAGGTATATGAGGCGAGGGCAGCCGGTGCCGACGCCATCCTACTCATAGCCGAGGCGCTTACCAAATCCCAGCTCAGCGACCTGATGATCCTCGCAACCGAGCTAACAATGACGGTACTGCTTGAGGTTCATGGAGCCGACACTCTGCTCGATGTACGCTCACTGTTGGGATTTCCAAAAAAGGGTAACAGTATATTGGGTATAAACAACCGCGACCTGACAACTATGAAGATTGACATCAATAACACCGCCCGTCTTGCCGAACTGGCAGATGCAGATGACCAGCTTGTCGCAGAAAGTGGCATAAAAACAAGAGACGATGTCGAAAAACTAATATCGGTAGGTGTCAGAGCCGTACTCATAGGACAGACGCTATGCGAAAGTCCTGTCATAGAAGAAAAGTTCAGCGAATTGTTCGGATAATTTTCGGTTTTAACTAAGGGGTCAAAAGGCGATGAATATCTTTTTATATGTTCTTTTAGGTTTGGCAACGGGTGTCTTGAGCGGCTTGATAGGCATCGGCGGAGCCATAGTTATAATTCCCGCTCTTGTCCTCTTTTTCGGCTTATCCCAGCACATGGCACAGGGTACAACTCTTGCCCTCATGATCCCGCCGATAGGCCTGCTCGCGGCATGGACGTATTACAAAAACGGAATGGTCGATATTAAGATTGCCGCCCTGATATGTGCCGGTTTTTTCATCGGCGGCCTGATAGGCGCAAAATTCGCCATGAACATCCCCGACCAGATACTAAGAAAAGCATTTGGAATACTCCTGTTCATCGCCTCATTAAAAATGATGCTCGGAAAGTAAAACGCACCCAAAAACCAACAGACCCAAATTTAGTTTACGGAATTCGCCTCTATTTCGGCCTCAAGTTTTTTCAGTTCCTCTTCCATATTCGTCTCTGTTATCTCTTTATCCGCCTCAAGTTTATACTCGGCTTGGGATTTGACCTCTACCGTCTCCGGCTCCTCTGCCTTCTTACACCCAACAAAATTGATTAACAATACTGCCGTCACAACTACGCTCAACCACAGTTTAGCTTTCATCTTCATTTCTCCCAAATAAACCAGTTAACTGCAATGCTCAAGAGATGCCTTAATTTTCATCTCCCGGATTTTTATCTTTGCCTTTGTCTTTTTCCTTTGTGGCCTTTGTCTTTTCGCCATTCCCCTTGTCACCAGATTCAATCTTCTTTCCACCAGCTTCTGAAACTCCCTGCATCCTCTTATTCATACGTTGGATCTTGTTTTCATACCGCTTCATCTCCTTAGCCGTCAATTCATCCACTTTATCCGCCAGTTTCTGATTGTTCTTCTCCAGGGCCAATTCTTTGATTCTCTCAAGCCGTGCCTGCTGTCTATTATGCTTGTCCTGTTCGTGGGCTATTTGCTTCTCAATACTGCCAAGCTGTTGTGCGTGCTCTTTACCCCCTGCTCGTATCCTTTCTGCTTTGCGTTCCACTTTTCTGCTTTTAGTCTTAACTTCTTTTCGTTCCTGCTCAGCTTTCTTTTCCTTCACCTTTTCGGTAGAATTTTTTGATTCGATAGCATCTTCCGAATTGCTTTTCTGTTTTCTCCCTTCGCCCTTACCTTTTCTCTTAATCTTCTCTTTTGTTACCTCAGCAGTATTTTCAGCATTTTCTTTGCGTTCCCGCTGAGTTGTAACAGAACTCTTTCGACCCCTGCTCTTACCATTGCCCCCTCCTTTTCCTTTGGCAAAAACAGATTCGCTCCCCAACAAAACCACCAGTACCAACACGACCACCAAAAATAACTTCTTCATAATTACTATCTCCCAAATACCATTCCAATATTTAGAAACCGCATACTTAGCAGTTATCGTTTTTCCGCCGTGCTCAGGTTTATTTCTTTTGCTGAGCTTTTTGCATCTTTGCCCAGGTGTCCCTCAGCGTAACCGTTCTGTTGAAGATTGGTCTGCCGTCTTCTGTTCTCTCCGGGTCAACACAAAAATAACCCAGCCGCTCAAACTGCACCCTATCCAGCGGCCCACAATCGGCAAGCGACGGCTCGATAAAGCAGTTATCGAGTATCTTCAATGAATCCGGGTTCAGGTTGGCGGTAAAATCCTCACCCTCTTCCGCTTGGTCGGGGTTCTCTTTTGTAAACAGATAATCATAGAGACGCACCTGTGCCGATTTGGAATTTTTGGCACAAACCCAGTGCAGCGTAGCCTTTACTTTCCTGCCGTCCGGCGAATCACCGCCCCGCGTAGCAGAATCGTAAGTACAATGTATCTCCTTGATCTCACCCTTTTCGTCTTTTACCACATCGGTACATTTCACAAAATAAGCATACCTGAGCCGAACTTCCCGCCCCGGTGCCAGCCGGAAGAATTTCTTCGGCGGCTCTTCCATAAAATCCTCTCGTTCGATATAAAGCTCTTTCGAGAACGGCACTTTCCTCATCCCAGCCGATGGGTCATCGGGGTTATTAATAGCTTCAAGTTCTTCGCTTTCATTCTCGGGATAATTGTCGATAACCAGTTTTACCGGGTTAATAACCGCCATCGCCCGCGGCGACGTCTTATTCAGATCCTGACGCAGGCAGTGTTCCAGCAGAGCATAATCGATAGTGCTATTGAACTTGTTAACGCCGATCGTCTTACAAAAGTTTCTGATAGCCTCCGGCGAAAAACCCCTCCTTCTCATACCCGAAAGCGTAGGCATCCGCGGATCGTCCCATCCGCTAACAAGCCCATCCTGTACAAGCCTCAGCAGTTTGCGCTTGCTCATTACAGTATACGTAAGGTTCAAACGGGCAAACTCGATCTGTTGCGGATGATGGATCCAAAGGGCATCGAGGAACCAGTCATAAAGCGGCCTGTGGTTTTCAAATTCCAGCGTACAAATCGAATGAGTTATCCCTTCGATAGAGTCCTCAAGCCCGTGTGCCCAGTCATACATCGGATAAATACACCATTGGTCACCGGTTCTATGATGAGCGGCATGGAGTATCCGGTACATCACAGGGTCACGCATATTCACATTCGCTGAAGCCATATCGTTTTTTGCTTTAAGTGTTTTCTCACCGTCTTTGAATTCGCCGTCCTTCATTTTTTCAAACAGCTCGATATTTTCCTCAACGCTCCGACTGCGGTAAGGACTCCCCTTGCCAGCCTCTGTAAGACTGCCGCGATATTCCCGCGTCTCCTCAGCCGTCAAATCACAAACATAAGCCTTGCCTTTTTTAATAAGCTCAACGCCATATTCGTACATCTGGTCGAAGTAATCAGAAGCAAAATACAACCGATCCTCCCAGTCCCAGCCGAGCCACTTTATATCCTCGATTATCGAATCAACATACTCCTGCTCTTCCTTCGTCGGATTAGTATCATCAAATCGCAAGTTGCACTTACCACCGAATTCAGCCGCAATCCCGAAATTCAGACAGATAGCTTTAGCATGCCCGATATGAAGATAGCCGTTAGGCTCCGGCGGAAAACGCGTATGAGTCCGCTGATCCCATTTTCCCGTGCGAATATCATCAGCTACAATTTGGCGAACAAAGTCATATTTCGGCAGACATGGCTGCTGGTCGTTATTGGTACTTTCCGGTTTTTCCAATTTTAGCTTACCTCAAAAAAGCAAAAAACAATATTAATCCTAAAAGGCAGTTTAAGCCTCACAAACACAAAAAACAACAATTTAATCAAGTTAGCGAAAGTTTTCAAATAAAAGTTCGCCCAACTTCAAAATATCCGCCATAAACCCTCTGTAGTCTTGACAGAAAGCCTTTTTTAATTTAACGTAAGGCTTTTGAAATTTACGATTTAGAGGTATTTGATGATAGTTACGCGTTTTGCACCGTCGCCGACCGGATACTTGCATGTAGGTGGGGCGAGGACGGCACTTTTTAACTGGCTTATCGCACGTCATAGCGGCGGCAAATTCATATTGCGCATAGAAGATACCGACACCAAACGCAACACCCCCACAGCCGCTCAGCAGGTAATGGATGATCTTCGCTGGTTAGGGATCGATTGGGACGAAGGACCCCAGATCGGCGGTGAAAACGGCCCTTATTATCAATCGCAGCGACTCGAAATATATAAAACATACATCGACAAGCTGATCAGTGAAGGCAAAGCATACTATTGTTTTGACACCTCAGAGCAATTAGCACAAGCCAGAAAAAAAGCCGAAGCCGAGAAACAAAACTTTGTCTATAGGCGCCCCGAGGTTCTTCCCACAGAATCGGATGTCAAAAAAGCAATATCCGACGGCAAGTCGGTAACAATAAGGTTCGCAATCCCACAGGATGCCCCGATCATCGTTGAAGATATTATTCGCGGCACGGTTACTTTCGATCCGGCCCAGCTCAGCGACTTTATAATCTGCAAATCTGATGGCTTTCCAACGTACCATTTCGCAGTAGTTGTTGATGATGAGCTTATGGCAGTTACCCACGTTTGCAGGGGGCAGGAACATTTAATGAACACCCCGTGCCACCAGGCACTGCAAAAAGCTCTTGGTTTCAGGATCCCTGCTTATGCACACATGTCTGTAACCGTTAGCGACACTGGCGGCAAGCTCTCAAAAAGGGAAAGACCAAAAGTGCTAAAGACCGCAATAAAGGCAAAAAATGAAATTGACCTGCAAAAGCTCGCCAACGCCGGCGGAATTTCTATCGATGAGCTAAACCAGTTCCTCAAAGGGAAAATCGTTCCGGACATGCCTGCAATTGATGCCATGGCAGATTTTATCGAAGTGAAGCTGCCGGAAATTAATGTCGTTGATTTTCGCAAGAGCGGCTACCTGCCCGAAACTATGGTAAATTTCCTTGCCATGCTCGGCTGGAACCCTGGCGGTGAAAAAGAAATAATGACTACCACCGAACTGATAGAATGCTTCGATCCCAATCGACTTACAAAATCCAACAGCTTGTTCGACCGCAAAAAGCTTATTTCATTTAACACCGAACATATCAAAACTGTGAGCAAAGAAAAGCTGCTGATCCATTTCAAGGATTATTTAAATGTAATCGGCTCAGCAGTATCAGCCGCCGATGATGAACTGCTCAGCAGACTGCTAAGGATAAATGAAGGTGCAAGAACCCTCGAACAGATAGAGCAAAAGTGCAGATTCATA
Organism: Phycisphaerae bacterium; assembly: GCA_016782755.1. Classification (GTDB taxonomy): domain Bacteria; phylum Planctomycetota; class Phycisphaerae; order Sedimentisphaerales; family Anaerobacaceae; genus BS750m-G65. Next base: position 9,297 of record JADHXY010000001.1, on the reverse strand, counting down.
TTTTTTGAAAATGACAATGTCGAATATGATCTCAAGGCCGTTAAAAAAGTACTCCTAAAAGCCGACGGTTTAGATATGCTCGAAATAGTCGGACAGAGGCTAACTGCCATAGAAGAACTCTCCGAAAAAAATATCGAAAACATGCTCCGCAACCTCGCGGAAGAAAAACAAGTCGGACTCGGAAAGGTCGCTCAGCCGCTCAGAGTCGCTATATGCGGAAATACCGTAAGTCCGCCCATCTTCGATTCGGTCAGCATCCTGGGCAAAGATAATACGCTCAAGAGAGTAGAATTTACACTGAAAAAATTCAGAGAACAAACAGGTTGAAAGGATAGCTTATGTCACTTTTAGTAACCGGTTCAATAGGTATCGATACTGTTCAGACTCCGTTTGGTAAAAGTGAGAACTGTCTGGGCGGTTCAGCTGTATATTTCAGTATGGCTGCGAGCCTCTTCGCACCGGTCAGGTTTATCGGTGTAGTAGGCTCCGATTGCCCGTTCGATCTCAAAGCCGTTTTTGACCAGAGAGACGTTGACCTTACAGGTCTGGAAGTAAGGGAAACCAGTAAGACTTTTCGCTGGAAAGGCAGCTATTATAATTCTATGGACGAAGCCATAACGGATAACGTAGAGCTTAACGTCTTAGCCGAAAAACCCCCGATTGTCCCGGTAGATTACAAGGACAGCAAATATGTATTCCTGGCAAATACCGCCCCCGCCCTTCAGATCGAACTGCTCGAACAGATTCATCAACCTGTTTTCGTAGCCGCTGATACCATGAATTGCTGGATAGAAAATAAGCTCGACGATCTTTTGCGGCTGTTAAAAAAAATAAATTGCTTAGTTCTTAACGAGGCCGAGGCAAGAATACTTTCCGGTAAAGATAACCTCGTAGTAGCAGCCGAGAGGATACTTGATATGGGACCGGATGTAGTGATAATCAAAAAAGGCGAGTCCGGCTCGATAATGTGCGACAAAAACGGACAGATATTCGTACTGCTGGCATACCCGTCTGCAAAGGTAACCGACCCCACAGGTGCAGGCGACAGTTTTGCCGGCGGAATGATGGGGTATCTGGCAAAATCAAGAAAAACAGATTTTGAGACTATGAAAAAAGCGATTGCTTATGGAACTGTCGCGGCTTCATACACTATCAGCGATTTCTCTCTTGAAGGCATTAAATCTGTCAGTCTTGATGATATTACCAGCCGTTTGGAACAATTAAAAAGCTTTACACAATTTTAACAATATGCGAGTATTTATTGCTGCCGATATAAATAACCAGTGCTCAGAGGCCGTTGCCTCTCTTCAGCAGCAGCTCGACAAAAAAGTAACCCCCAAAAAAGGTGGTCTAAAATGGGTCAAGACGGACTTGATGCATCTGACTTTGAATTTTCTCGGCGAAATAAAAGACTCTCAGGTTGTTGAGGTTTGTAAAACAGTCGAGAAGGCTTTGAGCGGTCATAAGAGTTTTGAACTTGAACTTTGTAAGGTTGGCAGTTTCGGCGGTTCCGCTCCAGGAGTTTTCTGGATAGGTTCAGAAGCCGGAAGCGAGCAGGTTTGCCGGATGCAGCAGGATATTACAGATGAGCTTGAAAAAATTGGTTTCGCCCCCGACAATAGGGAATTCATGCCCCATCTGACTTTGTGCAGGGTCAAAAATTCCAAAGTCGCCCGACGGCTAAAAGAAGTCGCACAAGAATATAAGGATTACAAGATAGGTACGACGGATGTTGATAGTGTTTGCGTTTATCAAAGTGAACCAACACCAAAAGGGCCTATATATGCAGTGCTGAAGAAAATTAAACTCAATTAAATCGTATAGGAATTTGTATTTTTAGACATTGATTTGTAGTAGGGTGGGTAACTTGTTACCCACGCTGTTTTGAACAATTAAACCCAAAAGGAATTGGAGATAAACTATGGCAAAGAAAAAAACAAGTGAAAAGAAAACGATGGGCACTTCTCTCGATCAGGTACTCGCACAGATAGAAAAACAGTACGGCCAGGGTGCTATTATGAGGATGGATGAGAACAGTTATGCCAGGATAGAAGGTATCAGCACAGGCGCACTCTCTCTGGACATGGCTTTGGGCGGTGTGGGAATCCCGAAAGGCAGAATAACCGAGCTTTACGGCCCTGAGTCTTCTGGCAAAACAACCCTTTCTCTCCATATAATCGCCAACTGCCAGAAAAACGGCGGAGTCGCAGCCTTCATCGATGCCGAACATGCCCTCGATACCACATGGGCAAAAAAACTCGGTGTAGATGTCAGCAGCCTGCTGGTCAGCCAGCCAGATACCGGCGAACAGGCATTAGAGATAGTTGAAATGCTTATCAGAAGCAACGCCGTCGACATTGTCGTGGTAGATTCAGTCGCGGCCCTGACCCCGCGGGCAGAGATAGAGGGCGAAATGGGTGACAGCCACATGGGGCTGCAAGCAAGGCTGATGAGCCAGGCCATGAGAAAACTAACTTCGGTAATAAGCAAAAGCAAAACCGCACTCATCTTCATCAACCAGATACGTATGAAGATCGGTGTCATGTTCGGTAATCCCGAAACTACCACTGGTGGCAAGGCTTTGAAATTTTACAGTTCCGTCCGGCTTGACATCAGAAGAATAGGTTCCATTAAAGATGGTGATATTGCAGTAGGTAACCGCGTCAGATCCAGGGTCGTAAAAAACAAGATCGCACCACCTTTCAGACAGACAGAGTTCGATATCATGTTCGATAATGGAATAAGTTACGAAGGTGACTTGCTGGACATGGCCGTTGACTGCGATATTGTCTCAAAAGCCGGTGCATGGTATAATTACGGTGACCTGAAGATCGGCCAGGGCCGCGAAAAGGCAAAAACCTTTTTAATCGAAAACAAAGACCTTACAGCCGAGATAAAATCAAAGGTACTCGTTGCAAAAGGTTATGAAGAAAAAGAATAGGAAATTGTCATTCCTGCGAAGGCAGGAATCCAATTGTGTAGCGTGGGTAACTTGTTACCCACGCTGTTTTGAGTAATTAGTTTTAAATAATTTATTCGGAAAGCGATAACGTGTTAACTGCAAACCAGGTCAGAAGTGATTTTTTAGAGTTTTTCAAAGGCAAGGGACATACTTTCATCCCAAGTTCATCCATCGTCCCAAAGAATGATCCGACACTCTTATTTGCAAATGCCGGAATGAACCAGTACAAGGATATTTTCGTCGGCCTAAAGGCCCCCGATTGCCCCCGCGCCGTCAACAGCCAGAAATGCCTACGCGTCAGCGGCAAACACAACGACCTCGAAGAGGTAGGCAAGGACACTTACCATCACACCTTTTTTGAGATGCTGGGAAACTGGTCTTTTGCCGACTACTTCAAAGCCGAAACAATAGAATGGGCTTGGGAGCTTTTGACAAAAGTCTGGGCTATCGATCCCGACAAACTCTGGGTAAGCGTTTTTGCCGGAGATGAAGCCGACGGTTTAGGCATGGACGAAGAAGCCGCCGAACTCTGGACCAAGGTCACCCCCATAAAACCCGAACGAATCCTCGCCTTTGGAAAAAAAGATAACTTCTGGGAAATGGGCAATACCGGCCCTTGCGGCCCTTGCAGCGAAATACACATCGACCTCGGCCCCGACAGATGCGACATGCAAAATGTCCCCGGCCACAAGTGTGGTGTAAATGCCGGCTGTGCAAGATTTATCGAACTATGGAATCTCGTATTCATCCAGTACAACCGCGCAGAAGACTGCAAGCTAACGCCCTTAAAAGATAAATACGTCGACACCGGCGCAGGCCTCGAAAGAATCGTCTCGGTCTTACAGAACAAAACCAGCAATTACGACACCGATCTTTTCATGCCGATAATCGATTATATAGCCAAAATCAGTGGCCATAAATACACATCAAAACTCGGCAGCAAAACAGACAACGCATTCAGAGTTATAGCCGACCACATACGGACGTTAACTTTCGCCATAACCGATGGCGCCGTCCCCTCTAACGACGGAAGAGGATATGTAATCCGCCGTATTCTGCGAAGGGCATGCCGCTTCGGCAGACAGCTCGGCCTCCATGAACCATTCATGTACAAAATCGTTGATGTTGTCGCCGACTACATGGGCGACGCTTTTGGCGAAATAAGACAAAGAAAAGATTACGTCGCCACCGTCATAGAATCCGAAGAAGCCAGTTTTGGCAGGACGCTCGACCGCGGCATCGAAATATTCAACACCGCAGCCAAACGAGCCGCAAGTGACAAAACCCAAAAAATACCAGGCGAAGACGCCTTCGCCCTCTACGACACATACGGTTTTCCATTCGATCTGACCCGCCTAATGGCACAGGAGCAGCAGTTAAGCGTCGATGTAGATAAGTTCAACGAGCTGATGGAACAGCAGCGAACCCGCGCCCGACAGGCACAAAAACAAACAACTTTCGCTGCCGGCCTCTCCGGTACACAGCTTCCCGTAACAGATGACGGCAGCAAATATCTCGCCGACAATTGCCATGCAAAAATATTAGGGTTCATTGACAAAAACGGTTTCACACAGCAAGGAAACATCCCCAACGATCAGCAACTCGGCCTAATCCTCGACAAAACCTGCTTTTATGCCGAAAGCGGCGGGCAGGTTGGTGATTGCGGGTTAATATCTGCCACCGATGCCAAATTCATAGTTGAGGACACAACACAAATTGCGGATACCGTAATACACCAGGGCACGCTCGAGTGCGGTAGCTTAAAGGTTGGTGACAAAATAAGCTGCCTTGTAAGCAAAGACCGCGATGCCATAAGAAAAAATCACACTGCCACGCATCTGCTCCAGTGGTCCTTACAGAAAGTTGTCGGCGAATCCGTAGCTCAGCAGGGCAGCCTCGTCTGTACCGAATATCTACGCTTTGATTTCACCGCCCCAAAGGCACTTACTGACGCACAGATAAAAGAAGTTGAGCAGCTCATTAACGAACAAATCACAGCCGACCAACCGGTAACTTGCAATGTCATGCCAAAAGAAGATGCCGAAAAACTCGGTGCAATGGCCTTGTTTGGCGAAAAATACGGCAGCGAAGTACGCGTGGTAGCAATCGGAGCAGAGAACGATAAAAAAATAGCTCAAGCCTTCAGCAGGGAATTTTGCGGTGGAACCCATGTCAACAATACCGGTTTCATCGGCGGCTTCAAAATAACCAGAGAAGAGAGCATCTCAGCAGGCATCAGAAGAATAACAGCCTTAACTGGTACAGCCTTAAGTGACCACCTCACTCAAAGAAGCGAAATCATAGACAACCTCAGCCGCACACTTAAAGTCCCCGCTGAACAAGTTCAACAAAGAGTTGAGCAGCTTCTCGAGCAAAATAAAAAACTATCAAAACAGCTCAAGTCAGCCGCAAAACAAAGCGGTGGTGACATCATGTCAGAGGCCAAAAAACTGCTCAGTAATTGCAAAAAAATAAATGATACTTCCATAGTTTGTTCAAAGCTTGAAAACACAACCACCGAACAGGCCAGGGCAGCCATAGATATGATAAAGAAAAAAGCATCTTCTGCAGCAGTGGTATTCGGCTTTGATGACGCCGGAAAAGTCACCCTGCTTGTCGGAGTAACTGACGACCTTATCAAAAAAGGCCTCAAGGCCGGTGACATAATCAAACAGATCGCCCCCGTAATAGGCGGCGGAGGAGGCGGAAGACCCCAGATGGCACAAGCCGGAGGAAAAGACGCAGCAAAAATCCCCGATGCCATTGAAAAAGCTCAGAACCTGATAGAAAATATGCTTAGCACCTAAAATAATTAAATAAATGGGAAGGGAACCAATGATTATATTCCGTTGCAGCGGTTGTAATCAAAAATACAAAGCCGACGATAACTTTCTCGGCAAAGAGGTTATTTGTAAAAAATGCGGACAGCCCTTTATTGTCACAGCCGTTGCCGCCCCGCCGAATGGCATCAAAAACGAAACCCTCAAAATCCCCGACCCCGACCAGAGTCAGGACAACCACCAATATGAAGACCCACGCCTTCAAACCAGCCTTGTCAGCGGCACTCAACATTACAGCGGCAAGCGAACCTATCCTTTTATATTCGATTTATTCCTATATCCCTACAGCAAAGCCGGCTTATTTATGCTGCTGATTTTTTTCGGCATACCATTTATCCTGAGACTGCTTGGATTATTAACAACCGCTTTGACTGTTGTTTTCGTCCCTTTCTTGCCTATTGCGATTCTCATTAAAATTTTAGGCGCACTCATCAACGCCGTTTTTTGGTTATACATGTTCTGGTACTATGGACAATGCGTTTACGAAAGTGCCCTCGGCAGCACCCGCGCACCCGACACCATGTCGCAGACACCCGCTTTTGGTGAAATTTTTTCCAACCTCTTTAAAATCATCGCCTGTATTGCGGTTTTCACACTGCCTGCAATGATTTATTCTCATACCACCGGGCGGATAGATAACATCTTCTTCGTATTGGTTGCTTTTGGTATTTTCTGCTTCCCTATGGCATTTCTGGCTGTGATAATGTTCGACTCATTCTACGGCCTTAACCCAATTCTGATAGCTGCATCGATCAAGAGCACTTTCTTCCCATACATAGGCCTTTGCCTGCTGCTCGCATTGCTGCAAGCCATTTTTACCGCTTGTTCGTATCTGCTTTTTATAGTTCCTTTCGCTCGTGTTTTGATACCGGCCCTTTCGGCCATAGGTATGATGATATCAGGCCATCTTCTGGGCCGCTTTTTCTACAAATACGAACAAAGGCTCAACTGGGACGTGTGAGTAAATTATCTACACACCCTAACTCTTATGACTATTTCTTCCTGACCTCAATGCTTTTCGCATGTGCATCAAGCCCCTCGGTATTTGCCAGCCGGATAATTTTCTCAGCTCCCCTTTCCAGCATCTCTTTGCTGTACTCAATAATGCTCGTGGATTTCACAAAATCGTTACTGCTCAGCGGGCTAAAAAATTTCGCACTTGTTCCAGTTGGCAGCGTATGGCTCGGACCCGCAAAATAGTCACCAACCGCAACCGGAGAATACGCCCCGACAAAAATCGCACCAGCATTGGTTATCTGCTCAGCATACTTGCCGCTCTCATCGCCGCATTGTATCTGCAAATGTTCCGCCGCGAAATCGTTTGCAAGTGAAATCACTTCGGTCATGTTTTCGAAAACGGCTATCTTGCTGTAGTTTGTCAGACATTCGATAGTCTCTTTACTTCGGCTTAATCGCTTGGCCTGTTTTTTTAATTCTTCAAGAATGCTTTTACCTAATTTTTGTGAGTCGGTAAAAACAAATGCACAGCCGGGGGCGTGTTCGGCCTGGCTGAGCATGTCGGCTGCGATCCATGCCGGATTTGCCTCGTCATTTGCGATTATTAAGACTTCACTTGGGCCGGCAATAGAATCAATACCAACAAGGCCAAGAACAAGCTGCTTGGCGGTCTGTACCCACTTATTGCCCGGTCCGACAATCTTATCGACTTTAGAAATATGTTCTGTTCCTCTTGCCAATGCGGCTACGGCTTGCACGCCGCCAATACGGTAAACTTCGCTAATCTCGAGTTCATGGCAAACGGCTAAGGTTACCGGATGGATAGTTCCGTTGTATCTTGGTGGTGATATGACAGCGATTTCCTTCACGCCCGCTACCTGCGCAGGAACAGCGGTCATTATTACCGTTGACGGCAATGGTGCCGATGCACCCGGAACACAAATGCCCACCCGTTCTATTGGGGTATATTTTATTCCTGTGCCGTCATCTGGAAAAGTTTCGTCGGTGTTATTTAAGATTGCATTTTGGTATTTCCTGACGTTTGCGATAGCTTTGCGAATTGAAGATAGGAGTTCTTTATCAATTTCAATTTTAGCGTGAGCCTTTTTTAATTCATTTCCCGTTACAAGAAATTGCTCAGGGGATAATTTGACACCGTCAAATTCTTCTGTGTATTTGGCGACGACATCATCACAACTCTCAGATTCGTTGGGATCCCCTTTTCCAGCTTTAAAAATGTCTGAAATAATATCTATTACCTTGTTAAATTCCGACTCTGCCGGGCCAAATTTCGCCATTTTAGCCATTGATCCATGAGACTCTCCGATAATAGAATTAAAGTCATCCTGTTTATATGATATTAAAATATTTTCCAGTTTGCCTTCCATATTAAAACCCTTTATCTCCCGAAATTACCGTGGCTGAAAGTACGATTTGCCCGCTCAAGGAGCAGGTAATTACCACCTTTGAATTGGGTAATAACACCGGAAATCTTAAATCTTATCTGTTCGAGATATGTTTTCTGCTCTTCGATAGAAAGCTCAAGGGCCTTACTCTGCAGCAGCCGAAAACTCGTACCATCAATGCTCCTGCCTACCCCATCAATCACAAATTCATAACCGCCGCTGCTTGTCTTATTAATAAAACCGGTGCGATTGGCCATTATCATATCCTGCTTGAGCTTGAGCCCTTTTCTGAGCTTTTTTATTTCCTGTGTGCGAACGATTTTTTGAGGCCGCAACTTCCTTAAAACTTTTTCAGGAATCTTGAACTCATCTTCCCCTTCGTCAATAACACCAACACTCTCAGCCGGCTGATTAGAATCGTTTGCCTCTTCAATTTCAACAACCATGTTTGGCTCATTCGCTTCTGCTAACTCAGTATCAGACTCTTCTGTGCCGGCTATTTCAAGAAAATACGCACTATATAAATAGTTCCTCTCCTCATAAGTTGTCACTCTCGCCCATAGCCTGAATTGTGAGTTTGGATCCTGCTGATGTATATAAAGGATTTTTTCAAGAGTCGAGCATTCCAGCAGAGCCAAAGGCTTACCCGCTTCGATTGCCTTTATCCCGTCGCTTACCTCCTGGTCAAAACTAAACAGCCAGCCACCATTCGCATCGCTAACCAGCTTACCCGGCACCCCAGCTATAATAGCATCTTCCCGCAAAAGCTCAGCCTCTTCACCAAATGCATAAGGGCCTGTCAAAAGCAAAAATATAACAAGAAATTTAAGGTTCTTATAAAACATAGTAAAATCCCGTTTAACAAAGATATTCACTCAACATCTGCGATGCTTCCAAACCGGTTCGAGCAAACTCAACAACTTTTATCGAACCAGGATCATCCTTAGCCATCGTATCGACCAGTGGCCTCCAGAAATCAGTAACAAGTATAATAGGTTTGCCGCTTTGTGCAAATCCTTTGTTTTTTAATTCCCAAACCATCGCAAGTTCCAGCCAGCCAAAATGAAAGATGATTTTTTTACACGTCCTTAGTATAATTCAAAAGCCCGCCGGCCAGCAGTATATCCCTGTC